>CBEVRB010000027.1:0-18635 GCA_965552155.1 uncultured bacterium
TGATCTTTTACAACTTGGGGGCGAAAAGGGTTCGACGGAGGTAGGGAGATAAGGGGTGCATGCCGAGGTCCCACGCCTCGTTAAACAGTGGGGCACCTACAAGTGCCAACGATTATGAGTACGCCTTGGCTGCTTAATTGACGCAGCCAACGCCCCGGGGGGTTCGCCTGCAGGCCTCCGGAGGGCGTCAGATATGCAGGCTGGTCCCTGCTGATGCTTATAAAGCAGGGGCGAGATCCTTATAAGCTGTGCCCTGAGATATCCCGCCTGGGGGAGCCCTCAGGGCGAGAAGAAAACCCAGGCTAAGCATGTAGGGCCCCTTAGGGAACTACCTCCGGACGCGGGTTCGATTCCCGCCGCCTCCACCAGTTTTCATTTTTTTCTTTTTGCTCAGAAAGATGACAAGGTGTGATGGTAGAAGGTGGGATGAGCTTCGTCCCGTCAGGATAACCCGTCACTACATAAAGCACGCCGAGGGGTCGGTCCTTATAGAGGTCGGGGATACGAAGGTGATCTGCACCGCCACCGTGGAGGATGGGGTTCCGCCCTTCCTCAAGGATACCGGGAGTGGTTGGGTGCGGGCAGAGTACTCCATGATCCCCCGGGCCACTCATGTCCGTGCCCCCCGGGAGTCGGTGAGGGGAAAGCTGGGAGGGAGGACCCAGGAGATCCAGCGCCTGATCGGCAGGTCTCTCCGCTCGGTGATAGACCTGAAGGGCTTCGGTGAGAGGACCATCCTGCTGGACTGCGACGTGATCCAGGCCGATGGGGGGACGAGGACGGCCTCCATCACCGGAGCCTATGTGGCCTTAGTGGACGCCTTCCGCTGGCTGAAGGAGAGGGGGGAGATAGAGAAGATCCCTATAAGGGACTCGGTGGCCGCGGTGAGCGTGGGGATAGTGGACGGGGAGATGCTGCTGGATCTCGATTACAGCGAGGATTCCCGGGCCCAGGTGGACATGAACTTGGTGATGACCAGCAAGGGTCAGTTCGTGGAGATCCAGGGGACGGCCGAGGAGGCGCCCTTCAGCAGAGAGGAGCTCGAGGGTCTGATCACCCTCGGGATGAAGGGGATAGAGAGGCTGAGCGAGATCCAGCGCCTGGCCCTCGAGGATTAAGGTGGCCCCTCGGGAGATCCTCGTAGCCACCCGAAATCGCGGAAAGTTAGCCGAGATAAGGGCCTGCCTAGAGCAAGAGGGCATCAGGGTAATTTCCCTCGATGCCTTTCCCGAGATCTCCGAGGTGAAGGAGGAGGGAGAGAGCTTCAGGGAGAACGCCCTGAGGAAGGCGAGGGAGGTGGCCCGAAGAAGCGGTATGATCACCCTCGCCGATGACTCGGGCCTGGAGGTGGAGGCCCTGGGGGGGGGACCAGGGGTCCTTTCGGCCCGCTTTGCCGGGGAAGGGGCCTCGGACGAAGATAACAACCGGAAGCTGCTCAAGATGCTCGAGGGGGTTCCGTGGGAGAGGCGCAGGGCGGCCTTCCGCTGTGTCATCGCCTGCGTGGACCCCTCATCAGGCAAGGAGGAGGTGGTGGAGGGGGCCTGCGAGGGGGTGATAGGGTTTGAGGAGAGGGGGCAAGGGGGGTTCGGCTACGATCCCCTTTTTTTCATCCCGGAGCTGGGGAAGACGATGGCCGAGCTTCCCCTGGAGGTGAAGAACCGCCTGAGCCACCGGGGAAGGGCCCTCAAGGCCCTGAAATTGCGGTTGAGGGAGTTCTTCCCTTAGCGTTTGCATTTGGCCCGTGATTATATTACCTTAGAGGGGGTTCGGGGCGTGGCGCAGCCGGGTAGCGCACCTGCCTTGGGAGCAGGGGGTCAGCGGTTCAAATCCGCTCGCCCCGACCAGAGGCTTTACATTTCGTTGCCCTGATGGTAAAAATTTTATAGCGCCTGTAGCTCAGTTGGATAGAGCAACGGACTTCTAATCCGTGGGTCGGGGGTTCGACTCCTCCCAGGCGCGCCACAGAGATGGTGAGTGTAGCTCAGCCGGTAGAGCGCTGGATTGTGGCTCCAGAGGTCGGGGGTTCGAGGCCCCTCACTCACCCCAAGAGGGTGCGCCCGTAGCTCAGTTGGATAGAGCGCCGGACTTCGAATCCGTAGGTCGGGCGTTCGAGTCGCCCCGGGCGTGCCAGATGGGCCGTTAGCTCAACAGGTAGAGCAACGGACTCTTAATCCGTAGGTTCTGGGTTCGAGTCCCGGACGGCCCACCATGAGGAAAAAAGCGAGAGTGGCGGAAGTGGTAGACGCGCTGGACTTAGGATCCAGTCTGGTCTTCGGGTGGGGGTTCAAGTCCCCCCTCTCGCACCATTTTATCTCCCCCCTTATCGTCCATCTCCCCGGAGCATAGCGGTGAGGGTAAGAGTAGAGGAGCTTTCCGCCACGAAAAGGAAGTTGAGGGTCCAGATACCCCCTTCCACGGTCAAGGAGACGGTGGATGAGGTCTACCGGGACCTGAGGCGCAGGGTCAAACTCAAGGGATTTCGCCCGGGGAAGGTCCCCATCGAGGTCTTAAAAAGGCTCTACCGGGAGCAGGCTCACCGGGAGGCTATCTCTCAGCTCATCGAGAAGACCTACCCTGAGGCGATCTCCAGAAAATCCCTTGAGCCCGTCTCCGCCCCCCAGATAGAACCGGGGGATTTCTCCCCTGAGAAGTCTTTTACCTATACTGCTCTCCTCGAGGTCAAACCTCCTGTGGATCTCAAGAGGTATAAAGGGCTTGAGGTGAAGGTTGGGAAGAAGGGGAGGGTGACCGATAAGGAAGTTAGGGAGGAGATCGAGAGGTTGAGGAACCTTTACGGGAGGCTGAAGACCGCCGAGGGGAGAAAGAGGGTGAAGAAAGGAGACTGGGTCCTTCTGGACTTCGAGGGCTTCCTCGATGGCAGGCCGATAAAGGACTCACGGGCCGAGAATTACCTCCTTGAGGTCGGCTCAGGGACCATGGTCCCTGGTTTTGAGGAGGCCCTCATAGGTATGGAGGTGGGGAAGGAGGGGGAGTTCAGGGTGACTTTTCCCCAGGATCACCCGAGGAGGGACCTGGCCGGGAGGGAGGTTCTCTTCAGGGCCAAGGTGAAAGAGATAAGGGAGAAGATCCTGCCGGAGCTTGACGATGAGTTCGCCAAGGACTTAGGGGTGACGGACGTGAAGGCGTTGAGGAAGAAGGTGCGGGAGGAGCTCGAGAGGCGGAAGGAGGAAGATTATCGGAGGAGGGTAAGGGAGGCGCTCCTCGATGAGTTGATCTCCTCCAACCCCATGGAGGTCCCCTCTTCCCTCCTCCAGGGCCGGGCGCAGGCCATCTACGAGAGGTGGAAGAGGGAGGAGGGAGGGGATACCGACGAGAGGGCCTGGGAAGCTTGCATGAAGGCGGCCGAAAGGGATATAAAGACGGCGTTCCTCTTGGAGGAGATCGCCCGCAGGGAGGGGATAGAGGTGAAGGAGGAAGAGGTCGAGGAACGCCTCAAAGAGATATCGAAACGCACAGGGAGGGATTTGCGGCTTCTGAGGAACGATGATAGGGTGGTGGATGGGGTGAGGACAGAGCTCCTTAACAGCAAGGTGGTGGACCTCCTCATGGAAGAGGCCCACATCTCATGAGGGGAGAGATGCTGATTCCGATAGTCGTCGAGAGGGACGGTCGGGGGGAGAGGGCCTATGATATCTACTCGCGGCTGCTCAAGGAGAGGATAATCTTTCTCGGTTCACCCATCACCGACGATCTGGCCAACCTGGTCATAGCCCAGCTCCTCTTCCTCGAATCGGAGGACCCGGACAAGGACATTTACCTCTACATAAACACGCCCGGGGGGCTGGTCACCGCAGGGCTGGCGATCTATGACACGATGCAGTACGTGAAGCCCGACGTGGTGACTATCTGTCTGGGGCAGGCAGCGAGCATGGGGGCGGTGCTCCTCGCTGCGGGGGCGAAGGGGAAGCGGTATGCTCTGCCCCATTCCCGGATACTCCTGCATCAGCCCATGGGGGGGTTCGAGGGGCCAGCGGCGGATGTGGACATCCAGGCGAAGGAAATCCTGAGGCTGAGGGAGGAGCTCAACCAGATCCTCACCAAGCACACGGGACAGCCCTTGGAGAAGATAAAGGCCGATACCGACAGGGACTTTTACATGACCAGTCTCCAGGCTAAGGAGTATGGTATAATAGACGACGTGGTGGTACAAAGGCCGAGATAGGAGAATGGATATGAGGAGAGGAAAGCTTTATTGTTCCTTCTGTGGAAAGAGCCAGGATCAGGTGCGCAAGCTGATCGCCGGACCGCGGGTTTACATCTGCGACGAGTGTATCCAGCTCTGCAACGAGATTCTGGAGGAGGAACTCGAGAGGGAACCGGCCATCAACGTCCCCGTGCCCAAGCCGGCGGAGATAAAGAGGATCCTGGACGAGTACGTGATAGGGCAGGAGAGGGCGAAGAAGATCCTGGCGGTGGCTGTGCACAACCATTACAAGCGGGTCTACTCGAAGCAGAAGTTCAAGGACGTGGAGATCCAGAAGAGCAACATTCTCCTGATCGGTCCCACGGGTACGGGGAAAACGCTTCTGGCCCAGACCCTGGCCAAGATCCTCAACGTTCCCTTCACCATCGCCGATGCCACTACTCTCACCGAAGCGGGCTATGTGGGGGAGGACGTGGAGAACATCATCCTCTACCTCCTTCAGGCCGCCGATTACGACGTCAGTAAGGCTTCAAAAGGCATTGTCTACATAGACGAGATAGACAAGATCGCCCGCAAATCGGACAGCCCCTCCATCACCCGGGATGTCTCTGGTGAGGGGGTCCAGCAGGCCCTCCTCAAGATCCTCGAGGGGACCATGGCCAATGTGCCCCCCAAGGGGGGGAGGAAACACCCCCAGCAGGAGTTCATCCAGGTGGACACCACCAATATCCTATTCATCTGCGGAGGGGCCTTCGTGGGACTGGAGAAGATCATCGAGTCCCGCATCGGGATGATGGGGATAGGGTTTGGGGCCGACATCAAGAGCAAAGAGAAGAAGAGCATCGGGGATATCCTGAAGGAGGTGCAGCCTGAGGACCTGCTCAAGTTCGGGCTCATCCCCGAGTTCGTGGGGAGGCTCCCCGTGATCGCCACCCTGGACGAGTTGGATGAGAGGGCCCTGGTGGAGATCCTGAAGAGGCCGAAGAACGCCTTAGTGAAGCAGTATCAGCGCCTCTTCGAGATGGAGGGGGTAAAGCTCCAGTTCACCGAGGGGGCTCTGGTGGCCGTGGCCCGGGAGGCCCTGAAGAGGAAGTCAGGGGCCAGGGGCCTGAGGGCGATCCTCGAGCATATTATGCTCGACATCATGTACGAGATCCCCTCCAAGGGGAACGTGAAGGAGTGCATCATCAGCGAGGAGGTGATCCTGAAGGGGGAAAAGCCCATCCTGGTGTACGAGAAAGAGGTGGAGGTTGCTTGACAGGGAAAAGGGGCTTGTGGGAGAATTCAAAGGGGCGGATAGCTCAGGTGGGAGAGCGTCGGCCTTACAAGCCGAAGGTCACAGGTTCAAGTCCTGTTCCGCCTACCAGAGGGCGGGGGCGTAGTTCAGCCAGGTGAGAACGCCGGCCTGTCACGCCGGAGGTCGCGAGTTCAAATCTCGTCGCTCCCGCCAGATTTTTTGAGAGAAGAGATGAGGATGTACGCCATCTTCGAGACAGGGGGAAAACAGTATAAGGCTGAGAAGGGGAATATCCTACAGGTGGAGAAGCTCGAGGGGGAGGCAGGAGATCAGGTGGAGTTCTCCCGGGTCCTCCTCATCAAGGACGATAAGGAGCTCAAGGTGGGGAACCCCTTCCTCGAAGGGGCGAAGGTGATCGGGAGGATAAGGAGACAGGGTAGGGGGAGGAAGATCATCGTTTTCAAGTACCGCAGGAGGAAGAACTACCGCCGGAAACAGGGACACCGACAGTACTACACCTGGGTGGAGGTGGAGGATATCATCGGCTGAAGAGGAGGTGAGAGATGGCCCATAAGAAGGCAGGAGGGAGCTCGAGGAACGGAAGGGACAGCATCGGCAAGAGGCTGGGGGTGAAGAGATTCGACGGTCAGTTCGTTCGAGCGGGCAACATTCTGGTCCGCCAGCGGGGTACCCGGATCTATCCCGGGGAGAACGTGGGGATGGGCCGGGACTTTACCCTCTTCGCCAAGATCGACGGCATCCTCAAGTTCGAGCCCATGGGCAAGAGCCGTCGCAAAGTGAGCGTTTACCCCATCGAGGCCCAAGCCTAAGGAGGATCTCGAAAAAACTTGTGACAAGGAGGGGCGGGAGCTTCCCGTGGAGGTATTTTTGTGTTAAAATGCCAAAAAAATTTTTATAGGAGGCGGAGGTGGAGAGGAACGTTCGCATGGTGAGCATCGAGGAGGAGATGAAGAGGTCGTACATGGAGTATGCGATGAGCGTGATCGTGGGCCGGGCCCTCCCCGACGTCAGAGATGGGCTCAAGCCGGTTCACCGGCGAGTTCTCTATGCCATGTACGACATGGGGAATTATTGGGATAGGCCCTTCAAGAAGTCGGCGAGGGTGGTGGGCGATGTGATAGGTAAATACCATCCCCATGGGGATGCGGCCGTTTACGACACCATCGTGAGGATGGCCCAGGACTTCTCCCTCCGTTACCCCCTGATAGATGGACAGGGAAACTTCGGCTCGGTGGACGGTGATGCGCCGGCGGCCATGCGTTACACCGAGGTGAGGCTTACAGCCCTGGCTCATGAGCTTTTGACCGATATAGAGAAGGAGACGGTGGACTTCGGCCCCAACTACGACGGCTCCCTCGAGGAGCCCTTGCTCCTTCCCGCCCGCTTCCCCAACCTGCTGGTTAACGGCTCCTCGGGTATCGCCGTGGGGATGGCGACAAACATCCCTCCCCATAACCTCACCGAGGTGATTGAAGCGGTGATCGCCCAGATCGAGCGACCCGAGATCTCCATCGAGGAGCTGATGGAGATCATTCCGGGACCCGACTTTCCCACGGGGGGGGTTATCTGCGGCAGGGAGGGGATAAAGAGCGCTTATGCCACCGGCAGGGGGGTCCTTCAGGTGAGGGCCAGGGCGGCGGTGGAGAAGGAGAAGGGCAGGAGCAGGATCGTCATAACTGAACTCCCTTACCAGGTGAACAAGGCCAAGCTGGTGGAGAAGATAGCCGAGCTGATGAACTCCCGGAAGATCGAGGGGATAGCTGAGGTGCGGGACGAGTCGGACAGAGAGGGAATCCGGGTGGTGATAGAACTCAAGAGGGATGAGGTGGCGGAGGTTGTCCTCAATCAGCTTTACAAGCTCACCCAGTTGCAGATCTCCTATGGGGTGATACTGCTCGCCTTGGTGGACGGCAGGCCCACCCTCCTCAATCTGAAGGAGATGATAGGCCGTTTCATAGAGCACCGGAAGGAGGTGGTGACACGCCGCTCCCGCCACGAACTCCAGGAGGCGGAGAGGAGGGCCCACATCCTGGAGGGGCTTCTCAAGGCCCTCGATGTGATCGATCAGATCATTGCCCTGATCCGGGCATCGGAGAGTCCTTCTGAGGCGAGGGCTGGATTGATAAAGGAGTTCGACTTCACGGAGGCCCAGGCCCAGGCGATCCTGGAGATGAGGCTTCAGCGCCTGACGGGCCTCGAGAGGGAGAAGGTAGCCGAGGAGTTCGAGAAGGTCTCCCGGGAGATAGCGAGGCTCAAGCAGATCCTGGCGGATGAGGAGGTGCTCAAGGGGGTGATCGTTGAGGAGCTGCGGGAGATCCAGGAGCGGTTCGGCGATCACCGCAGGACCCAGATCGTTGAGACCCAGGCGGAGATCCGGCTGGAGGACCTGATCGCCGAGGAGGAGATGGTGGTCACCATCACCCGGTCCGGTTATATCAAGAGGACCCCTGCCGATCTCTACCGGCCCCAGAGGAGGGGAGGGAAGGGTAGGCTCGGGGTCCTGCTTAAGGACGCCGACTTCGTGGAACATATCTTTGTGGCCTCCACCCATTGCCACATCCTCTTCTTTACTGACCGGGGCAGGCTCTACGGGATGAAGGTCCACGAGATCCCTCAGGCCCCACCCACGGCCAAGGGGAAGGCGATCGTCAACCTCCTCTCCTTGGAGCCCCAGGAGAGGGTCACCGCTGTGCTGGCGGTGAGGGACTTTGAGGAGGGGGTTTCGGTGATCATGGCCACGAGGAAGGGGAAGGTCAAGAAAACCCCCCTTGGGGAGCTCCGCAGCTCGCGCTCGGGAGGGATCCGGGCCATACAGCTTCAGGAAGGGGACGAGCTCGTGGGAGTAAGGCTCACGGACGAGAGGAAGGACGTCTTCCTCGGCACCAAAGGAGGCCTCGCCATCCGCTTTTCCAGCTCTCAGCTGCGCCCCATGGGAAGGGCGGCCCAGGGGGTGAAAGGGATAGAGCTTCGAGGAGGGGACGAGGTGGTGGTGATGGAGATCATCGAGGAAGGAAGCTACATCCTCACCGTCACCGAGAGGGGGATGGGAAAGAGGAGCAAAGTGGAGGAGTTCAGGGTCCAGTCCCGGGGAGGGAAGGGGCTTATAAACGTGAGGGTCTCCAAGAGGAGCGGCTATATAGCAGGGGTTTTGCAAATAGCAGAAGACGATGAGATATTCGTGATATCCAACAAGGGGAAGCTCTTGCGTATCCCGGTGAGGAATATACCCGTTCAGAGGAGAGGTACCGTAGGGGTGAAGCTGATGGAACTTGAAGCGGGGGAAAGGGTAGTGGGGATGGCCACCTTCAAGGGCTAAAATAGACTTGACACTATTGGCTCTTTGTGCAATATTGTGGTAGGCAATTTTCACAGATTAAGGGACGAAAAAACCCAAAAGGAGTTCGAAAATGGCCCAAAAATTGTTAATAGCTGATGATTCCTCCACCATTCAGAAGGTCTTCGAAAGGGCCTTCCCCTCATCGGAATTCAAGCTCTTCTTTGCCACCAATGGGGAGGAGGCGCTCCAGAAGGCGAGGGAGGTGAAGCCGGATCTGATCATCGCCGACATAAACATGCCCGAGAAGAACGGCCTTGAGGTTTGCGAGGAGGTGAAAAAAGACCCTGAACTGAGGGACATCCCGGTGCTGCTCCTTGTGGGGGTCCTGGACGAGTTCGATGAGAAGGACGGAGAGAGGGTAGGGGCAGCGGGCTACATGATAAAGCCCTTTGAGGCGACGGCTGCCGTAAGGAAGGTGAAGGAGGTTCTGGCCCAGGGCCCGGTGCCCTTTGAGGAAAGGGAGGTAGAGGAACCTCTCCCGGCGAAGGAAGAGGAGGAGATCATAGAGCTCACCGAAGTGGTGGAAGAAGCGAAGGAGGAGAAGGTGGAGGTTCCTCCGGAGGAAAAGGAGTTCGTGCTGGAATCGCCCCTCAAGGACTTGGAGAAGGAGCTGGAGGCCACCCTCGAGGAGAAGAAGGAAGTAGCGGAGGAGAAGAAAGAGGAGGAGCCCCTGAAGCTGGATATCTCCCTGGAAGAGCTCGGTGAGGAGATAAGGGCAGAGGCCCCTTCGGAGGAGGCCGCACCCGAAGTGAAAAAGGAGGAGAAGCTTGAGGCGATCCTGGGGGAGAGCGCCGAAGAGCTCGAGAGGATAGAGGCCCCTCAAGAGAAGCCCCCAGAGGAGGAGTTTGTGAAGGCCTTTGAGCGGGAGTTCGCTGCTCCCGAGATGGAGACCACCCCTACCTTTACCCCTTCAGAGGTCTCTGAGGAGGCCCTCCCGGAAGAGGTCACCCGGGAGGAGGCCCTTCCTACTGAGGAGGCCCCGGCCGTCAGCCGCCTGGAAGGGGCGGTCAGGGAACTCATCTCCGCCATGGCCGAGGAGATCGCTTCGGCCGTCGCCCGCCAGCTGAAAGAGAAGATAGAGGAAAGCGTCCAGAAGGCCCTCAAGGAGGTCAGTGAAAAATAGGCCATGGCCCAGGAGCTGGAGAAGGTCTATGACCCGAAGAGGGTTGAGGAGAAGTGGTATGATTTCTGGCTGAAAAAAGGGTACTTTTGCGCCGACCCCTCCTCCCCGAAGAAGCCTTTCTCCATCGTCATCCCACCGCCCAATGTGACCGGATCCCTGCACATGGGCCATGCCCTGAACAACACCCTCCAGGATGTCTTGGTCCGATTCCGCAGGATGCAGGGTTACAACTGCCTCTGGATGCCCGGGACCGACCATGCGGGGATCGCCACCCAGAACGTGGTGGAGAGGGAGCTGGCCAAGGAGGGGCTGAGCAGGGAACAGCTGGGGAGGGAGGAGTTCATAAAGAGGGTCTGGCAGTGGAAGGAGAAGTACGGCGGGGTGATCATCCATCAGCTCAGGCGCCTGGGGGCCTCCTGCGACTGGAGCAGAGAACGTTTTACCATGGACGAGGGGCTCTCCCGGGCGGTGAGGGAGGTCTTCGTCCGCCTCTATGAGGAGGGCCTCATATACCGGGACAAATACATTATCAACTGGTGCCCCCGGTGCGGGACGGCCCTTTCGGACCTCGAGGTGGAGCACGAGGAAGAGGATGCCTACCTCTACTACCTCCGTTACCCCCTGGAAGGGGGAGGGGAGATCGTGGTGGCCACCACCCGGCCCGAGACGATGCTCGGGGATACGGCCGTGGCGGTCAATCCCGCTGACAATCGCTATAAGGAGATGGTGGGGAGGACGGCAATCCTGCCCGTGCTTGGGCGGCGGATCCCGGTCATCGCCGACAGCTACGTGGATCCCGAGTTCGGCACCGGGGCCCTGAAGATCACCCCAGCTCATGACCCCTACGATTTCGAGATAGGGGGTAGACATGGCCTCCCGCAGGTGAAGGTGATAGATGAGAAGGGGAGGATGACCGAGGAGGCGGGCCCCTATAAGGGCCTTGATCGGTTTGAGTGCCGGAAGAGGATCCTCGAGGACTTCAAGCGGGACGGCACCCTCGTGAAGGTGGAGCCTTACCGTCACAGCGTCGGCCATTGCTATCGGTGCCACACGGTGATAGAGCCTTTCCTCTCGGTTCAATGGTTCGTACGCACCAAGCCCCTGGCCGCCCCGGCCATCGAGGCGGTACGGAAGGGAAGGACCAGGATCATCCCCTCCATGTGGGAGAAGGTCTACTTCGACTGGATGGAGAACATCAGGGACTGGTGCATATCGAGGCAGATCTGGTGGGGGCACAGGATCCCGGCCTGGCACTGCAGGGACTGCGGAGAGATCACCGTGAGCAGGGAGGATCCCACCTCCTGCGCCCACTGCGGTTCCCCCCGCATAGAGCAGGAGGAGGATGTGCTCGATACTTGGTTCAGCTCCGCCCTCTGGCCCTTCTCCACCATGGGATGGCCTGAGCGGACCAAGGAGCTCGAGGTCTTCTACCCCACCTCGGTCCTGGTCACCGGCTTTGACATCCTCTTCTTCTGGGTAGCCAGGATGATGATGATGGGTCTCCACTTCATGGGGGATGTCCCCTTCCGGGACGTCTATATCCACGCCCTGGTGAGGGACATGCAGGGGCAGAAGATGAGCAAGACCCGGGGGAACGTGATAGACCCCCTGGTGATGATCGAGAGGTACGGCACGGACGCCTTCCGCTTCGCCCTCTGCGCCTTTGCGGCCCAGGGGAGGGACATCCGGCTTTCGGAAAAGAGGATAGAGGGATACCGGAACTTCGCCAACAAGATCTGGAACGCCGCCCGCTTCTCCCTGATGAACCTCGGGGACTTCCCCGAGGAGGGGGTGGATGGACTGAGGGTCGAGGAGCTTACCCTGCCCGATCGCTGGGTCCTCACCCGGCTCAATGAGGCCATCAGGGAGGTGACCAGGGCCCTGGAGGATTACCATTTCAACGATGCGGCCCAGGCCATCTATCACTTCTTCTGGCACGAGCTCTGCGACTGGTACTTGGAGCTGATAAAGCCCTTCCTCTACCAGAGGGAGGACGAGGGGCTGAGGAGGTCCACCCAGCGCACTCTCGTTTACGTGCTCGATAAGACCCTGAAGCTCCTTCATCCCTTCATGCCCTTCATCACCGAGGAGATATGGCAGCTTCTACCCCACAGGGGGGAGAGCATCACGGTGGCCCCCTGGCCTGAGCCTGATGAGAAGCTCTCCTTCGAGGAGGAAAGCCGGAGGATGGGGCTGGTGATGAGGGTAATCACTAGGGTGAGGAACATCAGGGGGGAGATGGGTGTGGCGCCCACCACTCGGGTGAGGGCGATCCTTAAGGCGGAGGACGAGGGGGTGGCCCAGGTGATAAGGGAGGGGGAAGGTTTCATCAGGGACCTCGGCCTGGTGAGGGAGTTGGAGGTCCGGGTCGGCGGCGAGCGCCCCCAGGCCGCCGCCATGGCCATGGCGGAGGGAGTGGAGGTCTTCGTGCCGCTCGAGGACCTGATCCCCGATCCTAAGCGGGAGGAGGCGAGGCTTCAGAAGGAACTCAGGAGGGTGATGAAGGAACTCGAGTTCCTCCAGAGGAAGCTCTCCAACAGGGACTTTCTCGAGAGGGCCCCCCAGGAGGTGGTGGCCAAGGAACGGGGGAAGCTCCAGGAGTACAGTGACCGGAGGGCAAAGCTCGAGGAGCGCTTAGAGGCCATAAGGGGGCTCTCCTCCCTCTGATCCGATGATTCGAAAAAAGGCAGAGGAGTTCCTCGGGGGGTATGACCCCGCAAGGCTTACCTATCCCGAGAGGATGAGGCTCCTTGATGAGCTCTCCTCGGCCTTAAGGGACGAAGAGGGCGTCCTCAGGGGGGCAGAGGGGAGATGTGCTCTCCTCCTCAGGCGAATAGAGGAGACAGGGGAGGAGAGCGTCCTCAGGGAGGTCCACCAGGAGTTCACCCAGCTTGCCTGGGAGGAGTTTCAGGAGGGACGCTCCGTGAGGGAGGTCCACCGGCTCCTCTCCCTTGCCCGCGACAGACTCACCCAGAGGCTCTTGAGGCTGGTGGAGGAGGAGCTGGACTCGGAGGGGTTCGGACCTCCTCCTTCGGCTTACGCCTGGATGGCCATGGGGAGCGATGGCCGGAGGGAGCAGACCCTTTTTACCGATCAGGATAACCTCCTGGTGTACCGGTACAGGGAGGAGGAAGGGGAGAGGCTCCTTGCGCTCCAGGGGCGCCTGAGGACCAGCCTCCTGAAGGGTGACATAGCCGAGAGGACCCATTACGGCCCCAAGGAGGCCCTTGAGGACTACTACGAACTATTCGCCCAGAGGATGGTGGAGAAACTCGAGGAGATCGGCATAAGGAAGTGCAAAGGGGGGATCATGCCGGTTAACGAGAAATGGCGGGGGGAGATAGGGGAGTGGAAGGAGAGGATAATTGGCAAGATCAGACACGGAAAGGGGCCCCTGGGGATCCTGGACCTGATCATCATGATGGACCTCCGCCATGTAGGAGGGGAGAGGGGTTTGGGGGAGGAGCTCATTGCCTTCTTCAACGACCACAACATGGATAACCGCACAATGGTGGAGAAGATGGCATCGGCCGCCATCCTCATGCCCGTCCCCCTCGGGCTTTTTCGCCGTTTCGCCACCGAGCGCTCGGGGGAAGGGAAGGGGACGATAGACGTGAAGCTCGGGGGCTGGGGTCCCTTAGTGTTCCTGGTGAGGCTCCTCGCCAAGAGGTACCGGATCCCCACTACCAACACCTTCGAGCGGATAAAGGGGCTCGAGGAGAAGGAGGTCCTTTCTGCTTCCTTTTCCCAGAGGCTCCAAGAGGCCTTCTACACCCTGATGCGCCTTCGAATCGAGCGCCAGGGGGAGCTCATGAGGGAGGGGGTGGTGGACGGACAGGACAGGGTCAACCCCTACCGGCTCCCCGAGCCCGATCAGGCGAGGCTCAGGGACGCCTTGAGGAAGGTGGAGGCCTTGCAAAAACTGGCCAATGAGGTATTCTTCTCAGGGGGGCTCTGGAGATGAAGGTGAACGAGGTGATGACGAAGAAGGTGATAACCTGTCATCCCAACGAGAAGGTCTCAGTGATCCTTAACAAACTGAGGCTCTTCGACATCGCCGGGATGCCGGTGGTGCTGAAGGGGAGACTTCAGGGCTTCATCTCCCGCACCGACATCATAAACTACCTCACCATGGGGATGGAGGTAACGGAGATAGACCGGGAGGAGATCCTTAAGAAGTACAACACCCCGGTCGGGGAGATCATGGTAAAGGAGGTGATCACCGTCCCCCCTTCCCTTCCCATCGAGGAGGCGGCGAAGGTGATGGTGGAGCACAGGATAAACACCCTGCCGGTGCTACAGGGGGAGAAGCTTGTGGGGATCCTCACCCGGGGGGACATCGTGAAGGCCCTGGCCAGCTACTGTGAGGCAGAGGAGGAGGTGGAAGGATGAAGATCACGGAGAGGGAGGTGGATTATGTGGCGAGGCTTGCCCGACTGAAGCTCTCCGATCGGGAAAGGGAACTCTTCACCGGGCAGCTCAACGCCATCCTGGAGTACATGGAGAAGCTCAATGAGCTCGACACTGAAGGGGTGGAGCCCACCTACCACGTGGTCCATCACACCAATGCCTTCCGGGAGGACCAGGTCAGGGAGTCCTCTCCCCGGGAGGAGATCATGGAGAACGCCCCTCAGAGGGAGGGGGATTTCTTCAAGGTGCCAAGGGTGATCTGATGGAAATCTGCCGTCTGGGGATAGGGGAGCTGAGGGAGAGGTTCGACAGGGGGGAGCTGAGCTCGGTGGAGGCGACCCGGGCCTTCATCGAGCGGATAAGCGAGGTGGACGAGAGGATCAGGGCCTACCTCACCGTGACCGAGGAGGAGGCCCTGGAGATGGCCTCCCGGGCCGATGAGATGATGAAGGAGGGGAGGGTATTCCCCCTCACGGGGGTCCCTCTCGCCATAAAGGACAACATCTGTACTAAGGGTATAAGGACCACCTGCGCCTCAAGGATCCTCCATAACTTCGTCCCACCCTATGATGCCACCGTGATAGGGAGGCTCAAGGCCCAGGGGGCGGTGATCCTGGGGAAGACCAACATGGACGAGTTCGCCATGGGCTCCTCCACGGAGAACTCGGCCTTCGCCATCACCCGAAACCCCTGGGACCTGGAGGCGATCCCCGGGGGGTCGAGCGGGGGCTCAGCGGCGGCGGTGGCCGCCGATGAGTGCGCCGGGGCCCTGGGCTCGGACACGGGAGGGTCCATAAGGCAGCCTGCGGCCTGCTGTGGGGTGGTGGGTCTCAAGCCCACATACGGGAGGGTATCGAGATATGGCCTTGTCGCCTTCGCCTCCTCCCTCGATCAGATAGGCCCCATGACCAAGTCGGTCAGGGACTCGGCCTTACTGCTCGGGGCCATCGCAGGCCATGATCCCCATGATTCCACCTCCTCCCCCCTTCCCGATGAGGACTTCACCCGTCTGCTCGGGGAGGAGATAAGGGGGATGAGGCTCGGGATGCCAAAGGAGTTCTTCATCGAAGGGATGGACCCCGAGGTGGAGGAGAGGGTCAAGGAGGCGATAAGGGTCCTTGAGGGGCTCGGGGCGGAGGTATTCGAGATCTCCCTCCCCCATACCCCCTATGCCGTGGCCACCTATTACATCATCTGCACCGCCGAGGCGAGCTCCAACCTTGCCCGCTACGATGGTGTGAAGTACGGTCTGAGGAAGGAGGGGGAGGACCTGATCGAGATGTACCGGGAGACCCGCTCCGATGGCTTCGGCCCGGAGGTGAAGCGGCGGATCATGCTCGGGACCTACGCCCTTTCAGCCGGCTACTACGATGCCTACTACAAGAAGGCCTCCCAGGTGAGGACCCTGATAAAGGAGGACTTTGAGAAGGCCTTTGAGCGTTGTGACCTGATCGTAACCCCCACCTCCCCCACGGCTGCCTTCGCCATCGGGGAGAAGATCGACGATCCTCTCCAGATGTATCTCTCCGACATCTTCACCATCTCGGTGAACCTGGCAGGGCTTCCCGCCCTTTCCCTCCCCTGCGGTTTCACCCAGAGGGGGCTCCCTGTAGGCCTCCAGATCATAGGGAAGCCCTTCTCCGAGGCCACTCTCCTTCAGGCAGCCTACGCCTATGTGAGAGCGCCGATTTTCGCTCAAGGAGGCCCCTTATAGGATCATCTCCTTGACCCTCAACCCCTCCCGTGATAGTTTTTTAGGGCTGTTTTTAATTCGCTGAGAGGAGAAGGGATGGAGGAGTTTCCGAGGATAAAGAGGCTTCCCCCTTACGTCTTTGCCCAGGTGGATGCCTTGAAGCTTGAGGCCCGGCGCCGGGGTGAGGACATCATCGATCTCGGGATGGGGAACCCCGACATCCCCACTCCCCGCCACATCGTGGAGAAGCTTATCGAGGCAGCTCAGAACCCGAGGAACCATCGCTACTCCGCCTCCCGGGGGATATACAAGCTTCGGGTGGCCATTACCGAATGGTATGGGCGCAAGTATGACGTGGACCTGGACCCCGAGACCGAGGCGATCGCCACCATCGGTTCCAAGGACGGGATCGCCCACTTGGCCTTGGCGGTCCTGGGCCCTGGGGATGTGGTCCTTGTGCCCACCCCCACTTACCCGATCCACAGTTACTGCGTGGTGATTGCCGGGGGGGACCTGAGGAGCGTGCCCCTGCTGGATGAGGAGGAGGACTTCTTCGAGAGGCTTCAGGCCGCGGTGCGCCTGACCTGGCCCAAACCGAAGATGATCATCCTGAACTTCCCCCACAACCCCACCACCACCGTGGTAGATCTATCCTTCTTCGAGAAGGTGGTGGACTTCGCCAAAGAGCACGACATCCTGATCCTCCACGACCTCGCTTACGCCGATCTCACCTTCGATGGATATAAGGCCCCAAGCATCCTTCAGGTTCCGGGGGCCAAGGAGGTGGCGGTGGAGTTTTACACCCTATCGAAGAGCTACAGTATGCCCGGCTGGAGGGTCGGTTTTGCGGTGGGTAACAGCCGCATGATCCACGCCCTGGCCAGGCTCAAGAGTTACTTCGATTACGGGATGTTTCAGCCGATCCAGATAGCGGCCATCATTGCCCTCAGGTCCGATGATTCGGTGGTGAAGGGGATAGTGGAGACCTATCGCTCCCGGAGGGATGTCTTGGTGAGGGGGCTCAAGCAGGTGGGATGGGAGGTGAAAAAACCCAAGGCCACCATGTTCGTCTGGGCCCGTATCCCCGAGCCCTACCGGGAGATGGGCTCCTTGGAGTTCTCCAAGCTCCTGCTGCGGGAAGCGAAGGTGGCCGTCTCCCCGGGCATCGGCTTCGGTGAGGGGGGAGAGGGGTATGTGAGGTTCGCCTTGGTGGAGAACGAGCACCGGATCCGTCAGGCCATAAGGGGCATAAGGAGGATGTTCAGGGGATGAGGGAGATCGGGGTCGGGATCATTGGCTTCGGCACGGTGGGCACGGGGGTGGTGAAGATCCTCCAGGGAAACGGTGACCTCATAGCCGAGCGAATGGGGGGGAGGTTTGCGATAAGGAAGATCGCCGACATAGACTTGGAGAGGAAGAGGGATGTGGAGGTCCCTTCTTCCCTCCTTACCGCCGACGCCTATGAGGTGATTAGGGACCCCGGGGTGGACGTCGTAGTGGAGCTCATCGGTGGGGAGGAGCCGGCCCGAAGCCTCATCTTTGAGGCGATCCGGCAGGGTAAGCACGTGGTGACCGCCAACAAGGCCCTCCTGGCCCATCGGGGTAAGGAGATTTTCGAGGCGGCCAAGGAACGAGGGGTCCAGGTGGGATTTGAGGCCAGTGTGGGAGGGGGGATACCGATAATCCGTTCCCTCACCGAGGGGCTTGTGGCCAACAGGATCAGGGCGATCTTCGGAATCCTCAACGGTACCTCCAACTACATCCTTACCCGGATGACGGAGCAGGGGGAGGAGTTCGGCGAGGCCTTGAGGAAGGCCCAGTCGCTGGGGTATGCCGAGGCCGATCCCCGGCTCGACGTGGAGGGGATAGATGCCGCCCATAAGCTGACCATCCTCGCCTCGCTGGCCTCGGGGAGCTGGGTGGAGTTTGAGAGGGTTTATGTGGAGGGGATTACCCGGATAACCCCTCTCGACATCCAGTTCAGCATGGAATTCGGTTACAGGATAAAGCTTCTGGCCATAGCCAAGATAGCCCCCGAAGGGGTGGAGTTGAGGGTCCATCCCACCATGCTTCCCAAGGATCACCTCCTCGCTCAGGTAGGGGGGGTCTATAACGCCATCTACGTGACCGGGGATGTGGTGGGGCCCACCATGTTTTACGGTCAGGGGGCCGGAGGACTTGCCGCAGGGAGCGCCGTGGTGAGCGATCTGGTTTCTGTGGCCAAGAGGATCATGGGAGGGGTGAAAGGGAAGGGTCTTCTCTTTTCCGAGGGGCCTGTGACTTACAAGGCGATGGAAGATCTGGTCTGCCCCTATTATCTGCGCTTCACCGCTGTGGACCGTCCAGGGGTCCTCTCCAAGATCTCGGGGATCCTGGGAGCCAACGAGATAAGCATTGCCTCGGTGATCCAGAAGGGGAGGGAGGTGAACGGCGCCGTCCCGGTGGTGATGATGACCCACGAGGCGAAGGAGGAGGCGGTAAAGAGGGCCCTTGAGGAGATAGATCGCCTCGACGTGATAAAGGACAGGACCACCCTCATCCGGGTGGAGGAAGGATCTTAGGACTTCTTCCGGGAGGCCTTCTCCTTCTTCCAGGAGGCGCTGTAACGGACGTTACATTTGGGACACTGAAAGGTGTACTTCACCATCC
>CBEVRB010000028.1:0-18484 GCA_965552155.1 uncultured bacterium
CCTTGCCATCCCGGGTGTGAGCGCGCCGGGCAAAGATGTCGAGGATCAACTGGGTCCGGTCTATCACCTTCAGGTCGGTTACCTCGGCTATGGAGTTGATCTGGGCAGGGGTGAGGTTCTGATCGAAGACGATGATGTCCGCACCGCTCTGCAACGCCTTTATCATCAGCTCCTTGAGTTTGCCTTTTCCCATCAGGTAGCGGGGATGGAGGCCTTTGGGGCGCTGGATCACGGTATTGATCACCTCGAGGTCATTGGTTCTGGCGAGTTCGGCGAGTTCCTCCAAGGACTCTCTTACGGGATAAGGTTTCCCGTGGGGAACCACGCTCACCAGGATCGCCTTCTCCCTGCCATCTGTCCTGAGGGCCGAGAATCCCCTCTGGAGTTCGTCCTCCAGGGATTGGACGAATTCGGAAAAGTTGAGGTCCAGTTCATGGAAGGAGCGGTATTCTTCCTGCTGCCAGGTGCGGCCTTCAGGGTTTTCGGGCAAAAGGTAAGCCAAGTAAAACCGGCCCGGGAGGCCCCTTTCATTTACCCCCAGGGCGGCCATCATGTCCAGCCGCAGCAGGGCGAGGTCGGTGAGGTCATCCTGCGAAAGGGGTTCCTCCCTGAGGTGGGTGTGGATACAGCGAAGCCCCCTCAACCTTCCCCTTCCTCTTCTCCAGGGGCTCAGATCGGGTATGAGGATTTCCTTGTGATCTCCTACGATGACAAAACAGATCTCCCCCTTACGGTTAATGATGAGGCCGATCTGCCGTCCTATCTCAAAGGAGAGCTCCGTCAGGTAACGGGCAAGCTCCGGGGTTATGACCTTCTCGGGGGGAATTCTTCGGCGGTAAATCCTCTCTAATGCCCTTATCTCACTGGCCTTAAGCCCTGTGGTATTACCGTAAACCTTCCCCGTCCCTTTCCACCTCCTTGTCCATTTAAAGTAACAAACCCCCCTTCGGCTGTCAACTTTATGGTAGAATTCCTCAATGGTGAAGCAGAAGGTCGTGGTCATCCTGGGGCCTACGGCTACGGGAAAGAGCTCCTTGGGGGTGGAGGTGGCCGAGGAGTTCGGGGGGGAGATCATAAGTGCCGATTCCGTCCAGGTCTATCGTTACATGGACATAGGGACCGCCAAGCCCCCTCCCGAGGTGAGGAGGCGAGTCCCCCATCACCTGATAGACGTGGTGGACCCCGATGAGGGATTCAGCGCCGGTCTCTTCCGCAAGCTGGCCCAGGAGGCGATAGCGGAGATAGGGAGAAGGGGGAAGATGCCCCTTGTCGTAGGGGGAACAGGTCTCTATATCAAGGCCTTAATCAGGGGCCTTATCGAGGGGGTTGAGGGAAATGAGGAGATAAGGAGGAGGCTCGCCGAGGAGGCGAAGGCCTCCGGGGGGGCGGAGAGGCTCTACCGGCGGCTCAAGGAGGTTGACCCTGCCTCCGCAGAACAGATCCATCCCCACGATATCTACAGGGTCATAAGGGCGCTGGAGATCTATGAGATGTTGGGGCTTCCTCCCTCTCGGGTGCGGGGGGACCATCGCTTCTCCGAGAGCCCCTACGATGTGCTGAAGATAGGACTCATTAAGGAAAGGGAGGAGCTTTATCAGGGTATTGATAGGCGGGTAGATATGATGGTAAAAGAGGGCTTGAAGGAAGAGACCCTCAGGCTCCTCTCCATGGGTTATGGGCCAGAATTGAGATCGATGCAATCCATCGGATACCGGCAGATGGTGCGACATATAGGAGGAAAGTATGACCTGGAAGAGGCCATAAGGCTTATAAAGAGGGATACCCGAAGGCTGGCCAGGAAGCAGATCATCTGGTTCAAGCCCGATAGAGAAATTCGATGGTACAGATATCCGGATCAGAGGGAAGAGATCTTTCGGTCCATCCTCTCATTTTGGGAAAGGGGGAAGAGATGAAAAAGGTAGAGACGGCGGGCAGAGCACCCATCAAACTCCAGGAACAGTTCCTCAATCGGATGAGGAGGGAGAGGATCTGGGTAGCCGTAGAACTCACCTCGGGACAGAGGCTCTTCGGCCATATCACAGGTTTTGACAACTTCTGCGTTTACCTGAAGGGGTACGGAGAGGAGGAGCACCTCATCTACAAGCACTCCATCGCCTACATCACCCCTGCCCCGGAGGGCGAGAAGGGCGGCTGATGGAGATAAAGCCGATCCTGGAAGCGCTTCTGTTCGTCCACCCCCATCCTTTAAGCGTCGAGGAACTCCGGAAGGCCTTCCCCGAGTGGAGGAAGGAGGAGATCGAGGGGGCGTTGAGGGAGCTCACCGAAGAGTACGAGAAGATGGGGAGGGCGTTTCATCTTGTGGAGGTGGCGGGAGGGTATCAGTTCCGGACCAGGCCCGAGTACGCCTCCTGGATAAAACGCCTGAGGAAGGTAAGGCCGATGAAGTTGAGCCGCGCTGCCCTGGAAGCCCTGGCCGTGGTGGCCTATCGTCAGCCAGTGACCAGGGCGGAGGTGGAGGAGATAAGGGGCGTGGACTCAGGATGGGTCCTGGGCTCACTGCTCGAGAAGGGGTTAATCCGTCCCATAGGGCGGAAGGAGACGGTGGGAAGGCCCCTCCTTTACGGCACCACGAAGAAATTTCTTGAGACATTTGGCCTGAAGGACCTGAAGGATCTGCCCACCCTCAAGGAGATAGAGGCCCTCACGGAAGAAGAGGGTTGATGTCGCTTCTGCGCTTGCAGAAAGTCCTTGCCGAAAGGGGGGTGGCCTCCCGCAGGAGGGCGGAGGAGTTGATCAGGGAGGGGAGGGTGCGGGTGAACGGGACGGTAATCACTGAGCTGGGATACAAGGTAGATCCAGAGAGGGACAGGATCGAGGTGGATGGAAAGCGGATTCCTCCCCCTCCTCCAAGGGTTTATTATTTGCTCTACAAGCCCTGCGGGGTGATCACCTCCCTGAGCGATCCCCAGGGACGCCCCACGGTGAGGGACCTGCTCCGAAGGGTAAGGCTCAGGGTCTTCCCTGTGGGGAGGCTTGACCGGGATGCAGAGGGTCTGCTTCTCCTCACTAACGACGGAGAGCTGGCGGCGCGCCTCCTCCATCCCCGCTACCGGGTCCCCAGGGTCTACCAGGTGAAGGTGAGGGGTGTGCTTGGGGAGGGAGAGATAAAGAGGATCAGGGAGGGTGTCCCCCTTGAGGATGGCCCTTCTCCTCATATGAAAGTGAGGTTGATGAGGAGGACCAAAAGTAATACCTGGCTCCAGATCACGCTGCACGAGGGGAGGAACAGGGTCATAAAGAGGACGTTTGCCGCCATAGGGCACCCGGTGATGAAGTTGAGGAGAGTGGCCTTTGGTCCTTTAAATATTAAGGGGCTCCGACCCGGTGAATACCGGGCCTTGAGATCTGAAGAGATAAAGAGGCTTAAGCGGTGGGCGGCGATCCAAAATTAGAGTTGAGGAGGAAGCTCATGCACAGCTTCGGTCTCCCCATTCCCATAGGGTATTATTTTGTCTCCAGGGAGACCCTCCTCATGGTGCTCCTTCCGGTGTTCGTCCTTTATGCCGGTGCCGATCTTCTGCGCCTGTACCATAAGGGGTTTCGGAGATTCTTTGACCGCCTCATCACTTCCCGTTTCCTCAGGGAACGGGAGTACAGAGGGCTTATAGGCTCTACCTATTTTTTGATAGGTGCAATAGCGGCCATTCTCCTCTATCGGAGGGAGGCGGTGATCACCGCCCTTTTCATCCTCCTGATCTCCGATACCTTCGCCTCCCTGGTGGGAAGCGCCTGGGGAAAGAGGAGGCTTTTCGGTCCCAAGACCCTGGAGGGGAGCATGGCCTTCCTCATCACCGCTTTGGTGGTAGTCTTCCTCTCCTTTCCCAAACCCTTCCCCTGGGGGGTCATCAGCGCCTTCCTCTGTACCGTGGTGGAAGCCCTTCCTTGGAAGATAGACGACAACCTCGCCCTCCCCTTAATCGGAGGAGGGATCCTGCATTTGGGATTGATAACTTAAGAGACAGGAGGCCTAAGAAGGATTTGGAGAGTTCCTTTTAAGCGGCACGGGACATCTGCCTCTCCTTGCGGCGCATCCTCCTTATGGCCTTAGCCCGTTTGATGCGGGCCCGTTCGCTCTTGCTCAAAAAATAAGAATGTTTTTTTAACACAGGCTGTATGTTCTTCTGGAAATCTTTTTTTAGCTTTTTTATCATCTTTTCCAGATCATCCCGTTCCGACAATTTCTTCACCTCCTTGGAAAAAAATCAGGCGTCCAGAAATTGGAAAAGGCATTATAGGCCTTTTGGCCCACCTTTTCAACCCTTAAATGGGGTTGACATAAAGGAAAATTTTTGGCTTCCTGAGATCAAATTTAAGAGGTGAAATTTGGTTCAGGAAGAGGTGATAATTCCTTATATCGAAGGGGACGGAATAGGGCCGGATGTATGGAAGGCGGCGGTGAAGGTCTTCGATGCCGCGGTGAAGAGGGCATACGGAGGCAGTAGAAGGGTGGTGTGGAAGGAGGTCCTTGCCGGAGAGAAGGCGTTCCGGGAGACCGGCAGCTGGCTCCCTGAAGAGACCCTTGAGGCCTTCCGCCAATATCGCATCGGCATCAAGGGGCCCCTCACCACCCCTGTGGGGGGAGGTATCCGGAGCATAAACGTCGCCCTGAGGCAGGAGCTCGATCTTTACGCCTGCATAAGGCCCATAAGATACATCCCCGGGATACCGAGTCCCATGAGGAACCCTGAGCGGGTGGACATGGTGGTCTTCAGGGAGAACACAGAGGACGTGTACGCCGGGATAGAATGGCCTTCGGGCAGTGTTGAGGTCCGGAGGCTCATAGAGTTCCTGAATTCTGAGATGGGGCAGAGGGTCCGTCCCGATGCTGCGGTGGGATTGAAGGTGATGAGCCCCTATTGCAGCAAGCGCCTGGTCCGTATGGCCATCCATTGGGCCCTGGAGCATGGTCGAAGGAGCGTAACCCTGGTACATAAGGGCAACATCATGAAGTACACCGAAGGGGCCTTCAGGGAGTGGGGTTACCAGGTGGCCAGAGAGGAATTCGGAGATAAAGTGATCTTTGAAGAGGAACTGCGAGGGAACCCTCCCAGGAGAAAACTGGTGATCAAGGACCGGATCGCCGATGCCATGTTCCAGCAGGTGCTCTTGCGTCCAGAAGAATATGATGTGTTGGCCCTGCCAAATCTCAACGGTGACTATATCTCCGATGCCCTGGCCGCCCAGGTAGGGGGTCTGGGGATGGCCCCTGGGGGGAACATGGGGGACGAGGTGGCGATCTTTGAGGCCACCCATGGCACTGCCCCCAAATATGCGGGGAAGGACGTGGCCAAC
The DNA here is from genome assembly GCA_965552155.1 of uncultured bacterium. GTDB lineage: Bacteria > Desulfobacterota > B13-G15 > B13-G15 > B13-G15 > CAYRAR01. The sequence continues at coordinate 5,314 of CBEVRB010000028.1, forward strand.
CCAAGCTCCCTGATCCTCTCCGGAGCCCTGATGTTTGAGTACATGGGCTGGCAGGAGGTGACCACGCTGATAAGGGAGGCCTTAGAGCGGACCATCAGGGACAGGATCATGACCTATGACCTGGCAAGGCAGATGGAGGGGGCGAAGGAGGTGAGGGGAACCGAGTTTGCCGAGGCGGTGATCGAACGCATGGAGGCTACCCCTGGTGACGGGTAGCAAACCACCTCTGATCCCCCAACACCACTGAAGTCTCTATCTGACGTTCAGGGATCGACCAGTATCTCCTCAGAAGGCGGTCCTTTTCCTCGAGGGGAATGAGTTTGAATCCGTGTTTTTGATAAAAGCGGATGGCCCAGGTGGCATCTGCCCAGGTGCCGATCAGGATGGGGCGGGTCGTCTTCCCCCTGAGGTGAGAGAGCAACTTCCCCCCTATTCCCTGGCGGCGCTTGGCGGTGCGGACATAGGAGTGCCTTATGAGGGTCACATCCTGAACGTGCTGGATGCCCATCACGCCCATCAGCCTCCCCTCCTCCTCATAACCCCAGAATTCGATCCCGCTTTCCATCTCGCGCCGGAGCTCTTCCCTGGACATGTAAGGTTCCTTCCAGCAATCCGGAGGAATAACTCCCTTGTATGCTTGAGCAGCGTCGTTGATTATCTCGTAAATCTCCTCAAAATCTTCCTGGTTACATCGACGAATCGTTCCCATTTCCTTTAATCCTCCCGAGAATAGTCCCCCTTTGCTACCGTGATCAGCATAATCCCTGGTCTATTCGATCTTTAGTCCCTCTTCGCTGATTAGCTTCAGGCAGGCGGTGACCGCTTCGGGGTCATATAGAATGCCACTATTTTTGGAGATTTCCTCCAGGGCCCCCTCTATTCCTCGAGCCGGCCGATAGGGGCGGTGGGAGGCCATCGCCTCCACCACATCGGCTACGGCCAGGATCCTCGCCTCGAGCAATATCTCATCCCCTCGCAGCCCTTGGGGATATCCTGAGCCGTCCATCCTTTCATGGTGCTGCAGCACGATCTCTGCCACGGGCCAAGGAAAGTCTATGCTTTTCAGTATCTGATAACTGACTTCCACATGAGCCCTTATCAGGGCCATCTCCGGCTCACTGAGCTTGGAAGGCTTGTTCAGTATATCCGCCGGCACGGCTATCTTTCCGATGTCGTGGATGAGTCCGGCCATCTCTATCGCCTCTATCCTCTCCTCCTCGAGTTCCATTTCCTTGGCTATGGCGCAGGCGAGCTTGGCCACCCGTCTCTGGTGCCCTGAGGTATAGGGGTCCCGCGTCTCCACCACCATGGTCATCGACTGCACCGTCCCCTTGAGGGCCTTCCTCGTCCTCTCGAGGCTCTGCTGAAGGGCCTCCTCAGCCTTTCTCCTTTCCGTAATGTCCACCAGTGTGCCTATTATCGTGTTTTTCCCTTTGTAAGAGATCCGCCTCCAGAAGACCTCCACGTGGAGGAGGTTCCCATCTCTCCCCATTCCACGGAAAGCGAAGTGCAGGGACCCGACTTCCCCCTGTAGCATCTGTCGGAGCTTCTGGTCCACGATGGGACGGTCCTCCTCATGTACGAGTTGCAGGGGATCCACGTTCTCTGTAAGGTCTTCGGTCTCGTATCCGAAGATGTTTCCCAGTGCCTCGTTGGCGTAGATGAACCGGCCCTCAGCGATCAGGTATGCTCCCACCAGTGACTGCTCCACCAGGGCGCGGAACATCTCCTCTGAGCGACGGGCAAGCTCTTCGGACTGTTCCCGCAGCCTCAGGAAGACCCGCAGGCGAGCTGCAAATTCGGCCTTCGTAATGGGCAAGCGGATCACGTCGTCAAAGCCCTTCCTCAGCCAAAGGGCGGCGCTTTCGCCATGGCGCAAGGCCACTATCAGAGGGAGGAAGATCCCTTCGGATTGTTCCTTCAAATTGATGAGCTCCTTTTCATGAAGCTGAGCGTTTGCCTCGTCAGTTATGACCAGGCTCATCTTTTTCCGGTCAACTGTTTGAAACTCCCCCGGTTCGGGTGCCTTGACTCCATAACCCATCTCTTGAAGGAACTGAAGGAGGAGGGCCCGATCGAGAGGGTTGGAGAAAAGTAGGCCAATGAGAGGGCATTTGCCTCTCATTTTCCGTGCCTCTTTATTTTCCCTTGAAGCTGGGGACGCCCGTCAGCACCCCCTGGAGTTCCTCCAGATTTCTCTCCATCCTTATGCCCCGGGGGGTGACGGAGAACTCCCATAGCTCCGGCAAATGGCCCCCAAGCCGTTTCTTCAGACAGCATATAACCCGAATTATCTTCCCTGCGTACTCTGCGTAACGGATCAGAATAAGATTGTCAGCCAGATGACTTATGCCGATCTCAGTCAGGACAAGATCACCAGTGAGATGCTCTACCTCATTGATTAAAAGGGTGGTGACCCCTCTGTTGTTCAAATAGGTTACCATGTTCTGGATATGGGCCACTAAACTGCCGAACTGCTCCATCGCCATCCTATAACCCCGGAGACTGTCTATCATCACTACTTTGCCGTTTTCTTTCTCCACTGCCTTGCGAAGTAGATCCAAAAACTCATCTGGGTAAAACTCTAAAGGGTTCGCCCTCACAATCCTCAAATCCCCACTCTTTATCATCTCCTCGATCGGTATGCCCACGCCCCGCGATCTGGCCAAGACCAGCTGCTGTGACTCTTCGAAAACGTAAAGGATCGCCTTTTTGCCGTTGGCTACGGCATGGGCCAAGAACTGCATCCCCAAGGTGCTCTTTCCCACCCCGGTAGGGCCGCTTATGACGGTTGTGGTGCCCGACTCCAGCCCTCCCCCCAGAAGCCGATCCAGTTGCTGGATGCCGAAGGGCAGGGTCTCCTCTCCCGGACGCACATCCCTTGGTTTTTCGATCCTGTGGGGGAATACCTTGATGCCACTGTCTGTGATGCGGAGGGGATGTAATCCAGTCATGAAGTCTGAGCCCCTCATCTTTTCCACCTCGAGGCTCCGCAACCCGATGACCCTCGCAGGTGAGATCTCCAGCCTCAAGCGGATCATCCCATCGGTCGCCAAGGCTACTGACGTTTCCCCTTCCAGATCAGTGGGTTCGAAGGTGAGAAGAGAAGTGCACCCCTTGCTGTTAAGAAACCTGACCAATCCTAAGATGTGTTTGCGAAACTGGTATTCATCGGTGGATAGATAGCGAAGAAGAGTTACCGAATCTATCACTACCCTCCGGGGGTTCTTCGCCTCGACTGCCTGATAGATGGCCTGCCATACGGGTATCCTTTCCACCTCGCTGGGCGGGAAGACATGATATTCTCCCTCTGCAGTCTCCTCAAACTTCACCGTCGGCGTCAGATCCAGCACATCGATCCCTCGCAGGTCCCACCCGAAGCTGGCCATATCCCGTTCGATTTCCCTCCAGGGCTCCACTAACGTCACATAAAGTCCGGCTTCTCCCCTTTTCTTTCCGTCCAGAAGCCACTGAATGGAAAGGATGGTCTTTCCGGTGCCGGTCTCCCCCACCACCAGATAACAGCGTCCTTGAATTAGTCCGCCATGTAAGACCTCATCAAATCCTTCTATCCCCGTAGAGACCCTTTTCTGATCAAGTTTCATCGTTTTCCTCCCAACGTTTGGCGTTATATAACACTTTTCTATTTTTGATCAAACCATAAGTCACCAGGCGAAATGGCAGGAGGGCTCATATTCGCAAAAACGGCAGAAGCGCTCCTCCGTGGCCCTGAAGAAGAGGGGAGCATCGAGGATATGGCACAAGATATACTCGAGGATGGAGAGGAACCCTCCTTCAAACCATTCTACCCACCTTTCCTTAACTTCCCTCAATCCCTTAGGAGGCAGAAAGTAGTTCTCCTGCCCTTTGTCTTGGAGGATCACATAGGCCGCGGTGGTCCTTCCTATCTCCCTCGGCACACCTCCTGTCACCAAAAGGACATAGAGGGGAAGCTGGATGTCCTTAATCGTCCTTCTCACCTCCCTAAGTCCCTCATAATCGAGGTCAGGGGGCGGGGAGAAGGGGAAGATCTTCTCGATGAAGGCCCTCTGGGTGAACTCATCGACACTGCCCGTCTTGTAATCGAGGATTATCCTCAACCCCTCCCTGCGGTCCACCCGATCCACCTTGCCGGAGAACTGCAGGGGCATTCCCCTGATGGGAAATTCCATGCTGTAGGATCTCTCCAGGCCCTCGATGAAGGTCTCCTTGGGGGAGTTCTCCAAAAACTGCCTCAGGCGAAAGGCCGCCACCTCCTCAACGAAGAGTCTCCTTTCCCCCCACAAGGCCTGATAGCCCTTGGTCATACGGAAGCGGGAACGGAAAAGCTCGATGAGCCTCTCCGGCTCTTCGGCCTCTGGACGGAATACCCTGCCGAGAAAGGGGCGGAAGTATTCTTCCAAGGCCTTGTGGACCACTTCCCCGAGGGCCGTGGCGTCCACGTCCTCCACCACCCCCTCTTTCGGCCTCAACCCCAGGATATAGCGGTAGTAGAACTTAAGGGGACACTGAAGATAGGTGTTGAGGAGGGAAGGAGAGAGGCCGTCTCTTGAGCTCTTCGCCACGATGAACCGCCGGACCCTCTCTCTCTCCTTCTCCAGTCCTTCCCTCGAAAGAAAGCAACTGGACGGTATCTCTAAGGGGACCCGCTCCACCTTCTCCTCGAGCAACCTTCCCGCCTTCCTCTCTTCCTCCCAGAGGAGCCTCTCGACGAAGCGGCTCCTTACGTTTTTCTCCTCAAGGCCTTCACCAGAGGCGATGGAGGACTGCCAGATCAGATAGACCTCCCGCGAGGAACGGACGAGCCTTTCGAAGTGATACCAGACGATCTCCTCTTCCCTTTCCTTGGGAGGCAAGCCCACGGCAGGTCGAAGTTGAGGGGGCAAGAGGGGGTCGACCTCGTCATGGGAGGGAAGGACCCCTTCGTTTACGTCTATTATTACCGCCCTCTCAAAGGAAAGGAGCCTCGTCTCCAGGAGCCCCATTACCTGGAGCCCCACCAGGGGATGGCCCTCAAAGGGTGTCCTGGTCACGGAGACTATTCGGCGAAGAAGGTTAAAGAGGAGCTCCTGTCCCATCCTCTCGTCCCGGAAAAGGGTGCCTTCAAGGGCCGGTATCACTTCCGCTTCCAGGGAGTAAAGGAACTCGTTTTCCAACGGGGGAAGTCCTCCAGATCCTTGAGAGAGGAAGGGAGCGGTGACGAACCTCACCACCTCCTTCACACAGGAGGCGAGTTCCCGGGGTGTCTCTACCTTCCCCCAGGGAGAGATCACCCTTTCGTGGATTTCTTCAACGAACCGTATCGCTTCCTCAAATCCAATCCCTTCGGAGGCGAGGAAGGCCTCGTTCCTCCCCCGATCCTCCTCCCTGAGGAGGAGTTCCATGAGCTGCTGAAGCGAGAAGAAGGGTCTCCCTTCCTCCCTTATCCTCTCTTCCAGCAGGTGCAGTACGATCCTGCCCTCCTTCCCCGACCGAGTACGAAGGCGCTTTATAAAGGGATGCCTCATTATGGCGAGATAATCCCGAACCCAGTAGCCCCTTTCAGGATCTCGTCCGGAAGAAAGCCTCATTAGACCTTCCAGGAGGGCGAAGAGGGCCGTCCTGGAGAGGGGATAACCCAGGGTGATGTTGACCTTCTGGCCCTCGGGGAGTTCGTGCAGGGTCGGTATGAGGGCCGAGGGATCGGGCAGGACCAGGGCGGTTCGATCGGGTCGATCTTCTCTTTCCTTTAGGAGTTTTTTTGCCTGAAGTAGTTCTGAATGGAGGTCATAGGCTTCGATGTAGGAGATGTGGGTGGATGAGCCTTCGCCCTCCTCCCTTTCCAGTTCCAGGCCCCATTTTTCTTTCCACCGCTTATAGAGAGGAGGGAGGTCTCCTGGAGGGGCATGCCAGAAGATCTCGGCTCCTTCCTCCCAGAGATGCCGAAAGATTCGTTCCTCTGCTGCGGTTAGGGCGTAAAAGCCCACGATATAAAAGGGACCGTCACCGAGAGGGGCCTCATCGATCCCGGAGGCCACCGTTCTGAACCTCCTTCCCGGGGTGGTGAGGGATCGGGCCTCAAGCTCCCCCTCATAGGCCTGAAAGATAGAGGCGAGATCCTCCAGGAGGGGTTCTGCCTCCTCTGGCACTCCTTCAGGATAGGGCAGGGGAGGGGGGATGATCAGCTCCTTGTAGAATTCCTCAAAGAGACCCGCAAGCCTTATCCCCCAGGGAAAGAAGCGGTCAAAGGAGGTGTATATCCCCTCGAAATTCCTCCTTTCTCCTATCGCCTGAAAGAGCAACCAGGCTTGATCCGCAGGTCCCAGGGCCTTACGGGGGGGGTCCTCTATTAAAGCAGCGAGTTCCCGGATGAAGTCATCTATGGCGTAAATCCTGGGGGGAAGGAAAGGGGCACCTATCTGCTGTGAGAGATAGAATCTGAGGTATACCGCTGGCCTCCTGTGGGGGAAGAGGACGGTCACACGGGCGAGGGAAAGGGGGTCGCGAGGAGAGTAATGCTCCCTCACCAGATGGCGGGCCACCTCCAGAAGGAGGTTTTGGCCATAAGGGATGACCCTGACTCGCTTTCTCATACCTCCAGCACCGCCGCTTCGTCTATGTAAAGAATGAAGCCGCGGATCGTCCCGGGGAAGATCTCCCGAAGGAGGCGCATGTACTCTCTTACCTGTCCTACATGCCAGCCTTCCCGATGGCCGACCTTATATTCGATCACCTCCAGAAGGCCTTCCTTCACCACCACCCGATCGAGCCGATGAAGACCTCCCTCCTCATCCACCACCTCCATCTCTCGCAGGGCCAGGGTCCCTTCGGCGAACCAGTCCTTCACCTGCTCGATTTCGAAGATCCGCCCAAGGGGCCTGAGAAAATCCTCCCTTATTCTCCATCTCCTCTCGTCCTCTCCGAGGAGGATGAAGGCCCTCCTTACTGCCCCTTCCAGCTCCCTCCTCGAGGGGACCTTTTCGATGAGGGAAAGGGCAGTATGGATCAGATCTCCCCTCTTTGCCGCCAGGACCTTTGCCGGTTCCTCCGTGAAGGTGAGGGGATGGGTTATGATCCTCAGTTCTTCAGGTATCCTGACCATCCTTTAAATCCCCTATTTCTTTGAGCATCTCCCTGAGCCAGGCCGCGACGAACTCCGTGCGTACCCCCCTTCCTGAAGGATAACAGGTGACATAGAGATAAAGGGCCTCCCTGGGACGGGTCGTGGCGACGTAAAGGAGGTTTAGGGCCTCGATCGCCTCTTCCATCTTCTTTCTGAGCCTCATCTCCTCCAGATCCTCGGGCAGGGGGTTCTTTAAGGAGAGGAGCCCCTTCGATCTGTCGTTGATGATCCGGGGGGTCTGGATCAGCCAGTTGGTGAAGGGAATGAAGACCACGGGGAACTCCAGCCCCTTTGCCTTGTGGATGGTCAACACCCGGACCGCCTCCACCCTCTCTGGGAGACCCAATCTCTCCTCTGCCCCCTCCCTTTCCCAGAAGGATAGAAATCCGGGGAGGCTCCCTTCTCCCCCTCGCTCCCCCCTGAAGGCGAGCTCCAGCAACCTCCGGAGGAGGGCCCCCTCTTCGGGGTAACGCTCAAGGAGCCTCAGCCTCTCGATGATTTCCCTCACCATCTCATAGGGGGCGAGGAAACCGACCCTTCCGAGGAGGGGCTTAAGATAACCCTCGAAGGCCTCGGGGAACCTCGCGGAGAAGGCCTTGTAAAGGGGTGGAGTCCAGTTCCCCTCGGCGAGGAACGCCTTGAGCTCCTCGGGAGGGAGTTCGGGAAGGCCATCGAGGATACCGCTCGAGAGAGCACCCCAGAAGGCCAGGTCATCGGGTGGGTAGTCGAGGAAGCGCAGGAGGGCAACCACCCCCTTGACGACCCTTGATCTCCTGAGCCGTAGGGAGTTCTCCGTGACGACAGGGATTCCCTCGGATTGGATCCATCCGGCCACCTCTTCGGCCTGCTCGTTGGTCCGGACGAGGACCGCAATCCCTCCCCGGCGTTCCTTCCAAAGACCCGTGATCTCCTCGAGGACCTTCTCCTTCACCTGAGGAAGGAGCTCCTCCTTGGGGGCCCGGAAATACCCTATCCTGATCTCCCCCCCCTTTCTCTCCTCCCCCGGGGGGAGCTGCTGACAGACGTCCTGGAAGTTCCTCCTGATGATGGAGGCCAGCTCCTCTATCAATTCTCCTCCCTTTATCTCCTCTCCCCTCCCTCCGAGGATCATGCGGGCGAGCTTCTTCGGGAACCCATCCCCTTTCATGAGGCCCCACAGCCGATTGTTGAAGCGGACGATGCCCTCCAAGGAGCGATAATTGGTGGAGAGGATCTCTGTCCTCCGCCCTTCAGGGGAGACTGAGGGGAAGGATCCTTGCATTACGCGGTCGAAGAGCCGCCAATCCCCCCCACGCCACCCGTATATCGCCTGCTTCACGTCGCCTACATAGAAAAGCCCGCCTCCCTGAGAGAGGGCTTCTTCCACCAGGGGCAGGAGTGCTTCCCACTGGGTGGTGCTCGTGTCCTGAAACTCGTCCATGAGGAAATAACGGAGGGAGGTACCGAACTTCACGAAGGCGTAAGGTCCTGGCCTCTGCAGCCCACGGAGATATTCCCTGAGCCCTTCGATCCAGCTCCCACCAAGGAGGACCCCCTCCTCTTTCACTATTCGATCCATCTCCTCCTTCATCTTGGAGAGGAGGTCGAGGTAGGGAGAGATCCTCGCCCGAGCCAGCTCCCAGAGGTAGGCCCTCCTCGCCTCCATCGCCTGCTGGTAAAGGGGAAGGAGGTCGGAATCCACCTTCACCTTCCCCTTCCAGAAGGCCCTTGACAGGTTCCCCACCGGGTCATCGAGCACCTCCTCGGGAAAAGGGACGGAGCGCTCCTTGAAGGCCTCCCTCAACTTCCTTGCGACCTCCTCCAGCTTTCTTTTTCTCTCGGACAGTTCCGCCTTCTCCCTCCTCGTTCTCCCCTCCAGGTGAGGAAAAAGCTCATAAAGCCTCCTCTTTACCTTTACCTCGATCCGAAACCCCTTTGCTTCCTCGATCTGGAGATAGGTGTGGAGGAGGTCTTCAAGGAGCCTTTCCACCTCGCCCTCTTCATCAGCCGAGGCCAATACCCTGTCAAAACAGAGGTCAAGGAGCTCCTCCGTGCGGAAGGTCACCTCCACATCCGGCCCTATGCCCATCTCCAAGGAGAGGGCGCGGAAGATGGCATACATTAGGCTGTCAATGGTGCGGACGTGAAAGTCGCCGTAATGGTGAAGGACGACATCAAGCCATCCCTCCGCCAGCTCCCTTTCCATTCCTCCCCTCATCCCGAGAGCGATCTCCTTCAGGTGCCGGATAATCCTCTCCCTCATCTCCGCCGCCGCCCGCCTGGTGAACGTTATGGCCACGATCTGCTTCAAGAACTCCTCCGAAGGAGGGCATTCGGAGAGGAGGGAGAGGAACCTCCCGGTGAGGCTCTGGGTCTTTCCCGCCCCTGCGGATGCCTTAAGGGAGTGGATAAAGGGCCCGTCCACCCGGGGTACCTTTCACTTACGACAGATTATGATCTTCGAACGGCTGGCCTTAAGCCTTTCAACATTCTTAAAGTAATTTCTGAACAACTTCTCTTCATCTCTAAGAATTTGTGAGATTTTCTTTCTTCCCATAGAGAGGAGCCTGATGAAAAAGAGCGCCTTTATGAAGGGGTTGCTGGGGACCTCGTGCTCCATCATTAAAAAGGGCCCCTTCTCCTTAAGGACCCTGCGGACCTCCTGTAAGGTCCTCTCTACCGCCTCACCCTTGAGCTCGTAAAAGGCGTGGGAACAGGTTACTGCGTCGAATGCCTCCCCTTTGAAGGGCAGGCAGGATACGTCCGCTTCCACAAGAAAGACGTTTTTGAGGTGTCGGGTCTTCTCCTTGGCCACCTTCAGCATTCCCCTTGAGAAATCCACCCCGATCACTCTCCCCTTCTCTCCCACCTTCCCTTGGAGGTTCACCAGCAGGGAGCCGGTTCCCGTACAGATATCAAGGACCGTGTTTCCCTCTTTGAGCCCTGTCGTCTCTGCCAGCATTTCCCTCAGGACCCCGCCTCTGTCCCCCGAATGGAGGGTGACGAAGGCGTCATAAAAAGGGGAAAAGAGGTCGTAGTATTTGCGCCTGATATGCCTCCTCATCTCGTCTGGGCGATGGAATTTCGGTGCCAGTTGTAGTATATCTCTTTTAAAAGGAAGGGAAAAGGGAGGATGATCAAGGTAGGTTGCTGCGGTTTTCCCGTGGGACGAAAGGTATATTACGAGTCCTTCGACTGTGTCGAGGTCCAGCAGACCTTTTATCACCCTCCGAGGATAGAGACCCTGCGAAAATGGAGGGATGAGGCCCCTCAGGGATTCGAGTTTACGCTTAAGGCTTGGCAGCTCATAACCCATACCCCGAAGAGCCCTACCTATCGGCGCTTGAAGATGAGGATCCCTGAGGAGAAGGCCCCCCTGTACGGCAACTTCCTCCCCAGTGATGAGGTCTTTTCCGCATGGGAGGTGACCCGGGAGGCGGCCGAGGCCCTCGGAGCCAGGATCGTCGTCTTTCAGACCCCTTCCAGCTTCAGGCCCACCCCCGAAAACCTGGGAAACATGAGGGAGTTCTTCCGGGGGGTGGAACGAGGGGGCATGATCTTCGGATGGGAACCCCGGGGCTGGGAAGGGGAGAGGGTGGCAGAGATATGTGAGGAGCTCGATCTCCTTCACATCGTCGATCCGTTTCAAGGGCCGAGCCTCTGGGGAGAGCTGACTTACTGGCGCCTTCACGGTAAGGGGGGTTACAGGTACAGATATACCGATGACGATCTCGCCCTCCTTGAGGGGTGGATTCCCGGGGGAAAGAGGGTTTATGTGATGTTCAATAACACTTCCATGTTCCAGGATGCCCAGCGGTTCATAAGGCTTCTGGAGGAGAGGAGTGGAGCGTCCTGAGGTCTGGGAGTGGCTTTCGAAGGAGGTCATGGGGGAGAAGGGGGTGGTCATGCTCATTGGGGCCCCTGATACCGGAAAGACCACCCTCTGCCACTTCCTCATCTCCCAGGCCCTCCGGCAGGGGATAAGGACCGCATATGTAGATGGGGATATAGGACAATCGGTCATCGGCCCCCCCACCACCCTGGGGATGGCGTTGCTCGAGGAGCCTCCCGAGGACTTTTCCCACCTGCCATGGGACCTCCTTTACTTCATCGGGTCTTCCTCCCCGGCCCGTCACCTCCTTCCCGTGGCCGTTGGGTTGAAGAGGCTGGTGGATAAGGCGAAGGAGAAGGGGGCGGAGCTCATCGTCGTGGACACGACAGGGCTTGTGGCAGGGGAGGTGGGTTTTGAGTTGAAATTCTACAAGATGGAACTCCTCAGGCCTCAAGCCTTGATAGCCCTTCAAAGGCAGGACGAACTCGAACATATCCTCAAGGGATGTCGCGGAAGGGATGGGGTTTCCCTTTACGTCCTCCCCCCATCAGAAGGGGTCGTGCCCCGCTCTCCCGAGCGGCGAAGGGAGTACCGTCAGAGGAGGTTCGAGGAGTACTTTAAGGGGGGGAGGAAGGTGGAGGTGGACGTGGAGAGGACGGTGGTGATAGACCCGGCCTTTCCTCTCCTGAAGCTGGGCGAGGACGGTGGCAGGCTCGTCGGGAGACTTTTGGGGCTTAACGATGGTCAGTTCTTCACCCTGGGGCTCGGGATCTGGGAAGGGATTGATGAGGGGAAGGCTTACATATATACACCGCTTGAGGAGACCGAAGCGGTCAGGTTTTTGCAACTCGGGCATATCACCCTGAGAAGGGGATGACCAAGGGATGGGCAAAGGGCTCGAAGGGCAGAGGGTGAGGGAAGTTTTCTCCCCTACTCACAGTTTTTCCACACCTTTTCCACAATCCCTGTGGAAAGAGGTGAGAAAGGATGCCCGCTAACCTCCCCCCTGAGTACTTCGTCGCGGAGAAGAGGTTCAGGGAAGCGAAGAGCATCCCCGAGAAGATAGCCGCCCTGGAGGCGATGCTCGCCATCATGCCCCACCACAAGGGGACCGACAAACTCCGGGCCACCCTCCGGAGAAAGCTCGCCAAGTTGCGGGAAGAAGGGGAGCAGCGGCGAGGGCGTGGCGGGAGGGGAGATCTCTACACCGTGCGTAAGGAGGGAGCAGGGCAGGTAGCGATGGCCGGGATGCCCAACGCGGGGAAATCCCAGCTCCTCGCATCCCTCACCAACGCCACCCCTGAGGTGGCGGAGTATCCCTTCACCACCCAACTGCCCCAGGCGGGCATGATCCCCTACGAGAACATAAAGATCCAGCTCGTGGACCTCCCCCCTCTCAGCCCTGATCATGTGGAACCATGGGTCTTCAATATCCTGCGGGGGGCGGACCTCCTGCTCGTGGTGCTCGACCTGAGCCATGACCCCTTAGGGGAACTGGAGACCCTGAGGGAGATGATGAGGGGACAGCGGATCGTCATCTTGGGGCTGGATGAGGCGGGAGAAGAGTGGGGCCTTTATCCGAAGAAGGCGATCATCGTGGGGAACAAAGGGGACCTTGACCCCGAGGGGGAGAACCTGACGGTCCTGCGGGAGCTCTACGGTGAGGGGGTCCCCATGATCCAGGTCTCGGCGAAAGAGGGGAGAGGGCTCGAAGAGCTGAAGAGGAAGGTATTCTCCATGTTGGACATCGTGCGGGTCTATCCCAAGCCGCCGGGAAAACAGCCCGATATGTCCAATCCCGTGATCCTCAGGAGGGGAAGCACCGTAGAGGACCTGGCCGAGGAGATCCACAAGGACTTCGTCGAAAAGCTCCGCTATGCCCGCATCTGGGGATCGGCCCGGTTCGACGGCCAGAGGGTCCACCGGGACTGGCCCCTGAGCGACGGTGACATCGTCGAACTCCACATATAGCTCCCCTTCACGGACGGAAAAGGTCCTTGTCGTCCACCAGGGGGCACTGGGGGATCTGCTCCTCGCCCTGCCCGCCATAAGATCTGTCAAAGGGGCCCTGGGGGCATCCCTCTGCCTGTGGGGCCGTGGCTGGGTCGTTCAGGTCTTGGAAGGCGATCCCTTCATCGAGGAACTGAGAGATGTGGACAGAGGGGGCTTCTCCCAGCTCTTCCGGGAGGGGGTCTCGGAAGGGGGATTTGATCTCCTTGACGGGGCGAAACAGGCCTTCGTTTTCGGGAGGGAAGGGG
>CBEVRB010000029.1:0-18408 GCA_965552155.1 uncultured bacterium
GGGAGGGGGGCAGGACCGTAGGAGCAGGAGTGGTAACGGAGATACTGGACTGAAGGAGGGGACCCCTTCATGCCCGAGGAGAGGATAAGGGTCTGTCTTAAGGCCTTCGATCACAAGCTGCTCGATCAGTCTGTGAAGGAGATCGTGGAGACGGTGAAGAGGACAGGGGCGAGGGTGGCAGGCCCTGTTCCTCTCCCCACGCGGATCCAGAAGTTCTGCGTGCTGAGGTCCCCTCATATAGATAAGAAGTCGCGGGAGCAGTTCGAGATAAGGACCCATAAGAGGCTGGTGGATATATTGGAGCCCACCCAGCAGACGGTGGACGCCCTTATGAGGCTGGAGCTCCCTTCGGGGGTGGAGGTGGAGATAAAGCTCTAAGGGAAGGGAATGTTTAAGGGGATCATAGGGAGAAAGCTGGGGATGACGAGGATATTTGACGAGAAGGGGGACAGTGTGCCCGTTACGGTGATTGAGGCGGGCCCCTGTGCGGTGGTCCAGATAAAGACCCGGGAGAAGGAAGGGTATGACGCCCTGCAACTGGGTTTCCTCGAGAAGAAGTCATCCCGGGTGAGCAAGCCCCTGCTCGGTCACTTCAAGAAGGCGGGAAAGGGCCCCTTCTATGTGCTGCGGGAGTTCCGGGTGGAGGATCCGAGCGAGTTTCAGCTGGGGCAGGAGATAAGGGTGGACGTGTTCGAGGTGGGGGATTACGTCGATGTCACCGGGTGGAGCAAGGGGAGGGGATTTGCAGGGGTGATGAAGCGTCACGGCTTCTCCGGGGCCCCTGGATCCCATGGGACTCACGAGTACTTCCGTCACGGGGGCTCCATCGGTGCGGCGACCGATCCGGGCAGGACCTTCAAGGGGAAGAGGATGCCCGGGCATTACGGGAACGAGAGGGTGACGGTCCAGAACCTGAAGGTGGTCGACGTGAAACCGGAGGCAAACCTCCTGCTGGTAAAGGGGGCGGTCCCAGGGGCGGTAAACTCGATCCTCCTGATAAGGGAGGCGAAAAAGAAGAAGTCCTCCTCGGAGAAAGGGGATGGCGCAGATTGACCTTTACAACCTCAGCCGGGAGAAGGTGGGGGAGGTGGAGTTGAGGGACGAGGTCTTCAACGGACCGGTCAAGCCCCACCTCTTCTACGAGGTGGTCAAGTGGCAACTGGCCAAGAGGAGGAGGGGGACCGCCTCCACCAAGACCCGGGCCGAGGTGAGGGGTGGGGGCCGTAAGCCCTGGAGGCAGAAGGGCCTGGGGAGGGCCAGGGCTGGAAGCATCCGCTCTCCCCTCTGGAGGGGAGGAGGGGTGGTCTTCGGCCCCAAGCCGAGGGATTACAGCTACCCCCTGCCCAAGAAGGTCAGGAGGGCGGCCCTGCGCTCTGCCCTAAGCCTCAGGTACAAGGAGGGGAAACTGACTGTCCTTGATGGCTTTGACCTTGGCCAGATCAAGACGAAGCTCTTCGTGGAGGCGATGGAGAAGCTGGGGCTCAAGGGGGAAAAGGTCCTTATCGTCACCGACGGGAAGGACGAGGTGCTGGAGAGATCGGCGAGAAACGTCCCCTGGGCCAAGGTCCTGAGGTGTGAGGGGTTGAACGTCTACGACGTGCTCAACTACCGTCATCTCCTCATCCTGAGGTCGGCCCTTCCCAAGATCGAGGAGAGGCTTGCGGTATGAAGGACATCTACAGCGTTATCATACGCCCGGTGATCACGGAGAAGGCGACCCTCCAGAAGGAGAGGGAGAACAAGGTGACCTTCGTGGTGGCGAAGGACGCCAACAAGGCGGAGATAAAGGAGGCGGTGGAGAAGCTCTTCAACGTGAAGGTCCTGAAGGTGAACGTGATGAACGTGAGGGGAAAGAGGAGGCGCTTCAGGTGGATCGAGGGGAAGAGGCCCGACTGGAAGAAGGCCATCGTGACCCTCTCTCCAGCGGACAGAATCGAGTTCTTCGAAGGGGCATAGGATGGGCATAAAGAAGTACAAACCCACATCGCCGGGCAGGCGCTTCCAGACGGTCCAGACCTTTGAGGAGATCACCCGTACGGAGCCCGAGCCCTCTCTCGTGGTGCCCCTGAAGAAGACCGGGGGCAGGAACTGTTATGGGAGAATGACGGTACGCCATCGGGGAGGGGGCCACAAGAGGAGGTACAGGATCATAGATTTTGTGCGGCGGGACAAGGCCGGGGTGCCGGCAAAGGTGGCGAGCATAGAATATGACCCCAACCGCTCGGCCCGAATCGCACTGCTCCACTACGCCGATGGGGAGAAGAGGTATATCCTGGCGCCGGTGGGGCTCGAGGTAGGCGACACCGTGATGGCCGGGGAAGAGGCTGAGATCAGGCCGGGGAATGCCCTCCCGCTTAAGAGCATCCCCGTGGGGACCCTGGTCCACAACGTGGAGCTCAAGATCGGAAAGGGAGGACAGCTGGCAAGAAGCGCCGGCGCTTACGCCCAGATAATGGCGAAAGAGGGAGATTACGCTCACCTGCGCCTTCCCTCAGGGGAGGTCCGGCTGGTCCACTTAGAGTGTTACGCCACAGTGGGGCAGGTGGGGAACCTGGATCATGAGAACGTGACCATTGGGAAAGCGGGGCGGAGCCGATGGCTTGGGAGGAGACCCCACGTTAGGGGGGTGGCCATGAACCCGATAGATCACCCTATGGGTGGAGGCGAGGGGAAGGCCTCGGGAGGACGTCATCCCTGTAGTCCCTGGGGCCTTCTGGCCAAGGGTTACAAGACCCGGAGGAACAAGGCGACGGACAAGTACATCATCAAGAGGAGAAAATAAGGGGGTGATAGGCGGTGGCCCGTTCCCTTAAGAAGGGCCCTTATGTGGACCCGAAGCTGCTGAAGAAGGTGAGGAAGCTCAAGGAGGAAGGGAGGACCGACAAGGTGATCAAGACCTGGTCGAGGCGCTCCACCATCGTGCCGGAGTTCGTGGGGCTGACCATCGCGGTCCATAACGGCAGGAAGTTCATCCCCGTCTACATAACGGAGGAGATGGTGGGTTTTAAGCTGGGCGAGTTCTCCCCCACCAGGACCTTTTATGGCCATGCGGGGGACAAGAAGACCCGGATAAAGGGGAAGAGGTAAGATGGAGGTGATGGCAAGGGCCCGGTATCTGCGGATCTCCCCGAGGAAGGCCAGGCTGGTAGCGGACCTGGTCAGGGGGAAGAAGGTGGATGAGGCCCTGGGGATACTGGCCTTCACCAAGAAGAAGTTCGCCCGGCAACTGACCAAGATAATCCAGTCGGCGGTGGCCAACGCTGAGCACAACACCAACATGGACGTGGACTCCCTGTGGATAAAGAGGATCTTCGTGGATCAGGGGCCGATGCTCAAGCGTTACCGCCCTCGGGCCATGGGGAGGGCCACGATGATAAGGCGCAGGACGAGCCACGTGACGGTGGTCCTCGATGAGATGAAAGGGAGGTGATCCTTTGGGACAGAAGGTCCATCCCATCGGGTTCCGTCTGGGGATAATCAAGACCTGGAAGTCCAAGTGGTTTGCGGAGAGGGGATATGCGGAGCTCCTCCATGAGGATCTCAGGATCAGGAAGCACATCAAGGAGAAGCTCTATCACGCAGGGATCTCGCGGATAGAGATAGAGCGGGTGGCCAACAAGGCAGGGAAGGTGAAGGTGAACATCTACACTGCCCGGCCCGGGATCATCATCGGGAAGAAGGGGGCCGAGGTGGAGAACCTGAAGAAGGAACTCGATGAGATGACGGGCAAGGAGGTGGTGATCAACATCAAGGAGGTGAGGCGGGCGGAGATCGATGCCCAGCTCGTGGCCGAAAACGTGGCCTTCCAGCTGGAGAGGAGGGTCGGCTTCCGCAGGGCGATGAAGAGGAGCGTGGCCTCGGCCATGAAGCTGGGGGCCAAGGGGATAAAGATCGCCTGTGCGGGAAGGCTGGGAGGGGCGGAGATGGCCCGAAGGGAGTGGTACCGGGAGGGGAGAGTGCCCCTTCACACCCTGAGGGCCGATATAGACTACGGTTTCGCGGAGGCGAAGACCAAATACGGGGTGATAGGGGTAAAGGTCTGGATATTCAAGGGGGAGGTCATCCCCGGCAAGGAGATGAGGGAAGAGGAGGAAGGGTTTTAGATGTTACAGCCGAGGAAGACCAAGTACCGGAAGCAGCAGAAGGGGAGGATCAGGGGAAGGGCCTGGGCAGGTGCCGAGCTCAACATGGGGGATTATGGGCTTCAGGCCCTCAAGGGGACCCGCCTTACAAACCGGCAGATAGAGGCAGCCCGGGTGGCGATGACCAGGTTCGTGAAGAGGGCGGGGAAGATATGGGTGAGGGTCTTCCCCGATAAGCCGGTGACCAAGAAGCCGGCCGAAACCCGAATGGGCAAAGGAAAGGGGAACGTCGAGGGGTGGGTCGCCGTGGTCAAGGCAGGCAGGATCCTCTTCGAGATGGAAGGGGTCCCCGAGGAGAGGGCCCGGGAGGCCTTCAGGCTCGCCTCCCACAAGCTCCCCATTCCCACCAGGTTCGTGAAGCGTGAGGAAGGGGCATGAAGGCCAGGGAGCTGCGGGAGCTGAGCGATGATGAGCTGCGCCAGAAGGAGAAGGAGCTCAGGGAGGAGCTCTTCAACCTCCGCTTTCAGCTTGCCACGGGGCAGCTGGAGAACACGATGCGCATCACCCATGTGAAGAGGGATATAGCCCGGATAAAGACGATCCTGCGGGAGCGGGAACTCCAGAAGGAGAGAAGGAGATGAGGGGGAAGCGGAAGACGGAGGTAGGAACGGTAATAAGCGATAAGATGGACAAGACGGTGGTGGTCCGGGTGGAAAGATTGGTCCAGCACCCCAAGTACAAGAAGTACATAAAGAGGTACACCAAATACAAGGCCCATGACGAGAAGAACGAGTGCCGGGTGGGGGATAAGGTCCTGATCATAGAGACCCGGCCCCTCAGCAAGACCAAGCGGTGGAGGGTGATGCGGATCCTGGAGAAAGCAGCGGAGGAGGTGCCAGTGAGCCATGATTCGGCAGACGACAGTGCTTGATGTGGCCGACAATACAGGGGCGAAGAAGATCTTCTGCATAGATATCCTGGGGGTCTCGGAGAAGAGGTATGCCACCATCGGGGACGTGATCGTCGCCTCGGTGAAGGACGCGGTTCCCAACTCCAAGATAGAGAAGGGGGATGTGGTCAGGGCGGTGATCGTCAGGACCAAGAAGGAGGTGAGGAGGCCCGACGGCTCCTACATCAAGTTCGATGACAATGCGGCGGTGATCGTCAACCAGCAGAACGAGCCCATCGGGACCCGGATCTTCGGCCCTGTGGCCAGGGAGCTGAGGGCCAAGCACTTCATGAAGATCATATCCCTGGCGCCTGAGGTTTTATAAGATGAAGAAGCTCCACGTGAAAAAGGGCGATCTGGTCCTGGTGATAGCGGGGAAGGACAGGGGGAAATCGGGGAAGGTGATCCGGGTGATGCCCAAGAAGGAGGCGGTGATCGTGGAGAGGCTCAACATGGTCAAAAGGCACCTCAGGCCTTCCCCTACCACGGGTAAAGGGGGTATCGTGGAGAAGGAGGCCCCAATTCATGTCTCCAACGTGCAGATCCTCTGCGGGAAGTGCAACCGCCCGACCCGGGTGGGCCACCGCATCTTAGAGGACGGGACCAAGGTGCGGGTCTGCAAGAAGTGCGGTGAGCCCCTGGATCAGTAGGGGAGGAGATGGCAGAGTCCTGGATGAAGGAATACTACAAGAAGGAGGTCGTCCCGGCCCTGATGAAGAGGTTCGGGTACCGGAACGTGATGGAGGTGCCCAAGATAGAGAAGATAGTGGTCAACATGGGGCTGGGGGAGGCGATCCAGGACATCAGGGTCCTGGACGCGGCGGTGGAGGACCTGGCGGCGATAACCGGTCAGAGGCCGATGGTCACGAAGGCCAAGAGGTCCATCGCCCAGTTCAAGCTGAGGGCCGGGATGTCCATAGGGTGCATGGTTACCCTGAGGCGGGAGAGGATGTACGAGTTCTTCAACCGCTTGGTGAACATCGCCCTGCCCAGGGTGAGGGACTTCCGGGGGCTCTCCCCCCACTCCTTCGACGGGCGGGGGAACTACACCCTGGGGATCCGGGAGCAGATCATCTTCCCGGAGATCAATTACGACAAGGTCTACAAGATCAAGGGGATGAACATAACCATCGTGACCACGGCCAAGACCGATGAGGAGGCAAGGGAGCTTCTGCGCCTCATGGGTATGCCCTTCAGGAGTTAGGCAATGGCGAGAAAGGCACTGATAGTTAAGGCGAGGAAGCCCCAGAAGTTCAAGGTGAGGCAGTACAACCGCTGTCCCCTCTGCGGGAGGGCGCGGGCCTTCTACCGGAAGTTCCAGATGTGCAGGATCTGCCTCAGGAAACACGCCTTAGAGGGGAACATCCCCGGGGTGATAAAGTCGAGCTGGTAGGAGTCTGAAAGATGATGACCGATCCGATAGCGGATATGCTCACAAGGATCCGCAACGCCCTTCAGGCCCGCAAGGATGAGGTGGACATTCCCGCCTCAAAGCTCAAGAGGAGGATCGCCGAGATCCTGAAGCAGGAAGGGTACATCAAGGGTTTCAAGTTCATCGCCGATAACAAGCAGGGGGTCCTGCGGGTCTTCCTCAAGTACGACGACAAGAAGCAGTCGGTGATCACGGGCCTTAAGCGGATAAGTAAACCCGGTCGCCGGGTCTATGTGGGCAAGGAGGATATACCCCGGGTGATGAGAGGGCTGGGGATAGCGATCCTCACCACCTCCCGCGGGGTGATGACCGACAGAGAGGCGAGGAAGCTGGGGGTGGGAGGAGAGGTGATCTGCTACGTCTGGTGAGGGATGAGATGTCGAGGATCGGCAAGGTACCCATTCCCATACCGGAGAAGGTGGAGGTGAAGGTGGAGGGGGATACTGTTTCGGTGAAGGGGCCGAAGGGGAGCCTCAGCCACCGGCTTCCTCCCGAGATATACGTGGAGCTTCAGGACGGACAGATATGGGTCCGCCGAAGGGACGATGGCCGGAGGGCCCGTTCGCTCCACGGGCTCAACCGGACGCTGATCGCTAACATGGTGAAGGGGGTCACGGAGGGGTTCGAGAAGAAGCTGGAGATCGTCGGGGTGGGGTACAGGGCAGCTCTTCAGGGGAGGACCCTTCAGTTGAGCCTCGGCTATTCCCATCCGGTGCTTTACCCCATCCCCGAGGGGATAGAGATCACCCTCGATTCCCCCACCAACATCACGGTGAAGGGGATAGACAAACAGAAGGTGGGACAGGTGGCGGCGGAGATCCGGGCCCTGCGGAAACCCGAGCCCTACAAGGGCAAGGGGATAAGGTACGCCGGGGAGGAGGTCCGCCGCAAGGCTGGCAAGGGCAGGGGGAGGTAAGGTGTCGAGGAAACGCCTCTCTGGCAGGTTGAGGAGGAAGCTCAGGGTGAGGAAGAAGGTGCGGGGGACCGAGGAGCGCCCGCGCCTTAACGTCTACCGGAGCCTCAAGCACATGTACGCCCAGATCATCGTGGATACCCGGGGCGAAACGCTGGTTTCTGCCTCCACCCTGAGCAGGGAGCTTCGGGGGAAGCTCAAGAGCACGGGGAACGTGGAGGCGGCCAGGGAGGTGGGGAGGCTCATCGCCAAGAAGGCCCTGGAGAAGGGGATAAAGAAGGTGGTCTTCGACCGTAACGGCTTCCTCTACCACGGGAGGGTTAAGGCAGTGGCCGAGGGGGCGAGGGAAGGAGGGCTGGAGTTCTAAATGGAGAGGATAGATCCTTCCACACTGGAGCTCACTGACCGGGTGGTTCACATAAACCGGGTGGCGAAGGTGGTCAAGGGGGGGCGCCGCTTCAAGTTCACCGCCTTAGTGGTGGTGGGGGACGGGAAGGGGATCGTGGGATTTGGGCTGGGCAAGGCCCATGAGGTCCCCGAGGCGATAAGGAAGGGGATAGAGAAGGCGAAGAAGAACCTGATAAGGGTCCCCATAATCGAGAGGACCATCCCCTACGAGGTGATAGGGGAGTTCGGGGCCAGCCGTGTCCTCCTCAAGCCCGCCTCGGAGGGGACAGGGGTAATAGCTGGCTCGGTGGTGCGGGCGGTCATGGAGGCCGCAGGGGTCCAGAACATCCTCACCAAGTCCCTCGGCTCCAACAACCCCCATAACCTGGTCAAGGCGACCTTTGAGGGGCTGAAGATGCTCCGTCCCCCTGAGGAGATCGCCCGCCGGAGGGGGAAGAGCCTTCAGGAGTTGCTGAGGTAGGAGATGGGTTACCTGAGGGTAAAGCTGATAAAGAGCGGCATCGGGAGGCCCAGGCGTCAGAGGGCGGTCCTGCGGGGGATGGGCCTCACCAGGCTCCAGAAGGAGGTGATCCTGAAGGATACCCCCCAGGTGAGGGGGATGATCAGGAAGGTGGCCCACCTGGTGGAGGTGAAGGAGGTGGAAGATGCTCGATAAGCTTTCCCCGCCCCCTGGGGCGGTACATCGCCGGAAGAGGGTAGGACGGGGGCCTGGTTCTGGACACGGAAAGACGGCCTGCCGGGGGACCAAGGGGCAGAAGGCCCGTACCTCCCCTGATATCCCCCGGGGGTTTGAGGGAGGTCAGATGCCCCTTCACCGCCGCCTGCCCAAGAGGGGGTTCAGGAACCCCTTCCGCAAGGAGTACGCCATCGTGCACGTGGAGGACCTGAACCGCTTCCCGGAGGGGACGGTGGTGGACCCCTCCCTCCTCAGGGAGGCGGGCCTTGTCAAGGGAAGCTGGTGGGACGGGATAAAGGTCCTGGGGGATGGGGAATTGAAGGTCCCCCTTACCGTTAAGGCCCACAAGTTCAGCGCCAGCGCCCTGAAGAAGATAGAGGCTGCAGGGGGTAAGGTGGAGGTCATCTCCTGATGGTCGGAGGTTTTGGAAATATCCTCAAGATCCCGGAGCTGAAGAAGCGGATCGTGATGACCCTTCTGCTCCTGGCGGTCTACCGGATCGGTTGCATGATCCCCACCCCTGGCATCGATCGGGAGGCCCTCGCCTCCTTCTTCCAGCAGGCAGGGGGGCTCCTCGGGTTCTTCGACATGTTCGCCGGGGGGGCGCTGAGGAGGTTTTCCGTCTTCGCCCTCGGGATCATGCCCTATATCAGCGCCTCGATCATCCTTCAGCTCCTCACGGTGGTGGTCCCCTACCTCGACAGGCTCCAGAAGGAGGGGGAGCTGGGCCGCAGGAAGATCACCCAGTACACCCGCTACGGGACGGTGCTCCTCTGCCTCATCCAGGGATTTGGGATCGCCATAGGGCTTGAGGGGATGAGGGGGGCAGCAGGGGAGATGATCGTCCTTCACCCCGGGTGGGGGTTCCGTTTCCTCACGGTGATCACCCTCACTGCCGGGACCACCTTCCTCATGTGGCTGGGGGAGCAGATCACGGAGAGGGGGATCGGGAACGGGATATCTCTGATCATCTTTGCAGGGATCGTGGCCAGGATGCCCGCGGCGGTGGGGAACACCTTCCGGCTCCTGAGGCTGGGGGAGATGAACGTGATCCTCACCCTCTTTCTGATCGTGCTGATGGTGGCGGTTGTGGCCTTCATCATCTTCATGGAGACGGCCCACCGGCGCATTCCTGTCCAGTACGCCAAGAGGATCGTGGGGCGCAGGATTTACGGGGGGCAGAGCACCCATCTTCCGCTGAAGCTCAACACCTCAGGGGTGATACCCCCCATTTTCGCCTCCTCCATCATCATGTTCCCCACCACCGTGGCCAACTTCATCAACCACCCCTGGATGAAGGCCATATCCCAGAGGCTCACCCCCACGACCTTGCTCTACAACCTCCTCTTTGTGGGCTTCATCATCTTCTTCTGCTACTTTTACACCGCCGTGGTCTTCAATCCGGTGGATGTGGCCGATAACATGAAGAAGTACGGGGGATACATCCCGGGGATAAGGCCGGGAAGGTCTACCGCCGACTACATAGATCGGGTCTTGAGCCGGATAACCCTGGTGGGGGCCATCTACGTCTCAGGGGTCTGCGTGCTTCCGTCCTTCCTGATCGCCCAGTTTCACGTCCCCTTCTACTTCGGGGGGACGGCCCTGCTGATAGTCGTGGGGGTGGCCCTGGATACGGTCCAGCAGATAGAAGCCCACATGCTCACCAGGCACTATGAGGGGCTGGTGCGGGGCATGAGGGTCAAGGGAAGACGCCGTTAAAGGGAGGGGAAAGATGAACCTGATATTCCTGGGACCGCCGGGTTCGGGCAAAGGGACACAGGCCAAGATGCTGGTGGATAAGTACGGGATCCCTCAGATCTCCACCGGTGATATCCTCCGGGAAGCGGTGAAGGAGGGGACCCCTCTGGGGAAAGAGGCGAAGAAGTACATGGACGAGGGGAAACTGGTCCCCGACGAGGTGGTGGTGGGGATCGTGAGGGAGAGGCTCAAGGAGCCCGATTGCACAAAGGGCTTCATCCTCGATGGCTTCCCCCGCACCATCCCCCAGGCGGAGGCCCTCGATAAGACCCTCCGGGAGATGGGAAAGGGGATAGACCATGTGCTGAGCCTCGAGGTGGACAGGGAGGAGCTCGTAAGGCGCCTTTCCGGCAGGAGGACTTGCAAGAGATGCGGGGCGATGTATCATATAATATTTGATCCCCCGAAGAAGGACGGGGTGTGCGATCGCTGTGGCGGGGAGCTCTATCAGAGGGACGACGACAAGGAGGAGACCATCAGGGAGAGGCTCAGGGTATATGAGGAGCAGACCGCTCCTCTGATAGAATATTACAGGAAGAAGGGGCTCCTTCGTCCCATAGATGGAGTGGGCAAGATCGAGGAGATCTTCGCCAGGATAAGGGAGACGATCGAGGGGAAATAGGGGGTCTATGGCCAAGGGAATAGAGGTAGAGGGGACGGTTACGGAAGTGCTGCCCAACGCCATGTTCCGGGTCCAGTTGCCCAACGGGCACAAGGTCCTGGCTCATATCTCGGGGAAGATGAGGATGCATTACATAAAGATACTGCCGGGCGACAAGGTGACGGTGGAGCTCTCCCCCTATGACCTCTCGAGGGGGAGGATCGTTTACCGGGGCAAATAGGAGGGAGGGATGAAGGTCAGGGCTTCGGTGAAGAAGATCTGTGACAAGTGCAAGATCATAAAAAGGAAAGGGGTCGTGAGGGTGATCTGTGTCAACCCGAAGCACAAGCAAAGACAGGGATAGGAGGTAGGAGGTGCCGAGGATCGCCGGTGTAGACATTCCCAAAAACAAGAGGATAGAGATAGCCTTGACCTACATCTACGGGATCGGGAGGACCACCTCCCAGAAGATCCTCACCGAGGCGGGCATAGACTGGAACAAGCGGGCGGGCGAGCTCAACGAGGAGGAGGTGGCCAGGATCAGGGAGATCATCGATCGGAACTACAAGGTGGAGGGGGAGCTGAGGAAGGAAGTGGCGATGAACATAAAGAGGCTCATGGAGCTCGGCTGCTACCGGGGGTTGCGCCACCGGAGGGGGTTACCCGTGAGGGGACAGAGGACGAGGAGCAACGCCCGCACCCGCAAGGGTCCGCGGGGGGCCCTGATAAAGAAGCGCTGAGGAGTGGAGGATGGCTCGAAGGTCCAGAGGTGCGAGGAGGAAGGCGAGGAAGACGATCCCTGAGGGGATAGCCCATATCCAGTCCACCTTCAACAACACCATCATCACCATCACCGATCACGAGGGGAACACCATCACCTGGGCGAGTGCTGGCACCCAGGGGTTCAAGGGATCGAGGAAGGGAACCCCCTTTGCGGCCCAGGTGGCCGCGGAGGCGGCGGCGAAAAAGGCGATGGAGCAGGGGGTTAAGGCGGTGGACGTCTACATCAAGGGGCCTGGGGCGGGAAGGGAGGCCGCGCTCAGGGCCCTTCAGGCCGCCGGGGTGAGGATCAAAAGCGTGAGGGACGTGACCCCTATCCCCCATGACGGATGTCGACCTCCAAAGAGGAGAAGGGTTTAGGAGATGGGCAGATACACCGGTCCTGTTTGCAGGCTCTGCAGGCGAGAGGGGATGAAGCTCTTCCTGAAGGGGGAGAGGTGTTACACCGATAAGTGCGCCTTCGAGCGCCGTCCCTACCCGCCAGGGGTCCACGGCCAGGGTAGGATAAAGTTCTCCGATTACGGGATCCGGCTGCGGGAGAAGCAGAAGGTGAAGAGGATCTACGGGGTCTCGGAGAGGCAGTTCCACCGTTACTTCGAGATGGCCGACCGCCAGAAAGGGGTAACGGGGACGAACCTCCTGGTGCTCCTTGAGAGGAGGCTTGATAACACCGTCTATCGCCTGGGGTTCGCCAGCTCCCGCCGGGAGGCGAGGCAACTGGTCCGCCACGGCCACATCCAGGTGAACGGCCGGAAGGTGGATATCCCCTCCTATCTGGTGAAGCCGGGGGACGTGATCGAGGTGAGGGAGAAGAGCCGGGGGATGGATCGGATAAAGGAGGCCCTGGAGGCGGTGGCCAGGCGGGGTGTGCCCTCCTGGCTTGAACTTGAGGCGGACAGGTTCCGGGGGGTGGTCAAGGCGATGCCCAACCGGGAGGAGCTGACCACGCCTCCGATCCAGGAACAGCTCATCGTTGAGCTCTACTCCAAATAAAGATCCCAAAAAGGGAAAGGGAGATGGAAAGGGACATAAAGCTCTGGGAGAAGAACTGGAAGTCCCTCATCCGGCCCAAGAGGCTGGAGGTGGATGAGGAGAGCTTAACCCCCACCTACGGGAAGTTCATCGCCGAGCCCTTAGAGAGGGGCTTCGGGATCACCCTGGGGAACTCCTTGAGGAGGGTCCTCCTCTCCTCCATCCAGGGGGCGGCGATAACGGCGGTGAGGATAGACGGGAGCCTCCATGAGTTCTCCACCATCCCCGGGGTGAAGGAGGACGTGGCCGAGATCATCCTCAACCTGAAAGAGGTGGTCTTCAGGATGCACAGCCCCGGGCCCAAGACGGTCCGGATAGAGGCCGAGGGGGAAAGGGAGGTGAAGGCAGGGGATATCATCACCGATCCCGACGTGGAGGTGGTAAACCCCGATCACCACATCGCCACCTTAGAGAAGGGGGCCAGGCTCAACATGGAGATGACCGTGAAGCTCGGGAAGGGATACGTCCCCGCGGAGAGGAACAAGGAGGAGGACATGCCCATCGGGACGATCCCCACCGATGCCATCTTCTCCCCCATAAAGAAGGTCAATTACACGGTCACCAATGCCCGGGTGGGGCAGATAACCGACTATGACCGTCTGATCCTCGAGGTCTGGACCGATGGGAGCATAAGGCCCGAGGACGCTGTGGCCCTGGCGGCCAAGATCCTCAAGGAGCAGCTCAACATCTTCATCAACTTTGAGGAGCCCCCTGAGGAAGAGGAGGAAGAGGGAGAGGAATCCCAGGGGCATTCCTTCGCCGATGAGGAGGACCTGCAGGAGAAGCTGATGAAGACGGTGGACGAGCTGGAGCTCTCGGTCCGCTCTGCCAATTGCCTGAAGAACGCCAACATCCGCTACATCGGTGAGCTGGTCCAGAAGACGGAGCAGGAGATCCTTCAGACCAAGAACTTCGGTCGCAAGTCGCTAAACGAGATAAAGGAGGTCCTGGCGACGATGGGGCTCAGCCTGGGGATGAAGGTGGAGGGCTTCGAGCCCCCTTCGGAGCCGCAGGAGGAGGTGGTGGAGGATGAGACATAGGAAGGCGGGAAGGAAGCTCAACCGGACCATGGCCCATCGGCAGATGATGCTCCGGAACATGGTCACCTCCCTCTTTCGCCACGAGAGGATCTCCACCACCCTTCCCAAGGCGAAGGAGGTAAGGCGCTTGGCGGACAGGCTCATAACCCTGGGCAAGCGGGGCGATCTTTCGGCCCGCCGTCAGGCCCTCCGAGTGATAAACGACAAAGGGGTGGTGAAGAAGCTCTTTGAGGAGATCGCCCCCCGCTACAGGGACCGCTCCGGGGGATATACCCACCTTTACCGCGTCGGCTTCCGCCGGGGGGATGGGGCCCCTATGTCGGTGATAGAGCTGGTGCCTGTTCCCAAGGAAGAGGCCCCCTGAAGGCCTCGAAACGGGTCCTTCTGTTTCTTTGCCTCCTTCTCTGCCCTTATCGCTTGTAACCCAGCTTCCGCAGGAGGTCCTTTCGCCACCTTACCCCCTCCTCGTCCTCCTTTCCGAGGGGGGTCTGACCATCTATCACCCCCAGAATACCCCTTCCCTGTTCGGTTTCGGCGATGATCACCTCCAGAGGGTTGGCGGTGGCGCAGTGGATCGTGCAGACCTCGGAGCACATCTTCACCGCGTTGAGGAAGTTTATGGGGTAGGCATCCCTCATCACGATGATGAAGGTGTGTCCCGCCCCTATCGCCTCGGCGTTCTTCCTTGCCACCTCGAGCATCTCCTCGTCGTTCCCATCGGAGCGGATCAAACGGTGACCTGAGGCCTCACAGAAGGCGATCCCGAACTTTACCCCGGGTGCCCCTTCAGCCATGATCTCGTAGAGGTCCTCCACGGTCTTGATGAAGTGGCTTTGTCCCAGGATGACGTTGCACCCTTCGGGAAAATCCAGCTTTACCGTCTTGAGCTCCATCTTCCCCTCCTGTGACCTTTTCTATTCCAGAAAGGGGACCCCCCTGGAGGAGGCCCCGATCTCTTTGAGAAACCGTCCTTTGATCCTCTCACGGACCTGGGGGCCATCCTGCTGGGGGGAGAGCTCCACCCTTCCCCCTGCGCTCGCCTCATGTCCCCCTGCACTTGCCCCTTCAAACCCCCTAACTATCCGCCTCGCCACGATTTCGGCGTTCTTTTTCCCCCTCAGCCCCGTCCTTATGGAGAAGAAGATCGCCCCCTTCCACTCCCCCAGCGAGAAGGTCCACCTTATGCCCTCGGTCCTGGAGAGGAGATCGGCCACCACGGGTATCAGATCGGACTCGCTCACCCTCTCCAGATCGCTCACCAGGGCCTTCTCATGCGGGAAGAAGAGGGCCCTCTCCAGTCCCCTTTTGAGGACCTGAAAATATACCCTGGGGAGCTTCGGACGCTCTATCAGCGATAGGGTCTTCACCGAGATCCTCTGGTAGAGGAGGCCGGATATTCGGCGATCCTCCTCGCTCGCCTCCTTCCCCAGGTCCCCGGTGTCGGACTTTATCCCGTAGTAGAGGGCGGTGGCCACCCTTACCGGTAACTCTATCCCTTCCTCCAGGAGGTACTGGGCGATGATGGTGGAGGTGCTCCCGCACTCAGGCCTTATGTCAAGAAAGGGTATCCCCTTGAGCGAGGAGCGCCTCCTGGAGATGTGATGGTCTATCACGATGGTGGGCAGGAGTCCGACCGAGAGGGGGATGTGGTTGGAAGGGGGTTGGGCGTCGACCACGGCGATCACGGAGAAGTTCTGGGGGGTCACCGCCCTTATGGAGCGGAGGGGGATGCGCAGCAGCCTTACTAAGGCCCTGTTCTCCGGGCGGCCTATGATACCATCGTAGGCGATGATCGAGTTCACCCCCCATGAGCGCAGGAGGAACCTCAGGGCATAGGCACTGGCGATGGCATCGGGGTCGGGGTTCACATGGGTCACGATCAGGACCTTCCTCTTCCCCCTGACGATCCCCTTCAGCCGCTCGAGCTTCTCCCTTATCCCTGGGACTTCCATAGCTCGTAGATCTTCCTCAGCACCTCTTCCTTCTTCCTGAGCATCTCGGCCTTCCCCCTGGCGTAGACCGTTCCCGCTGCCGCTCCTTTGTGTCCATCGCCGATATTGAGCGACCTCATGATCTCCCCCAGGTCCTTGGAGTGTTCCCGGTTGTTCATGCTGATGCTCAGGGACATGGAGAGGGAGAGGTTTGTGGTCTTCACCCCCCGGTCGTAGAGGTTATGGATCTCCAGGACGGCCAGGGCCTGGGGGTAAAGGAGGTAGGCCAGGTTCTTTATGATCCGGGGGCGCCGGTTGTGCCGGGTGAGGTCTATGAGGATGATCTCCTTCCCCTCATCATAGGGAAGAAAGGAGGAATCCTCCCTTATCAGGCGCAGCATCCTCTCCTCTTCCTCCCGGTAGCCCTCTATGCGCCTCTTCACCTGAGGGAAGTGGACGATCTCCTCCAGGGGGTGGTCCCTTATCCACCTGACCAGTTCCCTCATGTAACGGTGTTTTCTCCTCAGGTCAGGATCGGGGGCCTTTATGGAAAAGTCCACCAGTTTCCCGGGGGTCTCCCTCCTCCACTCCTCGATAGAAGGGTACTTGAAGCTGTCTATGATGTCGGTCTCCCTTACCGTCTCCTCGAGATAGGCCGGAAAGGTCACGCCCTGCTCCGAGAAGTACTCCCAGATGACCCGGCTGCAGCTGTCCTTCAGGTCAAAGCGCCCCCTGATCTGCTCC
Organism: uncultured bacterium; assembly: GCA_965552155.1. Lineage (GTDB taxonomy): Bacteria > Desulfobacterota > B13-G15 > B13-G15 > B13-G15 > CAYRAR01. The sequence goes on from CBEVRB010000029.1 coordinate 16,347, forward strand.
TGGGATATCCCCCGGTATCCCAGTTCCTCCAGGTTCCCCTGGTGGTGGTCGAACCAGAGGCCGCAGAGGAGGGGATGGGGAAGGTCGCACACCACGTCCCTCTCCCCCACCGAGATCTCCCCCCGGATGATGCTCCCCGGCCCTGCAAACACGAACTTCTCCACCCCTAAGGCGAAGGAGCAGAGGGCAGCCGATACCACCCCATCCATGTCGTTATGGGTTATTATCCTCTCGTACTCCATCGGCGATGGGAGACCTTTTATCGGGTATGGGATAGATGCGCTCCAGGTCCGGATGGCGCCTGAATCCCACCGCTTCCCGGTGGATCACCAGGTAATGGAGATAGGTCCGCGCCTCCTCCCGGAGGCGGTTGAACTCCTCTATCAGGCGGTTCGCCTCCCCTATCTCCCCCTTCCCCTTCAACTCCTCTATCTCCCTCTCCAGCTCCTCCATCCGCTTCAAGCAGCGCTCCACCCTCCAGCCGGAGCGTCCCAGGGCCCCCGCCCCCCCCCCCCCCACCCCCCGCTCCATGTCCTGCGGCTGTTCGGGGGGCTGCATGGGCGGGGCCTTCATGCCTTTCAGGGGCCTTCCTTCGAGTTTATCATACCTCTACCTGAGGAATTCATAAACCCTCTCCCGGGGATCGGCCCTGCTGAAGATGATCTCGTGGAGCCCCTCCACGATGGGGAGGCGAAGGCCATATTTGCGGGCGAGCCTGTGGGCCACCTCTGTGGCCCTTATCCCCTCGACCACCTGTCCTATCTCCTCCTGGGCCTCCTCAGGCCCCAGCCCCTCCCCCAGCTTCTCCCCGAAGCGGCGGTTGCGGCTGTGGGGGCTGAAGCAGGTGACGATCAGGTCCCCGAGGCCGGAAAGCCCCTTGAAGGTCTCGGGCCTCGCCCCCAGCACCTCCCCCAGGAGGGCGAACTCCCTGAGGCTCCTGGTCACCAGGGCCGCCTTGGTGTTGACCCCCATCCCCAGTCCATCGCATATCCCCGCCCCGATGGCAAAGACGTTTTTGAACACTCCTCCCAGTTCCACCCCCACCAGGTCCTCGTTGGGATGGAGGCGGAAGGAGGGGGTCTCGAGGATCTCCTTGGCCCGGTAGGCGTCCTCCATCCTGAAGGAGGAGACCTCCACTGCCGTGGGCTGGCCCTTCACCATCTCGGCGGCTATGGAGGGACCCGAGACGGCCACAACGCCTACCTCCTTCCCCTGAGGCAGCTCGCTCCTTATCACCTCGCTCATCCTCATCTCCGTATCCACCTCCATCCCCTTGGCGAAGTCTACGAGGAGCTGCCCATCGGAGAGATGGGGGACGAGCTTTCTGGTCACCTCCCTCATCACGTGGGAGGGGAGGGCGAGCAGCAGGGCATCGGCCCCCCGGACCGCTTCTTCCAGTTCCATCGTCACCTCCACCTGAGGGGGGACGATATGACCCGGGAGGTAGCGGGGGTTCTCCCTCAGGGTGAGGAGGGACTCGTAGACGTCCTCCTCCACGGTCCACATACTCACCCTGTGCCCCTTTCGGCTCATCATCAGGGCCAGGGTGGTCCCCAGGTTTCCCGCTCCCAGGATGGCGACCTTCATCTTGGTCGCACAAGGTTAGCAGAAAAGGCGCAGCATCGCAACCGACGCCTTTTATCCAGGATCTCCTGAGGGAGGGGGGAAAGGTCCTGGTAAGTTCTTACCTCATATGTGGAGCTGGTAGGAAAGATAAAGCCTCAGGCCCTTGCCCTCGAGGTATTCCCTGACCTGGGGAGAGGTCTGATAGGTCACCGCCACATAGACCTTCTCGCCAGGGAAGAGGTGTTCTATTCGCGAAAGCCTCCTGAGGAAGGCATCCACATCCCTCTTCTTCAACTGGGCCTTGCAATCCCCTATGATCCACACCCTCTCACCGTCCCTTCGTCCCTTGCCCAGGATGTTGATCTCCTCGTACCGCCCCGGAGCAAACTCCACGAAGTCCCTCTTCAACTCCTCCACCTCCACCCCCGTGTCCCTCTTCAGCAGTTCGGGCAGGGAGACATAGGCCCTGTCCTCCAAGATGTAACCCACCGTATGG
>CBEVRB010000030.1:0-18388 GCA_965552155.1 uncultured bacterium
AAGCTCCTGTGCTCGATTATGATGCTGTCCAGGACCTTTATGCCCAAGAAGTCTCCACAGACATATAGCTTCTGGGTCATGCTCTTGTCCTCCGGCGAGGGTCTCGGGTCACCACTCGGGTGATTGTGAACCGCAATGATGGACGCTGCTGAGCACATCCGGGCTGACTTGAAGACCTCCCCGGGGTGAACCACCGCACGGTACAGGTCCCGACAAAGGCCTCCTCGCACCCTACCACGTCATTTTTCACATCCAGATATATTGGAAAATACCTCTCCCGGTCGCTGTCCTCCAAATCCCGCATAAACCGATACACATCCATAGGGCTCTGAATGCTGTACGGCTCATACTCCTCCAGGCCTTCCCGAACGAGCTTGAGGCTGATCTTATAGCCTTTATAGACCTCGCCGTCGAAGCAGGATTTCTTGGCCATCAAAGAATTGATGGGAGAAAGGGGTTTTTAGGTGTATGTGGATGACATGCGGGTTCATCAGGTACTCCCAGAGGTTTTTTTCCTCCAAAAATCTGGAGTACTTCTGTGTTCTGCCTCTCTTTGACCTATGGCACTGGAAATGAGCTCCTTAGAGGGTTGCAAAGATCTTCAGGGTAGTAACAATTTCTTGGGCCATTATAGTTCTTGACGAATCATCCTTTTGAGAAACTCCTGAAATTCCTTAGTTGCCCACCTAAGAACCATTCTCGCCTCTTTTTGTTTTTCCAAGGATAATTTTTCTACACCACACCATGCTGGCCCCATATGTGGATGACAAACAGCATGGCATAGATCACAAAGAGTGGCGAGATTATTCATATCATCCTTGCCTCCTTCAGAACGAGGAATGATATGATGTACTTGCAATTTTGTATACGGCGACGATGGAGTATCTCCACATATTCGACATCTATAATTGTCCCGCTGTAAAGCCCTTTTTCTTTGAGTCTTCCATGAGGGCATTTTTACTTTTTCTTTTTAACCGCAGGTTGTCCTAAAACTGAAGTTTAAGATTGTTGCAACATTAACTTTATCTCGCTTGTTTTTCTGAAAATGGCAGGCCACGTTCTATTAGTCCACAGACTTCAAGAACGTACCTAACTTCCTTGGTGGATGCTGCATTGATTGAATTTCGCTCTAAGGCTCTTAATGTTTCTTTCAAGTAGCTAACCCTTTGCGAAATAGGAGGGTGGCTTCTGAACCATACAGGTACTTCAAAGATTGCATCACGCCATTTATAAAGGCAGGATAAATACTCATCTTTGATCTTTAAGAACCTTTTGAGATAAGTATTCGCTTCGAGTAGATAATAGTAATCAAATGGATTTTCAATTGCCTGTTTCTTGGCTTGTGCGTAATCTTTGAAAGCATCCTTTAGATGTAAATAAAGGGGCTGTAACTCTTCAAGTGCTCTGCGACGTAATTCGGCCTCCTCCCTTGCAATCCTGCGGAAACACTCAATTCCCCGGTTAAGATCATAACCTGCTTTATAAGCATAATAAGCTCCAAGTATATCTGCCTCTCGTTCCTCCCACCGCTGGAAGATTGGCGTAATATAACTGACGATAATATCAACAGCTTTCTCAGGGGACGGAGCGTCAAGATAAACCTCCCAATAGCGCTTTCCCTTATACTCATACTTCTCCTCCCTAATGGCAACATCAAAAGAGGGCCGTCCTTGGGGTCTGATCCTTTCTCGTAGGCTATACCACGTCCAAGAACCTACATGGCCTGCGCTGCAATGAGCTAATTCATGGGCGATTACTAATGCAAGCTCGTCGTCGTTATTCATCATATTCATCAAGCCTTCGAAAATATAGATAAAACCTCCCCCAATAGTAAAAGCGTTGAGATCGTCGCCCTTTAAAACCGTTACCTTTACCGGTACAGGAATTTTTGCAACTGCTGCTATTCTTCGTGCTATATTCTCTGCATGTTTTTGCATAGCTAGGTTAGCAGTTGGAGCGTATTGCTGTATAACGTCCTCGTGCCATTTTTCTGCTCGCCTAACTTCTTTTTGCCATTTAGGCAAAGGACGGAGGAGTGCTTCATATAGCCCTTTCTCGGGATTTAGGACCCTACTTACACTAGCACAACCGATGAGTGTGATAAACAGGAAATAATAGAACGGTCCTCGAAAGGCCTCAAAATACCTCACAAAAGATTTAATACCCGTTCATGTGACAACTGTCAAGTAAGTGTCCGGCCCAGGGGGTTGCAGAGGGGGCTGAGAGTTTGGAACAGGCCAGGCCCTCCACAAGGAGTCGATGGATCCCTCGTGCCGCAGCTCGTTCAGCCTAAATAGATCACCACCTTCTGGTGGGGCGTTCCGTCTACCGCACTCCTTTGACGATGTACGGGTACTCCCTGCTGATCCGTCCCGGTTTCGTCCCACATTGCTATTTGAGAAGCGACGGAGCAGGTTCTTTCAAAAGTTCAATAGCTAAGGATTGATCAGCATGTGCCACCTCCCCTTTTATCTTCACGATACTGCTGGCCCCGAGGCTCACCTTCCATCCGTCTTTTGTCTTGTCTCGGCATGGGAGTCCGTTGAAGGCATTCTCACCTCCTCAGCATCCACCTGAACTCCCATGGTGGCACAGGATGCGGTTCCCGCCACAACCCTCTGCCGGCCTCCCGCGCTTCCTCTTCGAGCTTCAGCAGCTCCGGCGGCCGGCAGTACCTGCGGTACACCCATGCCAACCCGGCCCTGACCAGCTCGCGGTTGACGCAAATCTCCTGCCCATCGTCGTCGTTCACGTACACCCAGCCCACCGCCCGTCCGTACCGGTCCCAGTCTATCACATGGACCCGGACTTGCTTGCCGAACGCCAGTAAGCTCGTGAACTGCTTTGCCCGCTTTCCGAAAGGTTGTCGTCTTTCCGGGCAGTCTATGCAGGCGAGGCGGCCCTCACCTGCCGCTTCGCAGGGGTGAGGATGGTAATCGTATCCCCGTCGGCGACTGTGATGTAGCGGTTGCTCAGGGTTTCCGCTGCGGAGGTCGTAACTAGGAGGATGACCAATAGGGATCCCGATAGAAGCAATGTGCGAAGCACCGCAGATGCCCAAGCCCAAGTTTTTTCATTTTTTATCTCGACTTGAAGTAGACAAGAAAGCTGGGAATCTTATTCTTTCCCCTTTTCTGAAAACCACCCTTCACTTGTCATCACTTCCATTGAAATCTTGTTACTCGGGCCATCCCCCCTGGCGACGAAAATCCCGACATTCTCACCAACCGCTTCTGATATCTCCGCAACATCTCTGTGTGTAAATCCTGGACAGAGAAGTATTGACTGAACACCTTCCTCTTTGACAGCCTTTTTGCATACTTCAATTGCTTGCTTCTGATCCTTGGCCACTACTACAAAGAGCTTGTAGTACCTGGGTGTTTCGATAACATATCTATACTTCTCAGCCTCTCCATCGGGAGCATGAGCAAGGAATAGCACTTTAAATGCCATAGTTGTCACCTCCTATTGCGATTCTTTAAGGACGTACTCCTTTGTCCTCCGAAATCCGCACTTATTGCCAGGTAGCTTACCACCGCATCACGAATTCCTCCACATCTCGCTGTACCACTGCCAAGTAGATGGCCGTGGTCTCGATCGAGGAATGCCCTACGAGCCGCTGCACAACCGTGAGCGGCACCCCGTGTCTCAGCAGGTGAACGGCGTAGGAGTGCCGAGATGCCCGAGATCCCTCTGCCGTGAAGCCGCAGGCCGAGACAATAACCTCTACCTCTCTTACGAGCGACACGTGCTCTTCCTCGCGGGTTGCAACACTTTGCAAATATGGCAGATCTGGGGGCAGCTGGTCAAAAACTGGGTCGGTTTTCCCCGCACTGTCGTTTGAAGAACAACAGGAGATCACAACTCAGGAGGAAGCTCTTTCAACTGGGCGAGGGTAAAAACGGGGCCGTCCTTGCAGACGTAGCGTCCCCCGATGTTGCAGCGCCCGCAGAGGCCTATGCCGCATTTCATGCGGCGCTCAAGGGTTGTGACTATCTGATCATCGGCGAACCCGAGCTCAGCGAGGGCCTGGAGTGTAAACCTGATCATAATGGGGGGGCCGCAGGTGATGGCGACCTTCCCTTCGGGCGATGGGGCGAGCTCCTTCAGCACGTTCGGCACAAGGCCCACCCTGCCCTCCCATCCGGGGAATTCCCTGTCCACCGTGAGCACAAGCTCGATGTCCTCCCTCTTTTCCCATTCCTTCAGCTCTTCCTTGTAGCAGAGATCCCGGGGGCTTCTGGCCCCGTAGAGCAGGGTGATGTGGCCGTAGTCGGAGCGGTTATCGAGCATGAAGAGAAGGAGCGTCCTTAAGGGCGCCATGCCGATACCGCCCCCGATGAAGAGGATATCTTTCCCCTTCATTCCCTCGTAGGGGAACCAGTTCCCCAGAGGTCCCCTGACTCCGACCTTGTCCCCCGGGCGGAGCTCGTGGATCTTGGTGGTCACCTCCCCGACCTTCATCACGCTGAACTGGAGGTATTCGGTGCGGGTGGGGGGGGAGTTGATCACAAAGGTGGCCTCCCCGACCCCGAAGACCGAAAGCTGCGCCACCTGTCCGGGCTCGAAACGGAAAGCCTCCCTCTCCGAGGGGTCGGAGATGACCACCCGCAGGGTCTTGATGTTGGGGGTCTCCTCTATGACCTCCTTTACAGTGGCTATATAGGGCAGAAAGGGGTTTCGGCTCATCCCTCTGCGTACTCCTTGAGTTCCCTCAATATCTCCCTTACATCCATGCCCACAGGGCAGTACTTGATACAGCGACCGCAGCCCGTGCAGCCGTAAGTGCCGTAGTTTGACGGATGATAGCTGAACTTGTGGCCGATCCGGTTGCGGTAGCGCTCGGCCTTGGTGGGCCGAGGGTTGTGCCCCGAGGCCTCGAGCGTGTAGTGGTAAAACATACAGGCGTCCCAGCTCCGCAGCCTCTCGGCACCCTCAGGGGTCCTTTCATCGGTGATGTTGAAGCAGTAGCAGGTGGGGCAGAGGAAGGTGCAGGCCCCGCAGCTTATGCACTTGGCCGTGACCCTGCGCCAGAAGTCCGAGGTGAAGCTCTCAAGGAACTTCTCGGGGATCCCTGAAAGGTCAACCACGGGGTCAAGCTTTACGGCCTCCTTCCGTTGCTCCCCTTTTTCGATCTGTTCCCTTGAGGCCTCGACGAAGGCCTCGTCCCGGAGGACCTCCTCCCCCCTTTCGGTCACCGCTTGGGCGAGCCATCCGCCTTCTATCGGAAGGAAGGTCACATCGGACCCCTTCTCCTCCAAGGGACCCCCTCCCACCGTGGTGCAGAAGCAGGTCCTCTCTGGTTCCGTGCAGAGCACGGTGAGGATGGTCGTTTCTCGACGCCTGACGCTGTAATAGGGGTCCTCCTCCCCGAAGACCTGATCGAAGACCTCAAAGCCCCTCACATCGCAGGGCCTTGCCCCGAAGATGACCGAGGGTCCCTGAGGCATCACCTCCTCTATCTTGAGTTCCTCCTTTTCGTAAATCCGCAAGAGGGTCTCTGAGCGCGGAAAGAGCACGTGTTTTGGTGGCTCTGTCCCCTGGCGATCAAGCCTCACCTTCTCTCCCTCCCTCCACGGACGCCACAGAACAACCCCAGGGGTGGCCTCCACGGGCACCCAGACCCGGGCTCTCTCAGAAAGCCTCCGAAGCAACCCCTCAAGTGCCCCTTCCTCGAGAAACTTCACCCCGTCCTTCACCACTGCCGCTCCTCGATCTTGGGCTCGGAGACCTGGTAGGTCAGAAGCGGCGGCCTCACGCCCTCCTTCACCCCTGCCTCATAGTCGAAGAGTTCCTTCAATTCCTTGTTCACCTTGGCCCTTATCCTGAGAAGCGGTATCCCCATGGGACAGGCCCGCTCGCATTCACCGCAGCCTGTACAGCGGCCCGCCAGGTGCAAGACATGAAGCATCTGCCACATCCACTTCTCCTTCACCCTGTCCCTTAAGGGGATCCAGTGGGGATCGCGGGCCTCAGCGGCACAGAAGTCCTGACAGACACAGAGGGGGCATGCGTTTCTGCAGGCATAGCAGCGGATGCAGCGCTCAAGCTCCTTCCTCCAGTACGCGAGCCTCTCCTGAGGGGAAAGCTCCTCAAGCTCTGAGACCTGCTCGAGGAGTCCTTCTCCCTCCCCCTTGGGTTTTACGGGATCTCTGGCCAGAAAGTCATGGATCACAGGGGTGGGGTAGGGGCAGCCCCGGCACTTGTCCTGAAGTACCTCTTCGAGCCCGAGGGACACCTCCCCTCGGTCCGTCTTTGCCGTGAAGGCGTCCTTCTGCCAGCTCACCTCTTTCACCCGGTAGATGTCCACCTTTTGGGCGACCTTTCTCAGATCGATTACGCCGTCACAGGGAATTCCGAAGATGTAGATCTCCTCCCTCTTGATGAGGCCTTCGTTGAGCAGCTGAAGCACACTCCTCGAATCACACCCTTTTACCACCACCCCCACGCGTTTTCCCCTCAGCTCGTAGAGGTAGGTCGCCAGGTTGTGGACACAGAGGGGGTTCCAGATGAGGCGGTCTACTTCTTCGGGCTTCTGGATAAAGACCGGGGTGGCGTGAAGGGGATCGTAACCCTCCCCGTACCCTATGACCAGGTCGAGCTCTTGGAGCTTCTCCCTTACTGCCTCCCTCAACCTATCGATCACCCTCTTCCTCCCATCCCTCGAAGGGCCCGAGACGGTGGATCTCCTCCGTGAACTCAGTGGCCACCTTCTGCCACCGCTGTCCCTCTGAGGAGGAGACCCAGGTGTACTCGAACCGCCCGGGCTCGATCCCCATGAAGGGAAGGAGCCTCTTCAACAGCTCGAGCCTCCTTCTGGCGTAGTAGTTCCCCTCCACATAGTGGCAGTCCCCGGGATGACAGCCCGAGACCAGCACCCCATCAGCCCCCTCGGCGAAGGCCTTCACCACCAGAAGCGGGTTCACCCGGCCCGAGCAGGGGACCCTCAAGACCCTGAGGTCAGTGGGGTACTGAAGCCGCGACACCCCGGCGGTGTCCGCCCCGCCGTAGGAGCACCAGTTGCAAAGGAAACCTATTATGCGGCGCTCTCTCTTTGCCATCCCAGACCCAGTCCCTCAACCTCTCGGAGGATCTGCTGATCCGTGAAGTTCTGAAGCTGTATCGCCCCTGTGGGACAGGTGGCAGTACATAGGCCACAGCCCCCGCAGACCGTCTCCACCACATGGGCCACCACCTTCTTCCAGGGGGTCTCCTTCTCTTCGATGGCCCCGTAAGGGCACACATCCCTGCATTTGAAACACCCTATGCATCTCAACTCCTTCACCCGGGCCACCTGGGGATCGGACTCGAGCTGGTCCTTGGAGAGCAGGGCCATCGCCTTTCCCGCGGCGGCACTTCCCTGGGCCACCGAGGCAGGGATGTCTTTGGGGCCCTGGCAGCACCCCGCAAGGTATATCCCCCCGCTCATAGTTTCCACAGGGGCAAGCTTCGGGTGAAGCTCCGTGAAAAATCCGTATTCATCGCGGGAGAGACCGAGGAGTTTGGCGATCTTTTCCCCTTCCTTCGGTGCCACCACACCCGTGGCAAGGACCACCAGATCGGCCTCCATCTCTATGGGTTCCCCACTCAGGGTATCGGTGCCGAAGACCATTAGTCGGCCATCCTCCTCGTAGATCCTGGCCACACGGCCCCGGATGTAGATGGCCCCGTACTCCTCCTGGGCCCTTCTGACGAATTCCTCATAGCCCTTGGCCGGAGCCCTGATGTCCATGTAGAAGATCACCGCCTGGGCATCCGGGATGTGCTCCTTGAGCAGGATGGCCTGCTTCGCCGTGTACATGCAACAGATCCCCGAGCAGTAGGGGACCCCTCGCTCCGCGTCCCTCGATCCCACGCACTGGATGAAGACCACCCGCTTGGGTTCCGTGAAATCCGAGGGCCTCACGATGTGCCCCCTGGTAGGACCCGACGGGTTGACCATCCGCTCGAAATGAAGCCCCGTGATCACGTCTTTCAGGCGCCCTGCACCGTACTCCCCGTAAAGGGACGGGTCAAAGAGGTCGAAACCCGTGGCCACCACGATGGCCCCGAACCGCTCCTCGATAACCTCGTCCTTCTGGGTGTAATCCACCGCCTGAACCGGGCAGACCTTCTCGCATACCGAGCAGAGCCCCGTAGTGAAGTGACCGCAGACCTCTGGGTCTATCACCGGCACGTTGGGGATGGCCTGAGCGAAGGGTTTGTAGACGGCCTTCCGCTCTCCGAGGCCCAGATCCCATTCGCTCGGGGCGTAAGTGGGACAGCGCTCGATACAGAGGCCGCAACCGGTGCACTTCGACTCATCGATAAAACGGGCCCGCTTTCTGATCCGGACCTCGAAGTTGCCGACATAGCCCTTGACTTCCTCCAGCTCTGCATAGGTGAGGAGCCTGATGTTGGGGTCCTGGGATGCCTCCAGCATCCTCGGTGTCAGTATTCAGGCCGAGCAGTCGAGGGTCGGGAAGGTCTTGTCGAGTTGCGCCATCTTGCCACCGATGGACGGCTCTCGCTCAAGGAGCGTCACCTCGTAGCCCGCTTGGGCCACGTCGAGTGCCGCCTGGATCCCGGCGATCCCTCCCCCGATCACCAGGGCCCGCTTTTCCACAGGCACCAGGATGGGTTCTAAGGGTTGAAGCTCCCGGGCCTTGGAGACGGCCATTCTGACCAGGTCGATGGCCTTCTGGGTCGCAAGCTCAGGCTCCGACTGATGGACCCAGGAGGCGTGCTCCCTGATGTTTACCATGGCGAGGAGATAGGGGTTGAGCCCTCCCTCCTTCAACGCCCGCCGGAAGGTGGGTTCGTGCATCCTCGGTGAGCACGCAGCGACCACCACCCGGTCAAGGCCGTGCTTCTGGATACTCTCCTTTATCAGCCCCTGGCCAGGCTCAGAGCACATGTATTGGTAAGTGGTGGAGAAGACCACCCCAGGTTCCTTCCGCACCTCCTCGGCCACCCGCTCCACGTCTATGACAGAGGCGATGTTCACCCCACAGTGGCAGACGAAGACCCCTATATGCGCCATCCCTCTATCACCCCCTTGGCCTCGAGCACCGGCCGCGGGTCCACCATGTGGCGGTCAAGCCCCAGTTCCTTGGGTCCCTTCCCCATGGCCAGGCCCACCAGTTGGCTGATGTAGATTATAGGTACCCCGAGAGCGCCCTGTCTGGTGTCGAGGTTTACCTGACAGAGGGGACAGGCCACAACGATCAGGTCCGCTCCTCGTTTTTTTGCCCCGAGGACGATCCTGGAGACCAGTTCCTTGGTCTTTGAGGTGTCCGTCACCCCGGCCGAGGCCCCGCAACAGCAGGTCTTTTGCGGCCACTCGATCGGCTCCGCCCCGACCCTCCTCGAGACCTCCTCCATCTTCGTCGGGTTTTCGGGGTCTGGTTCGTCGGTCACCACCTTGGGCGGCCGCAATAGCAGACATCCATAATAACAGGCCACCTTGAGGCCTCGGAGGGGCTTCACCGGCTTGAAGTCCTCGGGGATCTCCTCATGAAGCATATCCACCAGATGCACCACCTGGAGTTCAAGCTTCGGTTCCTCCCCCAGCGCTTCCTTTATCCGCTCCCGCTTCTGGGGGTCCTCCCTCAGGGTCCAGAGAGCGATCCTGAAGCGGTTGTAGCAGGCGGCACAGGGGGCCATGATGACGCTGAGCCCCGCTGCGGCGGCCCGGTTGATGTTCCTCTGACAGAGGGCCAGGGACAGTTCCTCCCCCATCCAGTGGGCCGGAGATGCCCCGCAGCAGTTCCAGTCATCAAGTTCCCTGAGCTCGAGTCCAAGGCTCCAGCAGACCTCCCTCACCGAGAGGTCGTATTCCTTGGAGGAGCCGTGAAGGGCACACCCCGGGTAGTATCCGTAGACCATCAGCCCTCCCCCCGCTTTTGGCCGAGGACGGCGAAGATCTTCTCGAGTTCCCCCTTCCCCTCGATGCGATCGGGGGAGAAAGAGTTCCTTCCTTTCTGGAGCAGCTTCAAAGCCAGCCCTGCGTCTTTAAAGGGGTTCAGGGTGCGCAGGTTGTATTTGGCCCCGAGCAACGGCTCCCAGAGCCTCCCGTAGTTCTTCACCTGATCGAGAAAGACCCGGGCGAAAACCGCTGCTCCCTCCCTGGGAAAGACCCCCCTGCTCAACCCCAGTTGCCTCACCCCGTCCATGACCCGGGCCACATCTATCCCCTGGGGACAGCGGGCCGTGCACGTCTCACACGACACACATACCCAGGCCGACTCCACAGCCCCCGACAGATCCCCCAACTGCAAGAGACGCATGATCTTATGGGGTGGATGCTCCATCTCGGAGGCCATGGGGCACCCTGCAGTGCACTTGCCACATTGATAGCACCGGAAGGGATCCTCATTGACCAGCTCCCTTACGGATTTTCTCAACTCCTCACTTCTCTGCGGCTCCCAACGCATCCTTGACCCTGCGGCTGTCTTCGGGCGAAAGCTCCCTTATGACCCGATCCCCTATCTTGATGAAACCATTCTCTATGCGGATGAATCCCGTGGGGCAGAGGTAGGCGCATCCCCCACATCCTATGCAGACCTCAGAGGGCTCCTTGAAGGGGGTTGCCACCATCCTCTTCGGCCCCCGGCTGACAAAACTTATGGCATGGGCTCCAGAGATCTCTTCGCAGCACCTTACGCATAGCCCGCATAGGATACAGCCCTCGTCCTCGAGGGGGAAGCGCGGCTCCTGAACCCCCATCTTCGCTGCCAGCTCCCTGATGGCTGGCACGTTGGGGCAGCGGGCAAGCAGTAGCTCCATTACCCCACGCCGCGCCTTACGGACCCGCTCGTTGTCAGTCCACACTGTAAGGCCCTCCTCCACCGGAAAGAGGCAGGAGACCACCAGGCGGCGTCTCCCCCGCTGCTCTACCTCCACCACGCACAGACGGCAGGCCCCGTAAGGGCTCAAGGCGGGGTGGTAGCAGAGGGTGGGGATCTCTATCCCCACGCGCCTTGCGGCTTCGAGGACCGTCTCCCCTTCAAAGGCCCCTACGCGCCTTCCGTCTATGGTCAGGGTGATCATCTCCTCCTCAGATCTCGAATTCCTCCCTTGGTACCCCGGATTGCCTGATGATGGACCGTAGCGTTCCCTTCCTGATCTCCTTGTGATTTGGAACTGGGACGGTAACCGTCCTCTCACCCACGTGCTTTTGCATCACTATGTGACTTCCCTTCCGCCTCACCTCTTTGAAGCCATGCCGCTCGAGGATCTCACAGACCTCCCTCCCGGAAAAGGTCCCTAATTTACCCAACCGCTACCTCTAAGGGGGTGATGTAGACCTCGCCAGAGAGCCTCTCCTCTATCTCCTCCTTTGAGGCGCATTCGAAGAAGAGCTCAAGGGCCTCCTCCAGGTTCCTCCGCGCCTCCTCCACCGTATCCCCCTGGCTCGCTATATCGAGTTCCGGGCAGAGGGCCACATAACCATCCCCCTCCCTCTCTATGATGGCTGTCAGACGATATCGCATCTTCACCTCCTCACCACCGCCCCTTCGGGGCAGACCTCATAGCACGCCCCGCATTTGACGCATTTCTCCGGATCAATCCTGTGGGGCTGCTTCTTCTCGCCGGTAATGGCCTCAGCGGGGCACTCCCTCTTGCAGCGTCCACAGCCTATACACTTTTCCTCATCGATGGAGTACTGAACGAGGGCCCTGCAGACCCCGGCAGGACACCGCTTCTCGTAGATATGGGCCTCGTATTCGTCCCTGAAGTACTTGAGGGTGGAGAGCACCGGATTGGGGGCCGTGGTGCCGAGGCCACAAAGGGCCGTTTCCTTCAGCAAGTTCCCCAGGTCCTCCAAGATCTCCAGGTGTTCCGGCTTCCCCCGTCCCTCGGTGATTTCGGTGAGGATGTGGTGCATTCTCTTTATCCCCTCACGACAGGGGACGCACTTACCGCAAGACTCCTCCTTGAGGAAGCCCAAAAAGTACTTGGCCACATCGACCATGCAGGTGTCCTCGTCCATCACAATCATGCCGCCTGAGCCCATCATGGAGCCTACGGCCGTTAAGGCGTCGAAGTCCACGGGCAGATCCAGGTGCTCTTCCGGGATGCACCCCCCAGAGGGTCCCCCGGTCTGCACGGCCTTGAATCTCTTTCCACCGGGGATGCCTCCACCGATATCGTAGATGATCTCCCTCAGGGTGATCCCCATGGGGACCTCGATGAGGCCCGTGTTGTTGATCTTCCCTACCAAGGAGAAGATCTTTGTACCCTTGCTACCCTCGGTCCCGATCTCCCTGTACCAGTCCGCCCCTCGGTTGATGATCAGGGGGACGTTGGCCCAGGTCTCGACGTTGTTGAGGTTGGAGGGCTTGCCCCATAGGCCGCTTTCCACCGTGTGGATGTACTTGGCGCGGGGCTCGCCGATCTTTCCCTCAAGGGAGGCCATAAGGGCCGTCGATTCCCCGCACACGAAGGCCCCTCCCCCTCGGACCACCTTGATGTGGAAGGAGAATCCAGAGCCGAGGATGTCATCTCCGAGGAAGCCATAGCGCTCCGCCTGCTCAATGGCTATGGAGACGTTCCGCACCGCCAGCGGATATTCGTTGCGCACGTAAACATACCCCTCGTGGGCCCCGATGGCGTAGGCCCCTATAATCATCCCCTCGATGACGCTGTGGGGGTTCCCCTCGAGGAGACTGCGGTCCATATAAGCACCGGGGTCACCCTCGTCGGCGTTACAGATAACGTACTTGGGTTCTCCATGGGCGCGCCGGCAGCTCTCCCATTTTCGACCCGTGGGGAACCCTCCCCCTCCTCTCCCCCTCAGCCCCGAGCGCTTCACCTCTTCGATGATCTCCTCGGGGGTCATCTCGAAGAGGGCCTTCACGAGGGCCGTGTAGCCCCCGATCCTCACGTAATCCTCGATCTTGGTGGGATCGATCAGGCGGTTTGAGCCGAAGACCAGGCGCATCTGCCTCTTGTAAAAGGGGATATCCCGTTCGTGGGGGATTCTCTCGCCCGTCTTCGGGTCCTTGTAAAGGAGCCTCTCTATGGGCTTTCCGCCGTCGATGGTCTCTTTGACGATGGCTTCCACGTCTTTCGGTTTGAGCCTCTGGTAAAAATAATTATCGGGCTCGATCACAAGCAGAGGCCCCCTTTCGCAGAAGCCATGGCAGCAGGTTTCCCTGATGGCGACGTCCTCCCGCCCCTTGAGGGACTCTTTCAGGGCCTCGAGGACCTCAAGCGCCCCGGCCCCCCGGCAACCGGTACCGGTGCACACCACCACTTCCTTCTTGGGCCTGGGGGCCGCTTCAAGCTCTGAGCGCCATTTGTCGAGGTCCTCAGGCCCCCTGAGCTTCATCCACCTCCTCCAGGAGCTTCAACACATCTTTGCCCCTGGCCTTGCCATGGTAATGGCCGTCTATGACCACCAGGGGAGCCAAGGCACAGGAGCCGAGACAATTGACCGTTTCGAGGGTGTATTTGAGGTCAGGAGTTGTCTCACCGGGCTCTATCCCCAGGGCACCCTTCAGGGCATCCAAGATCACAGGGGCACCCCTGACATGGCAGGCGGTGCCCGTGCAGACCACGATAAGGTGTTTGCCCCGTGGAGTGAGGCTAAAGGCCCTGAAGAAGGTGGCCAGACTGTAAAGGCGGCTCAAAGGGACGCCCATCCGCTCGCTCACCCTCTCGAGGGCCTCCCGGGGCAGGTAGCGGAACTCCGCCTGGATGTCCTGCAGGATCCCAATGAGATAGCTCTCCTTTCCTTGATGGCGTTCGATAATGGCGTCTACTTTTGTAAGATCAACCATTTCTGTGAAAGGATTCACACTTTAACACGCAAAGTGAAGGAAGTCAACCAGGCGAATTGCCTCATTTGAAATCTACTTAAGGGCCAGAAAGGCAAATCATGCAGCTTAAGCCCCGCTCCAAGACCAAACCAGCCCTCCCTCCAGACAGGTCCTCTCAGGACCTTTTCTGATTGGAATGAGAGGCGCTGGTGTGTTCAGGGAGATGGGGAGGGTCTTAAAGCTCTATGATGCAACAAATACTACTTCAAGTAGATTTTGTAATGATGCATCAGGGAAATTTATGGCTTCACATCCCTTCGGCCGGTTTCTCCTTTATCACTTCCAGCAGCCCCGAATCGAGGTGCAGGATCATCTTCTCCGCCCTGCGGACCGTCCCTCCGCCAATGATCCGGGGATTTTCCTCCATCACCATGACCTTCTTCTCCAGGTCTATGGAGGCCCTGCCACAAAATATCTCCTTGGATCCGCTCTTCACCTTCACGTCCCCCCAGGCGGACATCTCCACCATCCTCCCCATCCTCTCCTTTGCAGTCAGCGTGTCGCAGCGGAGGGTGATCCCCCACCCCTCGACCTTCACATCGCCGCTCCAGAAATCCGTCTCCTTCTCTTCGATCCGCTCGTGCCGAAGGGCGGTGATCTTCGGCCTTCCAAAGGCGATTTCTTCCGGGACCGCCGCTGATCCCCTCGCGATGATGAGGATCTCGGGCACCTCCTTCACCTTTATCCTCGCGAGCCTCTCCTCGGCCTTCCCCCGGTAACGGCTCTTAGGGTAGTTTTTGGATAGATGACGGAGATAGGCAGCGGCCTCGGCCTCCTTCTTCTGTTTCAGCAAAGAGAGGGCGAGAAGGTAGAGGAGTTCGTCCTCCTTCTCCGTTCTCCCATAGGCCAGAAGGGCGGCCTTGAGCCTCTTCTCCACAGCCAGGTACTTTTTCTTCTTCATGTAGAAGCGGCTGATGTAAAGCTCGTGTTCGAGGAGGCGCCGCTTGCAAAATTCGACCTTCTCCCGGGCCTTCTCCGCAAAGATCGTCCCCGGATAACTGGAGAGGACCCCCTGGAAGGCCGCCAGGGCCTTTCGGGTTTCCTCCTGGTCCCTATCCTTGGACCTTATCTGTTTAAAGTGTGCCAGGGCTATCTGGTACTCCGCATATGGCACATCGGGATGGAAGGGGTGATGCTTCTTGAATTCAGTGTAACGAGCGATCGCCTCGGGATATTCCTTCCTCATGAAGTAGCAATCGGCGACCCTGAGTTCTGCCTTGGGGGCGAAGACCCTGTCGCCTGGGAAATAGTTTTGCACCCGGGTGAAGATCTCCTCGGCCTTCTTGTATTTCCCCCGGTTGAAGAGCTTGAGGCCCTCCAAGTAAAGGGGTTCAGGATCAGGGGGAACCTTGGTGGCCACCCTCCCCTTCCTTCCACAGGATGCAAAGAGGAGGATTAGCACCACCATCCATATGATCGCCACCTTCCCCTTCATCTCTCTCTGCCAGAGCCCTTATGGTAAATAAAAAAGGAAGGCAGGTCAAACCTTTTTCTTGAAATTTCTTCCCCAAGCCTTTATCTTTATTGGTCGTTATGGGGAGGAGGGCAGTAATAACCGGCCTTGGTCCCGTCACCCCCATCGGTCTGGGAAAGGAGGGGTTCTGGAACGCGCTGCTTGAGGGCAAATCGGGCATCACCCACGTGGAGTTCCCCGGGTTCGACATGCAGAACTTCCGTACCCGCATCGGGGCTCCCATCAAGGACTTTCCCTTCGATCAATTCTTGCCTCCCAAGAAAGGGGATCGCTATCTGGGAAGGACCACCCGTTTCGCCCTTGCAGGCGCCAAGATGGCCTTGGAGGACGCAGGGTTCCGGCTGAGGGAGAACAGGGGAGGGTTTGAGATCGAGGGTGAGAGGCCTGAGGAGGTGGGGACGATCCTGGGGGTGGGATCCGATGCGATCGAGATCATAGAGTCAAGCTACCAGAACCTCCAAGAGCATGGAAGCCCGCGGAGGATCTCCCCTTTTGCCCTCCCCAATGTTTATGCCAGCTCTGTGGCCTCTCTGGTGAGCGAGAGGTTCAACGTAAAGGGGGCGACCTTTGTGGTTTCATCGGCCTGTGCCTCCGGGAGCCATGCCATCGCCGCCGCTTATCTGCGCCTGCAAGAGGGGCAGGAGAAGGTGTTCATCACTGGAGGGGCTGATGCCTGTATCACCCCCCTCTCCTATGCCGGCTTCATCGCCATGAGGGCGATGTCCACGAGAAACGACGAGCCTCAGCGGGCCTCCCGCCCCTTCGACCTGGAAAGGGACGGGTTCGTCATGGGAGAGGGTGCAGGGGTCCTGATCCTGGAGGAGCTGGAACATGCCTTAAGGAGGGGAGCCCGAATCTATGCGGAGCTGGTGGGCTATGGGATGACGGCCGATGCCTACCACATAGCAGAGCCCGATCCTGAGGCCACCTCCCTTGCCCGGGCGATAGCCATGGCCCTCGATCCCTGGGGCATTGCCCCTGAGGAGGTGGATTACATCAACGCCCACGGCACCTCGACCAAGCTTAACGATGTCGCCGAGACCAAGGCGATAAAGCGGGTATTCGGCCCCTACGCCTACCAGATCCCCATAAGCTCCACCAAGTCAATGACAGGACATCTCATCGGAGGAGCCGGGGGGATAGAGGCGATAGCCACTGCCCTAACCATCTCCAACCAGATCATCCACCCCACCATCAATTACGAACACCCCGATCCGGAATGCGACCTCGATTATGTCCCCTGGACCCCCAGGCAGAAAGAGGTAAAGGTGGCCCTCTCGATCTCGGCGGGTTTCGGGGGGGTGAACTGTGTCTTGGCCTTGCGGGCCTTTGAGGGTTAAAGGGTCTGGCCGAGAACCTAAAAGCGGAGATAGCAGATGAGGGATTACCTCCTGGCTTTTCTCCCCATCTTCGTCGCGATGGACGCCATAGGGGTACTTCCCATCTTCCTTTCCCTCACCGAAAGTCTCTCCCCTGAGGAGAGGAGGGGGGTGGTCAAGGCCTCGATAGCCACGGCCTTCGCCGTTGGGGTCGGCTTCCTCTTCCTCGGGAAGTTCATCTTCTCGGTGATAGGTGTGACCGTCGCCGACTTCAAGGTGGCGGGGGGGATAATCCTCCTGATCCTCGCCGTCTACGACCTCATCTTCCCGGAGAAGAAGCGGAGGGCCCCAAAGGATACGGTGGGGATAGTCCCCCTGGGGATGCCCTTGGTGGTGGGGCCTGCGGTTCTGACCACCATCCTGATCTGTGTGGACTCCTACGGCTATCTCCCCACCATCTTCTCGCTGGTGGCGAACCTCCTTTTGGCCTGGTGGATCTTCCAGAGGGCGGAGCTTCTCATAAGGCTCCTGGGGGATGGAGGGGTGAAGGGGGTAGCGAAGGTGGCGAGCCTCCTCCTGGCGGCTATAGCGGTGATGATGATCCGCCTGGGGATAGCCGAGATCCTTAAGGGATGGCCAGGGTAAGCGTGACTACCTGTCTCACCTACTCCAAAGTAGAGGTCCGGAAGGCCCTGGAGAAGGTCCTTGCACCCTTCGGAGGGATCGATGCCTTCGTGAAGAAGGGGGAGAGGGTGCTCCTTAAGCCGAATCTCCTGGGTGCCTCACCTCCCGAGAGGGGGGTCACCACCCACCCCTCGGTGGTGGAGGCGGTCGCCGAGATGGTCAGGGAAACCGGAGGCAATCCCTTCATCGGGGACAGCCCTGCCATAGGCCCCTTCAGGCGGGTGGCCTCAAAGACGGGGATGGAGGAGGTGGCCCGCAGGCTCTCCATCCCTCTGGTGGAATTGAAGGAGGAGAGGGAAATCGTATCGCCTGAGGAATTCCTCTTCCGCCGGGTCACCCTCTCGAGGGAGGCCCTGGAGGCGGACAAGGTGATAAACCTCCCCAAACTGAAGACCCACAGTATGATGGCCCTCACCTTAGGGGTGAAGAACCTCTTCGGCTGTGTCCCGGGCTTCAAGAAGGCCTCCTGGCACCTGAAGGCCCAGAAGCGGGAAACCTTTGCCACCCTGTTGCTGGAGATCTATCTGCATATAAGGCCTGCCCTCACCATCGCGGATGGGATAGTGGCCATGGAGGGGAGCGGCCCCCAGAGCGGTGACCTTAGGCCCTTGGGTCTCCTCGCCGCCTCAGAGGACGCGATCCTCCTTGATGCCTTCCTATCGAGGTTCGTGGGCCTCCCCCCTCAAAGGCTCCCGACCTTACAAGCAGCCAAGAGAAAGGGGATCCGTCATTGGGAAAAAGACTTTTCCGTTATAGGGGGGGACCCTCCTCCTCCGGTCGTCCTCCGCATCCCCCCTTCAGCGGATATCGGCTGGGGCCTACCAGGTTTGCTAAAGAAACCCCTCCGGCAGTTCCTCCTCCCGAGGCCCCGGGACTTGCAGGATCTCTGTAAGAGGTGCGGTCTTTGCGCTGAAGTCTGCCCTCCCAAGGCGATAAGGGTGGAAGAGAAGGTGAAGGTGAACGAGGGGCTCTGTATCCGCTGCTACTGTTGCCAGGAGGTATGTCCTGAGGGGGCGATCCAGTTGCGATGAGGAACCTGAAGCTCCTCATAGAGTACGAGGGAACGGCCTATTATGGCTGGCAGATCCAGCCGGGGGTGAGGACGG
>CBEVRB010000031.1:0-17412 GCA_965552155.1 uncultured bacterium
CGCCAGTACAACGCTTTTCGGGAGCGCCGGGCCAGCCAGCTTCCTCAACAGGGTTACCACGGTGGTGGCCATCATCTTCATGCTCTCTTCCCTCTTTCTCACCTTCCTCGCCTCCCGCCCGATCACCAAGACCGTCGTCGACAAGGTGCCACAGCAGGAGGCACCCGCCACTCCAGCGCCAGAAAAGAAATAAGCCCCTTAAATTGATTTTTCCTACCTCCGATGTTAAAGATTAGGGAGAACTTCGGAAGGAGGCCTCGGTATGCTTGACCTGAGGTTCCTCAGAGAGAACGTCTCCTTTGTTCGGGAGAAGATGGCCCAGAGGGGGGTGGAGGTGGACCTGGAGGGTATCCTCCGCCTTGATAAGGAGCGGCGGGAGCTGATCCAGCAGGTGGAGGCGATGCGGAACCGCAGAAACCAGTTCTCCGACGAGATAAGCAGGAGGAAGAGGCAGGGGGAGGATGCCCAGGAGCTGATCGCCGAGATGCGGGCCTTATCCCAGAGGCTCAAGGAGATGGAGGCCCAGCTCCGGGAGAAGGAAGAGGAACTCCGGAAGTTGCTCCTCACCGTCCCCAACATCCCCCATTCCTCAGTCCCGGTGGGTGAGGACTCCGAGGACAACGTGGAGGTGAGAAAGTGGGGGGAGCCGCCTTCCTTCCCCTTCACCCCTCGACCCCATTGGGAGGTAGGTGAGGAACTGGGGATCCTGGACTTTCAGCGGGGAGCGAAACTCGCCGGGGCGAGGTTCGTGCTTTACAGGGGCCTCGGTGCCTTCCTTGAGCGGGCGTTGATCAACTTCATGCTCGACCTGCACATAAAGGAGCACGGCTACAAAGAGGTCCTTCCTCCCTTCATCGTAAACCGCAACTCCATGATCGGCACGGGGCAGCTTCCCAAGTTCGAGGAGGACCTCTTCAAGATCGAGGGGATGGAATATTACCTGATCCCCACAGCCGAGGTCCCCGTGACCAACATCCATCGGGACGAGATCCTCGACGAGGAGGACCTCCCCCTGCGCTATGTCTCCTACACCCCCTGCTTCCGGAAGGAAGCGGGCTCTTACGGGAAGGACACCCGGGGGATCGTCCGTCAGCATCAGTTCAACAAGGTGGAACTGGTCAAGTTCGCCCATCCCGAGACCTCCTATGAGGAGCTGGAAACACTGCTTCAGGACGCCGAGGAGGTCTTGAGGAGGCTCGGCATCCACTACCGAGTGGTTACCCTCTGCACCGGCGACCTGGGCTTTGCCGCCTCAAAGACCTACGACATCGAGGTCTGGCTCCCCAGCCAGGAGGAGTACAAGGAGATCTCCTCTTGCAGCAACTTCGAGGACTTCCAGGCGAGGAGGGCCAATATCCGCTTTCGCCGCAGGGGGAAGAAGGGGACGGAGTTCGTCCATACCCTTAACGGCTCGGGCCTTGCCGTGGGGAGGACGGTGGTGGCGATCCTCGAGAACTACCAGCAGGAGGACGGCAGCGTCCTAATCCCTGAGGCCCTTCGCCCCTACATGGGAGGGATCGAGAGGATAAGCAGAAGCGGTTGAGATGGCCTCTCTCCTCCTTTTCAAGGATGACCCCATCGAGAGGAATTATCTACGGAAAGAGCTCAAACTGCGGGGGTCACCAGTCTGCTAAATGCCCCATTTTGCGCTCCTTTTGTTGTCGGTTTACGTAAACCTGAGCTCTTTCCCCATTTTTGTCAAGTACGGCGCGGGAGTTTAAGTCAGTTGACTTGGTCTAGGACTTATTTTATCCTTCCCCAAGTAATCAAAATCTTAGGAGCTTCAAAGTACAACTTGAGGAAATTTTTTAAAAGCTCGTCCGAAACGAGCACGTGGCTCTTCATCCTTCTCCTCTCCCTTTCGGGCTGTGCCCTGCTCTCTCCAAGGCCAAAACTGGGAGAGAAAGTATGCGTGCCTCTGAAGGATGTCCCCCGGGAGCTCCTCAGGAGGGTAGGGGATAAAGAGACCTTAAAGCTCACCTTCTCCTTTAAGGTGAAGGGGAGGAAGGGAAGAAGCGTCCTTGGAGGAGTCCTCTTTTACAGGAGGCCAAAGGACCTCAGGGTCGACTTCCTCTCCCCCTGGGGGGTCACGGTGGCTGAGCTTTACTCCTCCCAAAGGGGCCTTCTCCTCTACCTTCCCGCAGAAGGGGTAATCTACTGGGGAGGGAAGGGCAGGGTAGGGGAGGAAACGATTTGTCTCACCTTTTACAAAGGAGGGAGTCTTCCCCGGCTCATCCGAGGGGAGGGAGAGGGGTTCGAATTTGAGCTTCGGGTGAAGGAGGCAAAATTCAACCCCTCCCTCGATGACAAGATCTTCGCTCCCCACCTGCCTGAAGGGGTAATATATTTGCCCCTGGAGAGTTTTCTTGACCTCCTGCGATGAAGCTCCCCTTGATCGATGCCCATGCACACCTCGATGAGCTCGATGACCTTCCTCATGCCCTCGAGGAGGCCCGGAAGGAGGGGGTGAAGGCCATAGTGGCCGTGGGGATGGAAATCAAGTCGAACGAGAGGACCCTGGAGATAGCCCGCGAGAACCCCGGCTTCGTCTTCGCTGCCCTCGGCTATCACCCCTGGGAAATCCGAAAGGAGGAAGTGGAGGGGAACCTCGATTTCCTCCGGAAGGAGGCAAGGAATTGTGTGGCCATAGGGGAGGTGGGCCTCGACTACAGGGCGAGGGTGAAGAAGGACCTTCAAAAGGAGGTCTTCGGAGAGGTAATAAGGATAGCCCTCCAGCACCAGAAGCCCCTCATCCTTCATTGCCGCTACTCCCACAGGAGGGTCTTTGAGATGGTCGCTGAGGCCGGGGTCAGGAAGGCGGTCTTTCACTGGTACACCGGCCCCCTCGATCTCCTCGAGGAGATCATAAAGGCCGGCTATTACATATCGGCCACACCGGCCCTCACCTATAGCCCTCCCCATCAGGCAGCCATAAAGGAGGCCCCCCTGGAGCGGATCCTCCTTGAGACCGACACCCCGGTCCAGTACAAAGACCTCGTCTCCCGTCCGAAGGACGTCCTCGTAAGCCTCAGGGGGGTGGCCAGGATAAAGGGGGTGGATCCCGCAGAGGTGGCTTCCCTCACCACCAGGAACGCCACAGAGCTCTTCGGCCTTGACGCACCATCCCCATTTAGATAATCTTAAAGAAAAGAGTCATAATAAAAAGACTCAAAAGGATAAGCCTATGATTCGTTCACCCTCCACGTTTAAAACCTGTTGGATTGCCGAGGCGATGGAGGAGCTCGGTCTTCCTGTGCGGACTGCCCCTAATCGCAGGGCTTCGGGCAGGAAGGTGAAGGCTCCTCCTGAGAAGAAGAGGCTCCTAAAGGAGGCCATCCTGTCCCTGCAGAAGGAAGGGAAGGTAAAGCCTACTTACAAGGAGGTGCAACAGCGGGCCTTTGAGCTTTACCGCACCCACAACAAACCCAGTGTGCTTAAGTTTTACGGACGGGTTAAAGCCGATAAGGGCCTCGTGATGGAGGTACTCCAAGATGAGGGCCTGATTTATGAATAGGTTCATTCCACAGCGTCTTTTCGGCCGCACGGTCTTCGTGGACACCTCACCGCTGATCTTGCATTTTACCGGAAGGAGCGAAGCATGCGCTGAGTTTTTCAGCCTTTCTGAACAGGAGTGGCTTAAGAGCGTCACCTCTGTAAGGGTACTGGATGAGTTCCTCTTCAAGGTGATGGTGCTTGAGGCAGCCGAGCGTTATGGCTACACAGGCCGGGTGCATGAAAAGCTGAGAAAGGACCTCAAAAAGATCAAGGAATTATTGGACGTCCTTCATGACGCCCTCCAATTCGTCAAGGCCGCCAAGGTCAGGGTAGAAGAAGTGAGCCCTAAGGATCTTGATGAACTTCCCAGGATCATGGAACAGTATGGAGTCTTTGGAAACGATGGGATCACGGTGCGTCTGATGGAGCGATTTAACATGAAATACCTCTTTTCCACCGACTCCGACTTTGATCGCGTTGAGTGGATAGTGAGAATAAATCCCCTACCCCCGGACTCCCCCTCCGATTGACAGATGAGGGGCAAAATGGTTAAAATTTTATACAAAATTTTTCAACTTTAGTCACACCTGAGGAGAGAGGATGAAGATAGCGATTGCGGGAAAGGGAGGAGTGGGGAAGACGACCCTGGCAGGGGTGATGGCCAGAGTGCTGGCAGAGGAGGGGTATCGGGTACTGGCGGTGGACGCTGATCCGGACAGTAACCTCGCCTCGGCCCTTGGATTCCCGAAGGAGATGGTGGAGAGGATAACTCCCCTGGCCGAGATGACCCCCCTGATAGAGGAGCGCACAGGGGCGAAGAAGGGGGTCTACGGGGGGATCTTCAAGCTCAATCCCAAGGTGGACGATCTCCCCGACGCCTACAGCATCTCTCTTCACGGGGTGAAACTCCTGATCCTCGGGGCCGTCCCGAAGGCAGGGGGAGGGTGTTTCTGCCCCGAGGGGGTGCTGCTCAAGAGCCTGATACACTACCTTCTGGTGCGCAGGGATGAGGTGGTGATCCTCGACATGGAAGCAGGGCTTGAGCACCTGAGCCGAGGGAGCACTAAGGAGGTGGATGCCTTCATCGTGGTCGTCGAGCCGGGCCAGAGGAGCATTGCCACCGCCCTGCAGATAAAGAGGATGGCGGAGGACCTGGGGGTGGAGAGGGTATACGGGGTGGGGAACAAGGTCTCATCAGGAGAGGACCGGAGGCTCATCGAGGAAGGCCTCAAGGGGATAGAGATCCTGGGACATATCTCCCTTAACGAGAAGGTGATCGAGGCCGACAAGCGCGGACTCTCCCCCTATGACCTGGATGGGAGGATCCGCGAGGAGGTAAAGGGGATAATAGGGACGCTTAAAGGACGGCATGGGATTTAGGACTTTCCTCGCTTGGAGCTCCATAGTGGTCTTCACGCTTCTTTTGGGGGCCTTGGCCTTCCTCACCTTCCCCTTTGACAGGAAGGGGAACGTCATTCACCTCTATGCCCGCCTCTGGGGGAGGCTCATCCTCTGGGCAAGCGGGGTGAAGGTAAAGATAAGGGGGCTTGAGAGGATCGCCCCGGGGAGGCCCTATATCTTCATGGCCAATCACCTGAGCGCCTACGATATCTTCGTGCTCCTTTCGGAGCTCCCCGTGCAGTTCCGCTGGCTGGCGAAGGCGGAACTCTTCCGCATCCCCGTTCTGGGATGGGCCATGGGGACTGCGGGATACATCAGCCTCGATCGCTCTGAGCCCAAGAAGGCCTACCGGAGCATGGAGGAGGCGGCAAGAAGGATCCGGGAGGGGACCTCAGTGGTGATCTTCCCAGAGGGAACCCGCTCCAAGGACGGCAGACTTCAGCCCTTCCTCAAGGGAGGGTTCACCCTGGCGGTGAAGTCCCAGGTTCCCATCGTCCCCATCTCCATCTCCGGGACGTGGGAGATCATGCCGCCCCAGAGCAGGAAGGTGAGGAAGGGGGATGTGGAGGTGGTGGTGGGAGAGCCCATAGAGACCAAGGGATACACCATGAAGGAGAGGGAGGAATTGATGAAGAGGGTATCCGAGGCGATAAGTGCCAATCTCAGAGAGGGTAGGGGATGAGCGAAGGGGTAAGGATCATACCCTTGGGGGGCCTGGGGGAGATCGGGCTCAACATGAGGGTGCTCGAGGGGGGGGATGACGCCATCGTGATAGATGCCGGGTTAATGTTCCCCGACGACTCGATGCTGGGGATAGACATGGTGATCCCTGATGTCTCCTACCTTCACCAGATCAAGGGGAAGATCAGGGGTTTGATCCTCACCCACGGCCACGAGGACCATATCGGGGCCCTCCCCTTCCTCCTTTCCGAGATCGAGGTCCCGGTGTACGGGACGGCCTTCACCCTCGCACTGGTGGAGGAGAAGCTCAGGGAACATGAAGGGGTGGAGCTCAACGAGTGCTACGTGGTCCGGCCCCGGGACAGGGTTTCGCTGGGCCCCTTCGAGGTGGAGTTCATCCGCGTCTGCCACAGCATCCCCGATGGCGTGGGTCTCGGGATAAGGACCCCCGAGGGGACCATCGTCCATACCGGGGACTTCAAGATAGACCATACCCCCGCAGGCGGGGAGGCCACCGACCTGAGGAAGTTCGCAGAGTACGGGGAGGAAGGAGTTCTGCTGCTCCTCTCTGACAGCACCAATGCCGAACGAGACGGGTACACCCTCTCCGAAAGGGAGATCGCCCGGAGGCTTGAGGAGATCATCAGGGCGCGGAAGGGCAGGGTGATCGTGGCGCTTTTTGCCTCCCACATCCAGAGGATCCAGCAACTGATGGAGATAGCCCAAAGGACGGGGAGGCGGGTGGTCATGGTCGGAAGGAACCTGATCGTCAACACCAAGATCGCCCGGGAGCTGGGATATCTCTCGCCTCCAGGGAGTTTCCTCGACCCGAAGGATATGGAGGGATTTCCCCCTGAGGAGCTGCTGCTGATAACCACAGGGAGCCAGGCAGAGCCCCACTCCGCCCTGAGCCTGATGGCCACCGAAAACCACAAGCACGTGAAGATCCAGAAGGGGGATACCGTGATCCTCTCCTCCCGCTTCATTCCGGGGAACGAGAGGGCCATAACTCACATGATAAACCGCCTCTGTCGCTTAGGGGCAGAGGTGATCTATGAGCAGATGACCCCCATACATGTCTCAGGCCATGGATACCGGGAGGAGCTGAAGATGATGCTCAACCTGGTCTCTCCCCGTTACTTCATCCCCATCCACGGGGAGTATCGCCACCTGGTCCACCACCTGCAGCTTGCCCGGGACGTGGGTTTGAAGGAGGAGCAACTGATTCTGGCCGAGGACGGTGATGTGATCACCCTTAGGGACGGAAAGGTTGAGATCACGGGGAAGGTGACGGTGGGGAAGGTCTTCGTGGACGGCAAGGGGGTGGGGGACGTGGAGGACATGGTCTTGAGGGACAGAAAGCACCTCTCGGAGGACGGGATGGTCATCCCGGTGATGGTGATAAACGAGGCCACGGGGGAGCTCGTCTCCGGCCCCGATATAATCACCCGCGGTGTCCTCTTCGAGGAGAAGAGGGGGGATGTACTCGAGAGGGCTAAGGAGGTGGTGATCAGGACATGGGAGGATATCTCCCAGGACCTGAAGGGGGATGAGGTCGAGGTGGAGAACGAGGTGAGGGCCGCCTTAAAGAGGTTTTTCCGCAAGGAGATGGGGAGGCGTCCCGTCATCATCCCCGTGGTGATCGGGATGTGAGGAAAGGGAGATGGCCTACAGAAGGCTGATAAGGGAGATAAGCGGCCTGGCGGTCATCCTCCTGGCGATCTTCCTCTTCGTCTCCCTCCTTTCCTACTCTCCGGCCGACCCCTCCCTCAACCACTATCTCCTCCACCCCCAGAAGGTCAGGAACCGGGGAGGCATCGTGGGGGCCGTGATCTCAGACCTGATGATCCAGGGGCTGGGGGAGGCCTCCTATGTGGTGGCAGGCATCCTCCTGCTGGTGGGATTCCTCGTTCTTCTCGGCAGAGAGATAAGGGGATGGTGGGTCCGCTCCTTCGGGGCCCTCCTCTCGCTCCTCTCCCTCACGGTCTTCCTCGAGACGAGGTGGGGGAGGGGAGGGGCCCTGGGGAAGGTCCTGGAGAAGGGACTGGAAGGATATCTGAACCTCACAGGCGCCCTCCTCCTCTGTGCCTTCCTGATGCTCTCGGGGGTGATGCTCGCCACAGGTCTGTCTATCGGGGACGTGATGAGGGGGCTTCTGGCCGCAGCAAGGGCCATAGGAAAGCTTTCCAAGGCCATATCCTCCGCGCTCGAGAGGCGCCGTTCCAGGAGGCGCATAAAGAGGGCCGTGGCCTTAAGGAGGAGCGGCCAGTCACCCCCCACCATCGTTCAGTCTGAAAAGGAGCCCCTGAAGGTCGCCATGAGACAGGAGGACCTCCCCTTTCCCAAGCCCGTCGAAGGGGGATGGCGCCTCCCTCCCCCGAGCCTCCTCACAGGGGGGAAGAGGAGGGAGGTCACCTTCTCGGAGGACGTCCTCTGGGCCAATTCCCAGATGCTGGAGAACAAGCTCAGGGACTACGGGGTGGAGGGGAAGGTGGTGGAGGTGAAGCCAGGGCCGGTGGTCACGGTCTACGAGTTCGAACCGGCCCCCGGGGTGAAACTGAACCGGATCGTCAACCTCGAGGACGACCTCGCCCTCTCCCTGAGCGCCCACAGCGTGAGGATCGAGGCCCCCATCCCGGGGAAATCGGTGGTGGGGATAGAGATCGCCAACCCGGTGAGGGAGACCGTTTATCTCAAGGACGTGGTCAACTCAGAGCTCTTCCGCCAGGCCCCCTCCAAACTCACCCTGGCCCTGGGGAAAGACATATCGGGGAACCCCTTCGTGGTGGATCTTAGCAGGCTGCCCCACCTGCTGGTGGCCGGTGCGACGGGGTCGGGAAAGAGCGTCTCCCTCAACTGCATGATCGCCTCCATCCTCCTGCGGGCCACCCCTGACGAGGTCAAGTTCATGATGGTAGACCCGAAGATGCTCGAGCTACTGGCCTACGAGGACATCCCCCACCTGCTCCTGCCTGTAGTGACCGATCCCCGGGAGGCAGCCACCTCCCTGCGCTGGGTGGTAGGGGAGATGGAGCGGCGTTATGCGGTCATGGCAGAGAAGGGGACAAAACACATAGAGCGCTTCAACCAGAAGGTGAGGGCCGAAAGGGAGAAAGGGGGAGAAGGGGAGGAACTCAAGCCCCTTCCTTACATCATCGTGGTCATAGATGAGCTTGCCGACCTGATGATAGTCTCCAGGAGGGAGGTGGAGGAGTCGATAACCCGCCTCGCCCAGATGGCCAGGGCAGCAGGCATCCACATCATCCTGGCCACCCAGAGGCCCTCGGTGGACGTGATAACGGGCCTGATAAAGGTCAACTTCCCTGCCCGGATCTCCTTTCAGGTCTCCACCAAGGTGGACTCCCGCACCATCCTCGACACTACGGGGGCCGAGCACCTCCTGGGGACAGGGGATATGCTCTTTCTGCCCCCGGGAAGCTCCCGCCTGAAGCGGGTCCACGGGGCCTATATCTCCGAGGAGGAGATAAAGAGGCTTGCCGAGTTCTGGCGCTCCCAGGGGAAGCCCTCCTATGACATGAGCATCCTCGAGGAGAGGCGCCCCGCTAAGGCGGATGAGGACGAGGACTATGATGAGAAGTATGAGGAGGCCGTGGCCTTCGTCATGGAGGTGGGGCAGGCCTCGGTGAGCCTGCTTCAGCGCCGCTTCAAGATCGGATACAATCGGGCAGCCCGCATCATAGAGAGGATGGAGAAGGAGGGGATAGTGGGACCCTCCGACGGGGTTAAGCCCCGGGAGGTCCTCATACGCAAGTAAAGAGGAGCGAAGGAATGCTTACACCGAAGCTACAGGTCACCTTGGAGACGGTGAGGAAACTGATAAGGCGAGGGGCGGAGCCGAACCTGATAAAGATCCTCGAGAAGCTCCATCCCGCCGATATCGCTCACCTCCTCAATTACCTCAACGAGGGGGAGAGGAGGCAGATATTCGCCCTCATCGAGGACCCGAAGAGGGCCGCCGATGTGCTGGTGGAGGCCGACCGGGAGGTGAGGGCGAAGATCCTCGCCCAGATGGACATGGAGAGGGCGGTAAAGATCCTTGAGGAGATGCCCTCGGACGACCTGGTGGAGCTGATAGATACCCTCCCCGAACCCCTGGCCGAGGAGATCCTGCAGAGGATCGGCAAGGAGGACATGGAGGACGTGGAGGAGCTCCTGAGCTATCCGGAGGAGACGGCCGGGCGCATCATGAATCCCAACTACTTCGCCCTCCCCGAGGAGATCACCGTGGCTGAGGCGATAAAGGAGGTCCAGCGGGCGGCCGATGCCGAGATGGTCTTCTACATCTACGTGGTGGACGAGAGGGAGCGCCTGGTGGGGGTGGTCTCTTTGAGGCAGCTGCTGACCACCTCCCCTGAGAAGAAGCTGAAGGAGATCATGAACACCGAGGTGATAAGCGTTAAGGCCCACCAAGACCAGGAGGAGGTGGCCCGGGTGGTGGAGAAGTACAACATACTGGCCGTTCCGGTGGTGGACGAGGACAACAGGCTCCTCGGCTTCATCACCGTGGACGACGTGATAGACGTGCTCAGGGACGAGGCCACCGAGGATCTCCTCAAGATGGGAGGCGCCAGGAAGGAGGAGTTCGTCTATATCGGTGATATCAAGCGGATCGTCAGGTTCAGGCTCCCATGGCTTGTGGCCAATCTGCTGGGGGGGCTGGCCACCGGGTATCTTATGTGGCTCTTCAAGATGACCCTGAGGGAGTTCCTCTACCTGGTGACCTTCATCCCCGTGATCATGGGGATGGGGGGGAATGCGGGCCTTCAGTCCTCCTCCATCATCGTCAGGGGCTTCGCCATAGGCCGGGTGGAGAGGGGGAACCTCCTCCGGTTCTTCAGCCGTGAGGTGAAGATAGGCCTGCTGATGGGCTTGCTATGCGGCGGGATAGCCGGGGGGGTAGGGGCCCTCTGGCACGGGACCCCTGCGGTGGGAATAGTGGTATGGCTCTCCATGACCATCGCCATGACGGTGGCCTGCGCTATGGGGACCCTCGTGCCCGCCTTCTTCAGGGAGGTCTTTCACATCGATCCGGCGGTCGCCTCCGGACCCTTTGTGACCACTTCCAACGACATCACAGGGATCCTGATCTACTTAGGGACTGCCACCCTGCTGATGAAGGTCCTCCTGCATTGAGAGATGAAGTGGACCGAGGCAGTGGTGATCCACCTTCAGGAATGGGGGGAATCGGATCTGATAGTGGAGGCCTTCACCCGAAGATGGGGGAGGGTCAAGGCAGTGGCCAAGGGGGCCAAGAGGAGTCGCCGGAGGTTCATGAACAAGCTCGAACCCTTCCGTCACCTCAGGGTGCTCCTTGACGGTGAAGGGAAAGGGTTGATGAGGGTGGATCAGGCTGATATCATATATCCCTTTTTTCACATATCTGACGAATTGATAAAGACTTTACAAGGTTTTTACCTCCTCGAGCTGGTGCAGATGATGACGCCCCTGCGGGATCCGAATCCAGAGATCCTGGACCTCCTGATAGGCTCTTTGCGCGCTGTGGAGGAGGGGAGGATGAGGGAGGAGGGGTTCAGGGCCTATGAGATGAGGCTCCTTGAGCTTGTGGGATACAGGCCGAGACTGAGGGAGTGCCTCCGCTGTGGAGGAGGTCTTCAGGGGAAGGTTTGGTTTCTCCTCGAGAGGGGCGGGGTGGTCTGCAGGGATTGCTACAGGGGTGAGGAGAAAGCGGTGCCGGTGAGCGCCTCCACATGCGCTTCTCTGGAGGGACTCCTTGAGGTGGGCTGGCAGAAGGTATCCTTTCCCCGAGAGGTGATGTCAGAAAGCAGACGCCTCCTTTCCTCCTTCATCGAGTATCAGGGGGGGAGAGGGATAAGGACCCTCGAGGTGATGAAGGAGATGGGGATATCATGACCTTCCAGGAACTGATCATGGCCCTTCAGAGGTTCTGGATGGACCAGGGCTGTGTGCTCCAGCAGCCCTATGACATAGAGGTCGGGGCAGGGACCTTCAATCCCGCCACCTTCCTTCGGGTCCTGGGACCTGAACCCTGGAGGGTGGCCTATGTGGAGCCCTCCCGCCGCCCCACCGATGGCCGCTATGGGGAGAACCCCAATCGGCTCCAGCACTACTATCAGTTCCAGGTGATAATAAAGCCGTCGCTCACGGAGATCCAGGAGATCTATCTCGATAGCCTCCGCCACCTGGGGATAGAACCCTTAGAGCACGATATTCGCTTCGTGGAGGATGACTGGGAGTCTCCCACCTTGGGGGCCTGGGGGCTGGGATGGGAGGTATGGCTCGATGGGATGGAGATCACCCAGTTCACCTACTTTCAGCAGGCCGGGGGGATAGACCTGAAGCCCATCTCCGTGGAGATCACCTATGGGCTGGAAAGGATCGCCATGTACCTCCAGGGGGTGGAGAACGTTTTTGATCTCGTCTGGACGGAGGGGATAAGGTATGGGGATATCCACCATCAGGGCGAGGTGGAGTTCTCCCGCTACAACTTCGAGGAGGCCGATGTGGAGATGCTCTTTCGGCTCTTTGAGATGTACGAGAGGGAATCAAAGAGGCTCATCTCCAAGGGCTTAGTGCTTCCCGCCTATGACTACTGCCTGAAGTGCTCCCATACCTTCAACCTGCTCGATGCCCGGGGAGCGCTGAGCGTCACCGAGCGCACGGCCTATATCCTCAGGGTGAGGGAGCTGGCAAGGGGATGTGCCGAGCTATATCTTAAGGGGAGGGAGGAGAAGGGCTATCCCCTCCTCGGCAAAGGGGACAGATGAAGGGGCTTGTGTTTGAGATAGGTACCGAGGAGATGCCCTCGGGGTTCATCTCCCAGGCCATAAGGTACTGGGAGGAGGAGTTTCCGAGGAGGCTTTCCTCCGAAAGGATAACCTTTGAAGGGATAAAGGTCCTGGGGACTCCCAGGAGGTTGGCCATCCTGGGAAGGCTCTCTGAAAGCCAGCGCCCCTTGGAGACGGTCCAGATCGGCCCTCCCAAGAAGGTGGCCTTTGACCCCGAGGGGAGGCCGACCAGGGCCGCCCTCGGCTTCGCCTCCAAGGAGGGGGTGGATGTATCAGAGCTCGTGGTGGTGGAGACGGAGAAGGGGGAGTACGTGGCCGTAAAGAGGGAGCAACGGGGGAAGGAGACCAAGGAGGTCCTCTCGGAGATCCTCCCCAGGATGGTCACCTCCCTTCCCCTGCCCAAGGCGATGCGCTGGGCCGATGGGGAGTTCCGATTCATCAGGCCCATCCACTGGGTGCTGGCCCTCTTTGGCGATGAGGTGGTGCCCTTTGAGCTCGATGGGATAAGGAGCAGCTCCTTCACCCGAGGCCACCGCTTCCTCGCCCCCTCAAGCCTCGAGATAAGGGGCGCCGAGGTGTACGAGGAGGAGCTCTACAAGGCCTATGTGATAGCGGACCCTCAGAAGAGGAGAGAGCGGGTCAGGAAAGCTGTGGAAGGGGCGGCCAGAAGGGTAGGGGGGGTGCCCCTCATTGGGGAAGAGCTGCTTGAGGAGGTGACCAACCTCCTGGAGTGGCCCGTGGCCGTGGAGGGGAGGTTTGATGAGGAGTTCCTGGACCTCCCCCGGGAGGTCCTCATAACGGCCATGGAACACCATCAGCGTTATTTCCCGGTGGTGGACAGGGAAGGGAGGCTCCTCCCCTTCTTTGTGGCAGTTAGCAACACCGAGCCTAAGGACTTGGAGGTGGTGCGGCAGGGGAACCAGAGGGTCCTTAAGGCCCGTTTGGCCGATGCCCGTTTCTTCTTTGAGGAA
The DNA here is from genome assembly GCA_965552155.1 of uncultured bacterium. Taxonomy (GTDB): domain Bacteria; phylum Desulfobacterota; class B13-G15; order B13-G15; family B13-G15; genus CAYRAR01. Next base: position 13,337 of record CBEVRB010000031.1, read on the forward strand.
GACCTGAAGGTCTCCCTCAAGGAGAGGGTTGAAGAACTGAAGGGCATGGTCTTTCAGGCCCAGCTCGGGACCCTTTACGAGAAGACCCTGAGGGTAAAGGAACTGGCAGGGAGGCTCGCAGAGAGGGTCGCCCCTCATGCGAAAGAGGCGGCCCAGAGGGCCGCCTATCTCTCCAAGGCCGACCTCCTCACGGAGATGGTCGGCGAGTTCCCCCAGCTTCAGGGAGTGATGGGGAGGGAGTACGCCCTCAGAAGCGGAGAATCCCCGGAGGTGGCCCAGGCGATCTTCGAGCATTACCTGCCCCGCTCAGCAGGGGACAAACTCCCAGAGAGCGACGCCGGGGCGATCGTAAGCGTAGCCGACAAGATTGACACCGTGGTGGGCTGCTTCGGCGTGGGGCTCGTCCCGACCGGGACTTCTGATCCCTTCGCGCTGCGGAGGCAAACCCTGGGGATCATCAACATAATCCTGGAGAAAGGTTACCGCCTCTCCTTGAAGGAGCTCATCGGATGGACCTCAGAGCTCCTGAGGGAGAGGATGGAAAGGGAGAAGGTGGAGGAGGAGGTACTGGAGTTCTTCCGCGGGCGGTACGAGAACCTCCTGTTCCCCGAGGGGTGGGGGAGGGAAGAGGTGGCAGCCGTGCTCAACGTCCAGATGGACGACCTGGTGGATGCCAGAAGGCGCATCGAGGCCCTCTCAAGGATGCGCCCCCTGCCGGAGTTCGAGTCGATGGTCGTGGCCTTCAAGCGTGTGGCCAACATCGTCAGGGGGACTGATTATCCCGAGGAGCCCGATCCATCCCTCTTCATCGAAGAGCAGGAAAGGGAGCTTTACGAGACCTTCCAGGGGGTTAAGGAGGAGTTCCAGAGGCTGTTTGAAGCAGAGGATTACGAAGGAATCCTGAGGCTATTTTCGAGGATGCGCCCGGCAGTTGACGCTTTCTTCGACAACGTGCTGGTGATGGAGGAGGACAAACGCCTAAGACAGAACAGGCTCTCATTGCTGGGGAAGATCAATGATCTCTTCATGAAGATAGCAGATTTTTCAGTATTAACGTGATGTTATTGAAAATTTTTAATGCTTAACATGAATATTAGCTAACAATTTAGCTTAAAAAGGAGGCGTAAGATGGCGAAATATGTGTATTTCTTTGGGGAAGGAAAGGCTGAAGGAAATGCGAAGATGCGGGACCTTTTGGGAGGAAAGGGGGCTAATCTGGCGGAGATGACCAATCTGGGCATCCCTGTCCCTTCCGGATTTACCATATCCACGGAGGTGTGCAGATACTATTATCAGAACGAGGGGCGTTATCCTCCGGAGCTGGAGGAGCAGGTAAGGGAGGCCTTGAGGAGGGTTGAGAAAGTGATGGGGATGAAGTTCGGGGACCCCCGGGACCCGCTCCTCTTTTCCGTCCGCTCCGGGGCGGCGATCAGCATGCCCGGGATGATGGATACGATCCTGAACCTCGGCCTCAACGACGAGACCGTCGAGGGGCTTGCCCAGAGGTCAGGGGATGAGCGGTTCGCCTACGACTGCTACCGGCGCTTTGTGGCCATGTACGGGGACGTGGTCTTCGGGCTGAAGCCCCAGCAGAAGGACGAGCGTGACCCCTTTGAGGTGATCCTCGAGGAGAAGAAGGAGGAGAGGGGGGTGGAGTATGACCATGAGCTTTCGGCCGAGGACCTGAAAGACCTGGTGCGCCGCTACAAGGAGGAGATAAAGGGGAGGCTGGGTGTCGACTTCCCGAAAGACCCATGGGAGCAGCTCTGGGGGGCCATCGGGGCGGTCTTCCGTTCCTGGAACAACCCGAGGGCGGTAGCCTACCGGGAGCTGAATGACATCCCCCACGATATGGGGACGGCGGTGAACGTGCAGAGCATGGTCTTCGGGAACATGGGGTTCGATTCGGGTACCGGGGTGGTATTCACCAGGAATCCGGCCACAGGGGAGAACCGCCTTTACGGGGAATATCTGATGAACGCCCAGGGAGAGGACGTGGTGGCCGGGATCAGGACCCCCCAGCCGATAAACCGGTATCAGAGGGGGAAACGGGAGATCCCTTCCCTGGAGGAGGAGGCTCCTCACATCTATGAGGAGCTCGAGAGGTACTGCAAGATCCTCGAGCGTCACTATCGAGACATGCAGGACGTGGAGTTCACCATCCAGAAGGGGAAGCTCTGGATCCTCCAGACCCGGGCGGGAAAGAGGACGGGAATGGCGGCCATGAAGATAGCGGTCGATATGGTTCACGAGGGGCTGATCTCGAAGGAGGAGGCCCTGCTCAGGGTGGAGCCCGATCACCTGAACCACCTCTTGAGGCCCGTCTTTGACCTAATGGAGAAGGAGAAGGCGATTAAAGAGGGTAGGGCGGTGGCCAAAGGACTTCCTGCAGGGCCGGGGGCGGCTACGGGCCGGGTGGTCTTCTTCGCCTCAGACGCTGAGGAGTGGGCTCAGAGGGGAGAGAAGGTGTTGCTTGTGAGGATCGAGACGTCCCCTGAGGACATAAGGGGGATGAACGCTGCGGAGGGAATCCTTACGGCCCGGGGCGGGATGACCTCTCACGCAGCCCTTGTGGCCCGCCAGATGGGGAAGGTATGTGTGGTGGGCTGCGGTGACCTGGAAATCGATTACAAGGATCGCCAGCTCACGGTTAAGGGGCAGGTGGTGCGGGAAGGGGATTACCTCTCCATAGACGGGACAACAGGGGAGGTAATCCTGGGGAAGATATCCACCAAGCCCTCGGAGATCCTTCAGGTGCTCCTGGAGAAGACCCTCGCCCCCGAGGCCTCTGAGGCCTACGGGATTTACAGCGAGCTTATGCGCTGGGCCGATGAGGCGAGGAGGCTCGGGGTGAGGACCAACGCCGATAAATCCGATCAGGCGGCTATCGCCATAGCCTTCGGCGCCGAGGGAATCGGGCTGTGTCGCACCGAGCACATGTTCTTTGAGGGAGATAGGATAAACGCCATGAGGGAGATGATCCTGGCAGAGGACGCCGAGGGAAGGAAGAGGGCGCTGGATAAGCTTCTGCCCATGCAGAAGGAAGACTTCAAGGGGATCTTCAGGGTGATGGAGGGAAGGCCCGTTACCGTCAGGACCCTCGACCCCCCGCTTCACGAGTTCCTTCCCAACACCGATAAGGAGATAAAGGAACTGGCCTCCCAGATGGGGGTGGACGAGGAAGTAATCAGGAGCAAGGTCCAGGCCCTTCACGAGGCCAACCCCATGCTGGGGCACCGGGGATGCCGGCTCGGCATCGTCTATCCCGAGATAACGGCCATGCAGGCCCGAGCCATCTTCGAGGCGGCCTGTGAGGTGGCCAAAGAGGGGATAGCGGTAAATCCTGAGGTGATGATCCCCCTGGTGGGCGATGTTAAGGAGCTGAGGGATCAGAGGAAGGTGGTCGATGAGGTGGCCCATGAGGTCTTCTCCAGTTACGGGGTACAGGTCCCCTACAAGGTCGGGACGATGATAGAGATACCCAGGGGTGCCATCACCGCTGATGAGATAGCCGAGGAGGCGGAGTTCTTCTCCTTCGGCACCAACGATCTCACCCAGACCACCTTCGGGATAAGCCGGGACGATGCGGGAAAGTTCCTCCGTTCCTATATCGGGAAGGGGATATGGGAGTTTGACCCCTTCATGAAGCTGGACAGAAGAGGGGTAGGGGAGCTGATGAGGATAGGCGTCGAGAAGGGCAGGGCGACCCGCAAGGACCTGAAGGTCGGGATATGTGGGGAGCACGGAGGGGAGCCCTCCTCCATCGAGTTCTGTCATGAACTGGGGCTCGATTACGTGAGCTGCTCCCCCTACAGGGTGCCGATAGCACGCCTTGCCGCTGCCCAGGCCGCGGTGAAGGAGAAGAAGGCGAGGGCGTGAAGGTCCTCATCCACATATGCTGCGCCAACTGCCTGATATATCCGCTGAAGGTGCTGAGGGAAGAAGGGATGGAGGTATGGGGATTCTTTTACAACCCCAATATCCATCCCTATCAGGAGTATATACGCCGGCGGGATACGGTGAAGGAGTATGCGGAGAAGGTGGGGCTTCGGGTGATATGGCGGGACCGTTATGAC
>CBEVRB010000032.1:0-17050 GCA_965552155.1 uncultured bacterium
GAAGGCCGATCAGATCCGCGACTATCTCGCCTCCTTCGGGATCATCCTCGAGGATACCCCCCAGGGGACCATCTGCCGGATCAGGTAGCCATGGCCACCTTCAAGGTGGTCTCCCCATACGAGCCGAGAGGTGATCAGCCCCAGGCGATAGCGAAGCTCGTGGGCTGGCTCCAGGAGGGGGTGAGAGATCAGGTCCTCCTCGGGGTCACCGGGTCGGGGAAGACCTTCACCATGGCCAACGTGATCGCCCGCCTGGGGAGGCCCACCTTAGTGATCTCCCACAACAAGACCCTGGCGGCCCAGCTTTACACCGAATTCCGGGAGCTCTTTCCTTCCAACGCCGTCGAGTTCTTCGTCAGCTACTACGACTACTACCAGCCCGAGGCCTACATCCCCGCCACCGACACCTACATCGAAAAGGACACCTTGATAAACGACGAGATAGACAAGCTGCGCCACTCGGCCACCCGGTCCCTGCTCGAGCGCAGGGACGTGATCATCGTGGCGAGCGTCTCCTGTATCTACGGCCTCGGCTCCCCTGAGGCCTACTACGGGCTCCTGCTTCCCCTGGAGAAGGGGAAGAGGATCAGGAGGGCCGACATCCTGGCAAAGCTCGTGGAGATCCTCTACGAGAGGAACGACTACGACTTCCATCGGGGCACCTTCAGGGTGAGGGGGGACGTGATAGAGGTCTTTCCCGTACACGAGGAGTCGAAGGCCATAAGGATCGAGCTCTGGGACGATGTGGTGGAGGGGCTCTACGAGATAGACCCCTTGAGGGGAAAGGTGATCCGCTCCTTGGAGAAGGTGGCGATCTATCCGGCGAGCCACTATGTGACTACCCGCCAGAGGCTCGAGGCCGCCATCGAGGGGATAAGGATAGAGCTCTCCGAGAGGGTGAAGGAGCTGAGAGCCCAGGGAAAGCTCCTTGAGGCCCAGAGGCTCGAGCAGAGGACCCTCTTTGACCTGGAGATGCTTTCCGAGCTCGGTTATTGCAAGGGGATCGAGAACTACTCCCGCCACCTCACCGGGCGGATGCCCGGCGAGCCCCCTCCCACCCTCCTCGATTACCTGCCCGATGATGCCCTGATCTTCATAGACGAATCCCATGTGACCGTACCCCAGCTTCAGGGGATGTACCACGGGGACCGCTCCCGTAAGGAGACCTTAGTGGAGTACGGCTTCAGGCTCCCCTCGGCCCTGGACAACCGCCCCCTCACCTTCGAGGAGTTTGAGGAGAGGGTGAATCAGGTGGTCTACGTCTCTGCCACCCCTGGGGATTACGAGCTCGAGAAGGCCCAGGGACACGTGGCCGAGCAGATTATAAGGCCTACAGGGCTGATGGACCCTGAGGTGGAGGTGAGGCCTGCCCTCAATCAGGTGGAGGACCTCTTAGGGGAGATAAGGGAGAGGGTGAGGAGGGGAGAGAGGGTCCTGGTGACTACTCTCACCAAACGGATGGCCGAGGACCTGACCGACTATTACCTCGACATGGGGGTAAGGGTCCGCTATCTCCACTCGGAGATAGACACCTTAGAGCGGGTGGAGATCATAAGGGACCTGAGGCTGGGGAAGTTCGACGTGCTGATCGGGATAAATCTCCTGAGGGAGGGGCTTGACATCCCGGAGGTCTCCCTGGTGGCGATCCTTGATGCTGACCGAGAGGGATTCCTCCGCTCCGAGAGGGCCCTGATCCAGACCTTCGGGAGGGCGGCGAGGAACGTGAACGGGAAGGTGATCCTCTATGCCGACAGGGTCACCCCCTCGATGGAGGCCGCCATCCGCGAGACCCGACGCAGGAGGAAGCTCCAGGAGGAGTACAACCGGCGCCACGGGATCACCCCCGAGACCATAAAGAAGCAGATCCCCGACCTCCTCGCCTCCATCTACGAGGCCGACTACTACACCGTCCCGGTGGTGAGAGAACTGGAGGAGGAGTACCTCTCCTCCAAGGAGATCCCCGCGCTCGTAGAACAGTTGCGGAAGGAGATGAAGGAGGCGGCCTCGCGGCTTGAGTTCGAGCGGGCCGCCGAGCTCAGGGATCGGATCAAGCAGCTGCAAGAGATCCTCCTCACCCACGACCTCCCTCAATAGGGATTAAAGAAACCCTGAGAGGCTGCCGAAAAGAATAGGGAAAAGGGACCTTTCTACTAAGGAGGAAGCCTATGGAGTTAGAGATCAGGAAGGAAGGGGATGTGGGAATCGTGAAGCCCATGGAGAAGCGCCTGGACGCCTTCGTCGCCTTCGAGTTCAAGGAGAAGCTCCTGGAGTTGATAAAGGGGGGGACCCAGAACGTGATCCTCGATCTGGAGAAGGTGGAGTTCGTGGACAGTTCGGGTCTGGGGGCGATGGTCTCAGCCCTGAAGGCGACGTGCAGAGATGGCAACTTGGTCCTGTGTAACGTCACCGATGAGGTAAAATCGGTACTGGAGCTCACGAGGCTCTACCGGATTTTTGATATCGCCAGCGATCTGCAGGAGGCAAAAAGGACGATAGAGGCTTACAAGAGAGGTGAAAAACAGCCCAAGTAGGGAGGAAGATGAAGGGAGCGCCTGCATTGAAGCCCCTGCCCAAGGGAGAGGGGAAAGAAGGCCTCTTTAAGGATCTCAAGACCCTGGTCCTTCAGTACAATGAAGCTCACATGATCATCAGGGAGATCTCGACCGAGGGGACCCCTGAGGGGGTGTTCAGGAGGATGAGGGACGGGATCTCCAGGGGGTTGGACTATCAGCGGGTCGGCCTCTGGTTTCTGAACAAGGGACAGAGGCGCCTTGAGGCGGCTTACTCATCGGGATACCCTCCGGGAAGGTTCGAGGGAAGGGTCATCCCCCTCAACGACCCGGATGACCCGATCGTGACCGTCCTGAAGGAACTCAAGCCGATCATCATCGACCCCCAGAAAGAAAAGGGCCCCTTCCCAGAGGGGTACAGGAGGCTCGAGAGGGGAGCCTCGAAGGTGGCTGTCATCCCCATCGTCAACGTGGGCAGAAAGGGATGCTGGCAGATCGCCAATTGCAAGAAGAGGAGCTGCCCCTTTTACGAACGGAACGGGTTGAAGCCCTCCCCTCCACCCAAGACGACCTCCTTCAACTGGGTATTCTGCGAGTACTTCCCCACTTATGGGGTGGTCACCGTGGATTCCCCCCCGGCCGACAGGAGGATCGACGACGACCTCTATCCGCTAAAGATCGTCTGTAATTACGCGGGGATACTCTTGGAAAGGCTCTTTCTCTTTCAGAAGATCAAGGAGCTCTCCATAAGGGACCCCCTTACAGGGGCCTACAACCGGGCCTTCTTTTTCGAGCAGCTCGCCATGGAGCTGAGGAGGGCGAAAAGGGCAGGGGGGAAGTTCTGTATCGCCATGATGGATATAGACTCCTTCAAGGAGATAAACGACCAGTATGGGCACCTGGCAGGGGACAGGGTCCTGCGGAGGGTCTCTTCGGTGATCAACTCCCAGATCCGCGGGATGGATATACTGTGCCGCTATGGAGGGGATGAGTTCGCCCTCCTGCTCCCCGATACTGATGCCCAGGGGGGAAGGGTGGTGATGAGGAGGATCAAGAAGGCCATAAGCGGCCTTACCTTCCTCTTCGCCGGCGAGAGGATCAACGTAAGCCTCTCAGGAGGCATATCCTCCTTCCCCAAGGATTCCATCAACCTGGAGAGGCTCATCACCCTGGCAGACGAGAAGATGTACGAGGAGAAATTGGAGAAGAAAAGAGGGGGAAAGGAGGAACCCGAGGGGGACTTTTTCCTGAACTGAGTCTTTCCTTGCTATCCTCATCTTTCTGTGTTAAGAGTTACAGGGACTTGGAGGAGTAGATGAAGGTCAAGAACTGGATGAGCAGACCCCCTGTGACCATCTCCCCCGATGCCTCCATCCCCGAGGCGATCCAACTGATGCGGAAGCATTCCATCCGCCATGTGCCCGTGGTCGAGAAGAAGAAGCTCGTGGGGTTGGTGACCGAGAGCGACATCCGCCAGGCATATCTGGCCTCCCTGATCGAAGAGATAAAGGTAAAGGACGTGATGATAAAGGACCCCATCACCACCTCCCCTGAGTCCCACCTGGAGGAGGCAGCAGAGCTCCTGTACCGCCACGGGATAGGGGGATTGCCCGTAGTGGAGGGCAATGAGGTGGTGGGGGTGATAACGGTAACGGACATTGTGGCGGCCTTCATCCAGATAATGGGCATCCTCAAGGAGAGCTGCCGCCTCGACGTCGTCCTGGGGGGAAAGCCCAAGGCCTTTGAGCACATCTCCCAGATCATCCGGAAGCACGGGGGGGAGATAATCAGCGTGGGGATATCCGGACCGGAGGACAAGAAGAAGAGGGTCTATTACCTCCGCCTCACCAAGTGCGACATAAAGGCCGTGGCCAAGGAAGTGGAGGAGGCGGGTTACAAGGTGGTCTCTGTGATCGAATGAGGGATGCGGGGAGATTGGTACTTGAAAGGGCTAGGCAGATCCAGGAACGGCTCGCCCAGGGTGAATCTCCCGAAGAGCTCGCCAGGGAGCTGGCCTCTTGGGAGGAGACCCTCAAGGACTTCCCTTCCTTCATAGATGAACTGGTAAAAAGCCCCGATCCGAAGGTCGCTCACCTTCTGGGAACGCTCCTTTCCTCCCGCTCCTGGGACAAGGGGAAGGCCAAGGCGATAAAGCGAGGGCTCTTCAAGCTCCGGCAGAGAGGGGTTCAGTGGGAGGAGAAGAGGGAGGGAAGGGGAGTCCTGCGTCCTGCCCCGCCTCCACAATTTGAGGGATACCTGGGAGCGATAGACTCCCGAGGTCACCGGGTGGTGGCCATTCACAGGTCCCGTCCCCTGGGAATGGGGGTCCTTTACTGGGGGATCGTAAGCGATGAGGAAGGGATGCTGCGCTTTGAGCGGATGGAGGGGAGGAAGAAGGCCCTTTCCCGCTTCCTCAGCGAGGAGCTCTCCTCGGAGAGCTTCCCGGTGGTGGAAGCCCCAGCGGGTTACTGCCTCAGGGTGCTGGAGGAAGCGGAGGGGATCTCCAAGGAGAGGTCCAGGCCGCTTCCTCAGTCATTCAAGCCCTCCCTCGGAGAACTTCAGGGCGTGAAGCGCGATGACTCGACCCCCTTGATCTATCGCTTCATAGGGGAGAAGGAGGTGAGGGGCCTCTTGCGGGAGGCAAAGGCCCTCTTCTCCGATATTCCCACCTTCTCCACCTGGTTCCTCCCCCAGGAGGAGATCGAGCCCTTTGCCCAAGCGATCCGCGAGGCCCACACCAGCCGCCTGATCCTCACCCCTCAGCAGAAGCAGGAGAGGATTGGGGCCATCCTCACCGATGCCTTAAGGGAGCTCTTCGATGAGCGGCGGCGCCTCCTCTACAAGAGACGCCTTGAGGAGATGGCCTATGTGATATGGAAGGGGGGAAAGGAAAGGGAGGCCAAGGTGACCCTCGCCGTTGCTCTGGACCTGGAACGGCCTCCAAGCCCCATTGACCCAAACCCCTTCCTCTGGGAACTGCTCAACCGCTCCCTCGCCCTCTCCTTGGGGGAGATGCGCCAGGAGGAGCGGCCCCTGATCGTCACCCCTTAGCCCCCTGGGAGAGCTCCCAGAGGGGCTTCATCCTCCTCAGGATCTTCCTGTTCACTACCTCCCACATTATCCCTGCAGGACGCTCGGGACGCTCCCTCACCCTGATCGTGCGGGAGGGGGTGATGATGACATCCACCGTCACGTCCTTCTCCTCTGAGGGGACCCTTGGATAGACCTGAAGGTCATCCACCAGGGCCACGATGGGGGTCCTCTCCCCCACCGCCCCTATCTCCCTCAGGATCATGTACTCCAGGTCGAAAAAGCCGCTTCCCTTCCCCACCCTGCTGCCGTCAAGCCCCACGGCCACCGCTCCCGTGGCCATAAGGTCTATTCTGCCTATCTCATTTAAGGAAAGGGGCCTCCCCATCCTCTTGATGCCCGAGGTGCGGCAGGAAGCGGCCCACCGGCGGGGGTGAAGGAACTCCTTGCTGAGGAGAAAGAATCCGTCCCTCAGGCCCGGACTGGCCACGATCAGTCGTTTTCCATCCATCAGGGCGTTTATCCTCACCTGCAACTGGGCCTGATCCGGGGGAACCATTACGGTGCGGGCGCGCCGGTATTCCGGCAACTTGCGGAGCCTCTCCGCCGCCCTTCCCTGCCCGGGGAAGGTGGGAATGGACCCCTCGGGGGAGGGGCAGAGCCCTCCCTCCCGCATCTTCCTCCAGACCTCTTCCCTCAACCGCTCCTTCTGATCCACCGAGAGGAATTCCTCCACCTGCTGGCCTTTCCCTTAAGGTATTCCAGAAGGCCCCTGACCCGCCTGCTGCTGGCCGAAAGGACCCCCAGACCGAGCAAAAAGAAGGGGATCCCCGGCACGAGGGGAAGGATCATCCCTATGATCCCCAGGCCGATGAGGAGGAGGCCCACAAAGAGGGTCACTCCCTTCCTCAGGGTCCCCCACATCGACCTCCTCCTCTCTCAAAGTCGAGGAGCCACCTCTTGACCTCCACCCCCGCGGAGAACCCCCCGATCCCCCCATCGCTCCTGATCACCCTGTGACAGGGGATGAAGATGAGGAGGGGATTCCTCCCCACGGCCCTCCCCACCGCCCGGGAGGCCCTCGGTGCGCCTGCTGCCTCGGCCAGCCCCCCGTAGGAGATGGTCTTCCCAAAGGGGACGTCCCTCAACCTCTTCCACACCCTCAGCTCGAAGGGCGTTCCCTCGAGGCGAAGGGGGGTGCTGAAGGAACGGAGCTTCCCCTGAAAATAGGCCGAGAGCTCCTCGAGCGGCCCCCTAAGCATTTCCTCGGAAGGGAAGGGGAAGGTGCCGAAGGCGGCCCTCACCTCCTCGAGGAGTTCGCCCTCCTCACCCAACCTCGCCCTCCAGAGGGTCACTCCATCCCCCACGAGCCATATCCTCCCCACAGGGGTAATGAGGGAAGCATAATACAGATCCCTTTCACCTTCCATCAGGGTAAGGATACACAAAATGAGTGAGGGCAGCAATTTGGGAGGCCTTTTAAAGAATCCAGAAGTGTAATAAGGTTAAAGACGATGGTGGGCCTGGCCATACTGGTGATAGGGGCAAGCGGCATGAGCGCCCAGATCCTGCTGCTCAGGGAGCTCCTGGTCTCCTTCTACGGCAACGAGCTTACCGTCGGGATCATCCTGGGCAACTGGCTCATAGCCGAGGCCCTGGGGGCCTGGTGGGGAGGGAGGGGGCAGGGGAGGGAGGTGGAGAGGTTCGTAATCGCCCAGATTCTCTTCGCCTTCTTCCTCATCACATCCCTCTATCTCTCGAGGGGGGTGAAGGTGATGGCAGGGCCCCCAGGGTTGGGGTTCGGGATCGGGGCGGCACTGCTACATTCCCTCTGGATCCTCTTCCTCCCAGGGTTCACCCACGGGGCCCTTTTCCCCCTGGCTTCAAAGATCCTGGCCGAAAGGAGGACGCCCGTTCGCTCCATCGGGGAGGTCTATGTCCTGGAAACCGTGGGCACCATATTGGGCGGTATAGGCATAGCCTATCTCCTGATCCCTTATTTTGACACCTTCGAGCTCGCCCTGGCCATCTCCTTGCTCGATGGCCTGATCTGCGTGGGCATCTCCCTCAGCCTGGGGAGAAGGGGGCTCCTGTTCCCCTCAGCGGCGACTTCGGCCCTCCTTGCCATCTTCCTCGCCGCAGGTGGAGCCTCCATTCTACATCAGCGCTCCCTCGCCCTCTGCTGGAAGGGGCAGGAGGTCGTCCGCTACCAGAACTCCATCTACAGCAATCTGGTGGTGGTGAAGAGGGGAAAGGAGTATACCTTCTTTTCCGATGGACAGCCCGCCCTCACGACCCCGAACCCTGACCCTTACCTGACCGAGCTCTTCGCCCACATCCCCCTCGCCCTTCATCCTGCCCCTGAGAGGGTCTTGGTGATAAGCGGTGGCGCAGGGGGGCTCATCCGGGAGATCCTGAAACATCCCGTGAGGGAACTCGATTATGTGGAGCTTGACCCGGCGCTGATCCAGCTCCTCAAGGAGTTCCCCACCCCCCTCACCCTCCAGGAGCTGGGGGACGAAAGGGTCAGGGTCTGGCCTCGGGATGGGAGGCACTTCCTGAGGGAAAGGAAGGGGAGGGAATATGATGTCGTCCTTCTGGGGATCGGCCCTCCCTCTGATCTTCAGACCAACAGGCTCTTCACCTCGGAGTTCTTCAAGATGGTGAAGGAAAGGATGGGGCAGAAGGGGATATTGGCCCTTCATCTGCCTGGCTCCTTGGTGTACATAGGGAGGGAGATGGCCGCCTTGCACCGGACCCTCGCCTCCACCCTGAAGGAGGCCTTCGGATGGGTGAAGGTGGTGCCGGGGGAAGAGACTTTCTTTCTCGCTTCCCCTTCCTCTCTCGAGGTCTCCCCCCAGCTCCTCTGGAGGAGATTGAAGGAGAGGGGGGTGAGGTCTGACCTCCTCACCCAACCCCTCCTCGCCTACCTCCTGGAGAAGGGACGGGAGGCCTGGTACTGGAAGATGATCGGGGGAGAGGGAGTGGTCAATCGGGACTTTCACCCCATAGGGATCCTCCGTTACCTCGCCTACTGGAACGCCCTCTACTCCCCTTCCCTCCGTACCCTCTTTGTTGAGGTTCAGGGGCTCGATCTGAAGACCTCCTTCTTAGCCCTCCCCCTCATCCTTCTCCTCCTCTCTCCCCTGTCCTTCCTCAAAGGGGGATTCCGGCGGACGGTGGCCGTGGCCATCGCCTTCACAGGGCTCTGGGGGATGGTGATGGAGCTCGTGCTCCTTTATGCCTTCCAGGTCGTCTACGGCTACATCTACTACTGGGTGGGCCTCCTCATCACCGCCTTCATGGCAGGGGTGGGGCTGGGAGGGCTCCTGGGGATGAGGGGAGGGGGCCTGAGGACCTTCATCGTTCTCGAGCTGATCCTCCTCCTCTGGGCCCTGGGGCTCCCCTCTGTCCTCGAGCGGTGGGGGGAGGAGATCCGCCTCCTCTTCCCCCTCCTCGCCTTCGGCTCCGGAGGGCTCCTGGGAGCCCAGTTCCCGTTGGCCAGCTCATTGTATCTCCGAGGGAGGGGCGAAGTGGGGGAGACGGCAGGGACCCTCTACGCCATGGACCTTCTGGGGGGATGGGTGGCCGGGGTCATCGCGGGGGTGATTCTCCTTCCTCTTCTGGGCTTCAGGGAAAGCGGATGGCTCACCTCGGCCCTTAAGGCCATAAGCCTCCTCCTCGTCCTAATGGCCGCCTTCCGGAGGAAGGGATGAAGGCCCTGGTGACAGGAGCCACGGGGTTCATCGGGAGTCACCTGGCAGAGCACCTCCTCGAGAAGGGATATGAGGTATGGGCCCTGGTGCGGGAGGGAAGCCGCAGGAGGTGGCTCCCGGAAGGGGTGAAGGTGATAAGGGGAGGGCTCATTGAGGAGCTCCTTCCCCCCCTTGAGGGGTTCCATCACGTCTTCCACCTGGCCGGGGTGACCAGGGCAGCCAGGGAGGCCGACTTCTTCCGGTTTAACGTGGAGGGGACCAGGAGGCTCCTTTTGGCCCTGAGGGAAGGAGGGGGAATTACGGGACGTTTCGTCTTCACCTCGAGCTTAGCTGCGGCAGGGCCATCCCCCCCCGATCGCCCCCTCCGGGAAGAGGACCCACCCAGGCCCATCTCCCCCTACGGGAGGAGCAAGCTTGAGGCCGAAAGGGTGGTCCTCTCCTTCCGTGAGGCCTTTCCCGTCACCATCCTCAGGCCCTCTGCCGTCTACGGACCCCGGGACGACTACATGTGGGAGTATTTCAGGATGATCTCCCGGGGCATCCTCCCGGTCATAGGGGGGGTGGAGCAATCCCTGAGCCTCTGCTACGTAGCGGATTGCGTCGAGGCGATGAGGCTGGCTGCCGAAAGGCCCCACCCCTCAGGGGAAGTCTTCTTCGTCTCCGATGGTGAAAAATATCCTTTGCAACTGGTCACTGATATGGTAGCCTCTTTTTTAAAGGTCAAGGTGAGGAGGGTGAGGGTTCCCCGGGCAGTGGCCTGGCTTGTGGCGTGGGTGAGTGACGGATGGGGGCTTTTGCGAGGGAAGGCGATGCCCTTCAACCGGAGTAAGTGCAGGGAGGCCCTGGCTCGAGGATGGCTCTGTGAGGTGGAGAAGGCCAGAAAGGTCCTTGGGTTCTCGCCCCGATATAAACTGCGAGAGGGGCTCCCCCTCACCTTAAAGTGGTATAAAAGGGAAGGCTGGCTTTGAGGAGGAGGTGAGATGGACATCTTCAAGAAGTGCTTTGATTTCACCAAGGTGGAGGAGGCGAAGGCAGCGGGGTTCTACTTTCTCTTTCGGAGGCTGGAGTCGGCCCAGGGGACGGAGGTGATCGTTAACGGGCGCAGGCTGATCATGGCTGGCTCCAACAACTACCTGGGCCTGACCGACCACCCCAGGGTGAAGGAGGCGGCCATTAAGGCGATAGAGAAGTACGGGACGGGATGCGCTGGCTCCCGCTTTCTGAACGGAAACTTGGACATCATCGAGGAGCTCGAGGCGAAACTGGCGGCCTTCTTCCGTCAGGAGGCGGCCCTGGTCTTTGCCACGGGCTACCAGACCAACCTGGGGACCATATCCGCCCTCATCGGGAGGGGGGATGTGGCGATCCTGGACAAGTACGACCATGCGAGCATCATCGACGGGTGTCGCCTCTCCTACGGCCAGGTGAAGCGCTTCCGCCACAACGACATGGCCGACCTCGAGAGGGTCCTCAAGGACACCCCTCCTGAGGCGGGAAAACTCATCATCGTGGATGGCCTCTTCAGCATGGAAGGAGATATCGCCCCCCTGCCCGAGATCATCGCCCTGGCCAGAAAGTACGACGCCCGGGTGATGGTTGACGACGCCCACGCCATCGGCGTGCTGGGAGAAGAGGGAAGGGGGACGGCCGAGCACTTCCACGTGGAGGGAGAGGTAGACCTGATCATGGGCACCTACAGCAAGACCCTGGCCACGATCGGCGGCTTCATCGCCGGGCCCGAGAGGGTAATCAATTACGTGAAGCACTTCGCCCGCTCCCTCATCTTCTCGGCGGCCATCGCCCCTCCTTTGGCCGCGGCGGCAAGCGCTGCCCTGGACGTGATCCTGGAGGAGCCGGAGCTTAGGGAGAGGCTCTGGAAGAACACCCGCAAGATGCTCAAGGGGTTCAAAGAGCTGGGCTTTGACACCGGCGAAAGCTGCACCCCCGTGATACCCATCATCATCGGGGATCAGTGGAAGACCTTCCAGATGTGTGGCCTGCTACAGGAGTACGGGGTCTTCGTCAACCCGGTGGTCCCCCCTGCTACCCCTCCCGGGAGGGAACTCCTGCGCACGAGCTTCATGGCCACCCATACCGAGGAACAGCTCGACAGGGTACTGGAGGCCTTTGAGCGGGCCGGAAAGGAACTGGGGATAATCTGATCGCGGAGGGAGGCCATCGCTACAAAGGTAGAGGCGATCAGGGGGAAAAGGGATCTGCGAACCTTCCTGCACCTCCCCTGGCGCATATACAGGGACGATCCCCTCTGGGTCCCTCCCCTCCTTAGAGAACTCGCTCCCTTCTTCACGGGTAAGCACCCCTTCTGTCTTCACGCTACCGTTGAGCCCTTTCTGGCCTACAGGAATGGGGAGCCGGTGGGGAGGATCGCGGCCATCGTGGATCAGGCCTATCTCTCCTATTACGGGGAGGAGGTGGGATACTTCGGCTTCTTCGAGGCCCCAGATGACCAGGAAGTGGCAACGGCCCTCATCGAGAGGGCGAAGGAGGCCCTGAGGGGAAAGGGGATGAGGAGGATGATAGGTCCCATGAACCCTTCCACCAACTATGAGTGCGGGCTCCTGGTGGAAGGTTTCACCACCCCACCCTATATCATGATGCCCCATAATCCCCCCTACTACGGGGCCCTCCTGGAGGGGACAGGGCTGAGGAAGGCGAAGGACCTCTATGCCAACATGATCATCGGCGATGGGACCATCCCGGAGAGGCTCAAGCGAATCGTCATGAAGGTAAGAGAGAGGACGCCTGCCCTCAGGGTACGCCCGGTAAACGTCAGGGACTTCAAGGGGGAAATCCAGAGGGTCCTCACCATATACCATGAGGCCTGGGGGAGGAACTGGGGGTTCGTCCCCATGAGCGAGGAGGAGATCTCCTTCATGGCGAAGAAGCTCAAGCCCCTGATCGTCCCCGACTTCGCCCTCTTCGCCGAGGTGGAGGGAGAAGCGGTCGGCTTCGTCCTCGCCCTGCCCAACTACAACCTGGTCTTAAAGAGGCTCAACGGGCGGATAGGCCCCATAGGGATCCTGAAGTTCCTCTATTACGCCCGGAGGATAGATGAACTGAGAGTCCTGCTCCTGGGGGTGCGACCTGCCTACCAGCGCCGGGGGATAGAGACCCTTCTCTACTTCGAGGTCTTCGAACGGGGATACTGCCGGGGATACCGTAGGGGGGAGATGTCCTGGATCCTCGAGGACAACCACCTCATGCAAAAGGGGATAGAGGCCTTGGGCGGGAGGAGGTACAAGACGTACCGCATCTACACCACCGAGCTATGACCCCCTCAAGCCCCAGGGTGAACCCAGCAAAGATCACCCCTGCCATCACGTCTATCAGGTAGTGATAACGCAGGTAGAGAGTGGAGAAGATGAGGGCGATGACGATGGGCAGATAGACCCAGAAGAGGGCCCTCAGGTGACGACGGGCAAGCACCAGGCAGAGGAGGGCGATCTGGGTGTGGCCGCTGGGAAAGCAATCCCTCGAGTTGTGCTCCAGGAAGTTGAGCATCGCGGTCACCTTCGTCACTATGCCTCCTTCAAGGGGCCTGAGGAAGAGATGGGAGAGGGCGAAGCGGGGCCCCAGCGTGGGGACAAAAATATAGCCCAGAAAGGAGAGATAATATCCCAGGACGAAAAGCAGCAGTCCCTCCTGAAAGATTTCTTCTCCCTTGAAGTAGAAAAGAAAAATGAGAAAAAGCGGCAGAAAATAATAGGAGAGATAAACAAGGGAGAGGAGATCGCTGAGAAGGGGATGGATGAACCGCTCGAGCCACACGCTCGGCTGCAGGCCGAAGATCCTGGCCTGCCAGTGGATGATGAGGGGATCGGCCCCTTCCACAAGGTAAGGGGTGATCTCCCCAAGGCTTTCGTATATGAGGATGACGTAGGGTATGGGGTAGAAGTCGTAAAGGACGCGAAGGACCCTCTGCCCCTTGAGGGAAGGGAGAAGAAGGAGTAGAAGAAAGAGGGTGAAATAGAAAAGGAAAAGAGGTTTCCATGAAGGTAGATCTTTTCGGGAAAGGACGGTGAGAAGTAAAAGAAAGATGAGGAAGGAGAAGGTGAGCACAACCACACAGGAGAAACGCTTCGTCATCCCCTTCCGCTATATCATTCCCATCCTGATAAGTCAATTTCTCCTCGCCCTTCCCATCTCCTCCCCAGCCCTGGCCGAAGAGAAGCCCTGTTACGGGGATACCATCGTCGTCGGCTCCATAGGGGATGCCTCCAATCTCATCCCGATGCTCGCCTCAGACAGCGCCTCCCACGAGATCTGTGACCTCATATACAACGGCCTGGTCAAATATGATAAAGACCTGAACCTGGTGGGGGATCTGGCCGAGGGGTGGGAGATATCCCCCGACGGCCTCACCATTACCTTCCACCTCCGCCGGGGGGTGAAGTGGCACGACGGAGAGGAGTTCACCGCCGAGGACGTCCTTTTCGGCTTCAAGACCATAACCGACCCCCACACCCCCACCGCCTACTCCGGCGACTACTTGGAGGTGAAGGAAGCGAGGGTCCTCGACCCCTATACCTTTCAGGTGGTCTACAAACGCCCCTTCGCCCCGGGGCTTGCCAGCTGGAACTACCTGGTGGTTTTGCCCAAGCATCTCCTCGAAGGGAAGGACATAACGAAGAGCGAGCTCACCCGACATCCCATAGGGACCGGCCCCTACCGCTTCAAGGAGTGGGTGACGGGGGAGAAGATAGTCCTTGAGGCCAATCCGAATTACTTTGAAGGTAGGCCCTATATAGACCGCTACATCTACAGGATCATCCCCGATCCTGCCACCATGTTCCTGGAGCTTAAGGCCGGAGGGATAGACTGGATGGGCCTCACCCCCCTGCAGTACCGCCGCCAGACCAACTACCCCGCCTTCGAGCGCGAGTTTCGCAAGTATCGCTATCTCCCCTTCGCCTATACCTACCTCGGATATAACCTCCTCTGTCCCCTCTTTAGGGAGAAGAGGGTCCGGCAGGCGATAAGCTACGCCATCGATAAGGAGGAGATCATAGACGTGGTCCTCCTGGGATTAGGGGTGGTGGCCACAGGGCCCTATAAGCCCGGCACTTGGTACTATAACCCCCATGTGAAGCGTTATCCCTATGACCCGGAGAAGGCGAAGGAGCTCCTCCGTGAGGCAGGGTGGAGGGACAGCGACGGAGACGGCATCCTCGATAAGGACGGCCGTCCCTTCCAGTTCACCATCCTCCTTAACTGGGGTAACACCAGCAGGCTGAAGACCGCGGAGATCATCCAGTGGCGCCTCCGGCAGGTGGGGATAAAGGTGAAGCTGCGGGTCCTGGAATGGGCCGCCTTCATCAACGAGTACATAGATAAAAAGAGGTTTGAGGCGGTCATCCTCGGCTGGTCCACAGGCGTAGATCCCGATCAGTACGACATCTGGCACAGCAGCAAGACCGGCTACAAGGAGCTCAACTTCATCTCCTTCAAGAACAAGGAGGTGGACGAGATCCTGGAGAAGGCGCGCCGCACCTTCGACAGGGAGGAGAGGCGCAGGCTCTATTTCCGCTTCCAGGAGATCCTGGCCGAGGAACAGCCCTATACCTTCCTCTACGTCCCCTACGCCCTCCCCGTGATCCATGCTCGCTTCCACGGCATAAAGCCCGCCCCTGCAGGGATCACCTACAACTTCATCCGCTGGTGGGTGCCCAAGAGGATGCAGCGGTACCGCTGAGGCCCATCGGTCCGTTAAATCGCAAGTCCACTACCGCCAGTTACCAGGGAGGTCCTCCTCCAGTTTACCAAGAAGATCCCCGCGGATACCAAAGGCAGGGCCACCAGGAGGGACCAAGTGAGTTCCTCCCCGAGGAGGAACGTCCCGAAGAGGACCCCGAAGATGGGCGTGAAGAAGGTGAAGGCTGAGAGCCTGCTCACGGAGTAGCTGTGTATCAGCTTGAACCAGAGGAAGTAGCTCATGAAGGCGACGATGACCGACTGATAGAAGAGGGATGCCACTATGGGGAGGTCGACCCTGTAGATCCATCGGG
Source organism: uncultured bacterium (assembly GCA_965552155.1). Classification (GTDB taxonomy): domain Bacteria; phylum Desulfobacterota; class B13-G15; order B13-G15; family B13-G15; genus CAYRAR01. The sequence goes on from CBEVRB010000032.1 coordinate 15,283, forward strand.
GCTCCAGGATGAGGCTCACCATGAAGAGGATGGGGATGGAGAAGGTCAGCTGATAGAGGAAGGTGTTTATCGGATGTACCCGCTCGGCCATGAACCTCTTGATGTAGAGGGTTGTTGCACCCCAGAGGAAGGCGGCCATGATCTCCAAGAGGTCCCCGATCCACATGGTCGGTTTCGCCGTCTTCGGCCTCCCGTAAAAGACCAGGACGATGCCTGTGAAGGCCAGGATGAGGCCGAGGGTCTTGAGCAGCGTCAATCTGTCCCCCTTCAGGAAGAGGTGGGCCCCCACGGCCACGACGAAGGGGCTCAGGTATACGAAGATCACGGAGCGTGCCGCATCGGTCCAGAGCATGCCGAAGTACAAACAGGCAAACTCCAGCCCAAAGAGCAGCCCCACCACAAAGCCGTGAAAGAGCATGATATCGGTGTGAAAAAGCTTCTGCTCTTTCCTCAGGCAATAGATGACCCCGCAGAGGGAGGCCACCAGGGAGCGTAGTGCCGAAGCAAAGACGGGAGAGACCCCTTGGTTGGAGTACTTGATGGCGGTGTAGTTGAAGCCCCACAACAGCGTCAACATGAGGACGGTGCAGACGGCCTTCAGGTCCAGATATTCCTTGCTAGGCGAAGGGGTTTTTTCAATGGGCAAGGTTTTGACCTCTTGACGCATCGGCTATTCTATCCGCTATTCTAAAGGAAAGAGGAAGAAAGGGGCAAGGGAGATCTTGAGGGGCTCGTGGTTCGACTGAAGAGGGTATACAGAAGGATCTTGGAGCTGGCAAGGCCATACCTGAGGGCGAGGGACGGTGAGGCCCATGTGAAGGACGTCCTCTGCTTCGCCTTTGAGCTGCTCGACGGTGGAGGAGGGGAAGAGGAGGTTGTGATCCCTGCGGTCATCCTCCACGATACGGGCAGGACTTCGTCCCCGAAGGGCTTTTGGATCGATCCTGGGGCCCCCTGGGCCGATCTGGAGGTCGTGAGGATCATGAGTTGGAGGGTGTGAAGGTGGCCGAGAAGGTCCTCCGGGAGGTGAACTATGAATCGGCCAAGATCGCGGAGATCTTGGAGATCATCGATGGCCACGATACCAGACCCTATGCCTTATCCGTCAACGACATGATCGTGAAGGACGCGGACAGGTTGGCGCGCTACAGGAGGCGGTTCGTCCTTTACACATCTCGGCACTTCAAGGTATCCCCTTTGAAGGCCTGTGAGAGATTGGAGGCCTTCATCGGCCGCTGGTTCTATCTGGAGAGATCCAAGGGGATCGCCCACGAGGAGATCGCGAAACGGAGAAGGGAGGGCCTCAGCGGTGACGGTCTTTGTGCCCTTTGGGACAGTGATAACCGCTGAGGAGAAATGACCCTCCTCTCTGCCCTCTCTATTCGAGGTGGAATTGCCTCCTGAATTCCTCCGGTGAGGGCAACCCACCCTTCTCCGGGGTCCACTCCTCCTCGGAGACCTTATATATGCGGCACAAAAAGCCCCTCAGGGTCCAAGAGCCCAGGGCCTTGTCCGACCACTTGTCGGGGTCGTCGTCGGTGAGCACGTTGGCGTTGGATATCCAGACGCCGTGAAGATAGGGCTCTTCGGCGGGCATCTCCGGGAACCACCAACCATGCTGCACGTGGACTACCCTCCGATCGATCCCATCGGTGAGCCTGGCCTTTTGCATGATTCTGCCCATCTTGGTCTCTATCCAGACCCAGTCCCCTTCTCCAATGTCCAAGCCCTGGGCGGTTTCGGGATGGATCTCCACCCGGGGCCAGGG
>CBEVRB010000033.1:0-16870 GCA_965552155.1 uncultured bacterium
GGAGGCATAAGCCTCCTCCGGGTGAGAAAATGCCCAGGCGGATCGTCCTCAAGCGCTCCGCCCGGATCTGGGCAGCGTAGGCAGCCGTGATCCCCTCCGACTCCCAGCCTACCTTCTCCCTCACCCGCCTGCCCATGGAGTCCTTGTAACGGATGTAAAAGCAGCGCTCGGGCCGCCCTTCCCACCGGCGGCGAGAGCTCACATAATAATAGATCCCCGGGTACTTTTTGACCTTATGGAGAAAATGATCCGCTTTTCCCATAGTCAGATTTGTGAAATCCGCTTATCTTATTTTTGACCCCTATTTGCCCCCAAATTTGAAATTTCAGGTAAATTCTTGACATTACAGATTGCTTCTGTTATTAACACTGGCAAGGAATTATGTCAAGATGAGAGCTGAAGCAAACGGACTGAAAATCCGCGTGTCGGTGGTTCGATTCCGCCCCTCGGCACCAAAAGGGATGAGTGCAAATTTTATCCCCCTGTGAGAGGGGGTTTTTGTTATTTGATGGAGATCCAGATATAGAACAAAGGGGATGGGAGAATCTGACGAGAGGAAATACGAGGAGGCCTTCTGGGCGCTCGCCCTCCTTCTCCTGGCCTTTCATCTCGTTTACATCGGGATAACCCCCTACGATCTGGCCCCTGATGAGGCCTACTACTGGCTCTGGTCGAAGAGGCTCTCCTGGGGTTATTACAGCAAACCCCCCTTGGTGGCCTGGTTGATCAGGCTCAGCACCTCCCTCGGGGGGGATACGCCCTTTTTCGTCCGCCTGGGCGCACCGATCTTCTCCTTCATAAGCTCCTTGGCCCTCTTTTACTTCGCCAAGGGTCTCTTTGGCCCCCGGGTGGGCTTCTGGGCCTTCCTCCTCTCCAACCTCACGGCGGCAAGCCCGGTGGGGGCGATGATCATGACGATAGACGCCCCCCTCATCGCCTTCTGGGGCCTCACCTTCCTCTTCCTGCTGCCCGCCCTTCGGGGGAAGGGGGCCTTCTGGTACCTTTCGGGGATCTGCTTGGGACTGGGCCTCCTGAGCAAATACGCTGCTGTGGCCCTCGTCCCCTCGCTATTCTTTTACCTCACTACCTCAAAGAAGGAGAGGAGGTGGCTCAGGCGAAGGGAGCCCTACCTATGGGCAGGGTTGGGGTTCCTCCTCCTTCTGCCCAACCTGATATGGAATCACCTCCACGGATGGATCACCTTCCATCACACCTCATCCCTGGTCGAGGGGAGGAGCTTTAATCCTGTCACCTTCTTCGAGTTCATCGGCACCCAGTTCGGCCTCATGACCCCTTTGATCTTTCTCCTCATCGCTTACGGCATCATCCAGGGCGTCAGGAAGGGGATCAAGGGAGGAGATAACCGCTACCTCCTCCCCTTCTGGGGGACCGCACCGCTTCTGGGGTTCTTCATCTTGCTGAGCTTCTTTTCCCCCTGTTATGCCAACTGGGCGGCGCCCTCTTACCTGACAGGCTTTGTCCTTGCGGCGGCCTCGGTGATCGAGGCCCCCTGGACGGAAAGGAGGAAGAGGGGATGGCTCCTTTCGGCGGCGATCCTCGGGGGGGTGATCTGCTTTTTCGTTTACAACATGGACCTTCTGCGCCGTTTTCCTGTCCCCCAGAAGGAGTTGCCCTCCTCTCGACTGATGGGCTGGAGGAAGCTGGGCGAGGAGGTGGGCCGGATCATCGAGGCCGAGGGAGGCGATCTCTTCGTTATCACCCAGGATCGCCGTTTCTCCTCAGAGCTCGCCTTCTACACCCCGGGCCATCCTCGGGCCTATCTCCTCAACCTTTTCCCCTATCCGATAAGCCAGTTCGACCTCTGGGGAGGGCTTGAGAGGGAGAAGGGGAAGGACGCCGTCTTTGTGACAAAGCAGGGGAGAGGGCCTCCTTCCCTTCTCGTCCATTCCTTTGAGGCATGCCATCGGAAGGGGGACGTGGAGATAAGATACAGGGGCAAGTTTATCAAAGGGTACTCTTTGTACCTCTGCCGTCGCTTCAAGGGGCTTCCCCATCGCTGAGTTGACGGCGCCTTGGCTTGGTGATAAAAAGGGAAGCTGATGGACCGAAGGGATTTCCTCAGGTTTCTCGCGGCCCTTCCTCTCCTCCAGGTGGGCAGCGCCTGGGGGAAGAGAACCCCAGTGAATCTGGTCGTGGCCCATGGGCCTGACCCCTCCTTACTTCTCCCTCAGGCCTTTGAGGCCCTAGGGGGGATGAAGAGGTATGTGAAGAGGGGGGACGTGGTGCTGATAAAGCCGAACATGGCCTGGGACAGGGGGCCGGAGTATGCGGCCAACACCAACCCCCAGGTGGTGGCCGCTCTGGTGAGACTCGCCCTCGATGCGGGGGCCAAGAGGGTGAAGGTCTTCGACCATACGTGTGAGGACCCCAGGCGAGTTTACCGAAGGAGCGGGATAATGGAGGCGGCAAAGAGGGCGGGGGCTGAGGTCTCCTACGTGAACCCCCGCACGTACAGGAGGGTGATGATAGGCGGGGAAGTCCTCAAGGAATGGGAGGTATATCAGGATGCCCTTGAGGTGGACAGGATCATAAACGTCCCGGTGCTCAAGCATCACAGCCTCGCCAGACTGACCATGGGGATGAAGAACCTGATGGGCCTCATCGGGGGAAAGAGGTCTCAGCTACACTGGCGTCTGGGCGAGTCCCTGGCAGACCTTGCCGCCTTTTTCAAGCCCGATCTGGTGGTCCTCGATGCCACCAGGGTGCTCCTTGCCGGAGGCCCTCAGGGAGGAAACCTGAGGAACGTGAGGAGGATGGACACGATCGTGATCGGGAAGGATCAGGTAGCGGTGGATACCTGGGGAGCGAGGATCTTCGGGATAGAGCCAGAGGAGGTCTCCTGCATCCCTATCGCTCACCGGCGGGGCCTGGGGGAAATGGACCTGAGGAGGGTAAGAACCAAGAGGATAGGGGATGTCCCATAAAGTGCGGTGGGCCCGGGCGAGGCCCCTCGTTCAGTGGTTCGCTTTCGCCCTCTTCTTCTTCCTCTTTCTTTCCACCACCTATCGCGGAAAGGACCTGATCTCCTACCCCGTAAACCTCTTTTTGCGCTTCGATCCGTTGCTGCTCCTCGCCACCCTCTTCTCCACCCATCGGGTCCCTTCCTTCATGCTCCCTGCCCTCATAACCGTGGCCTTCGCCTTCCTTTTGGGCAGGGCCTTCTGCGGCTGGATCTGTCCCCTGGGGACCCTAAACGACCTGGTGAGCTCCTTCAATAAAAGGAGGGGTCAAGGAAGCGAGGGAAATGGCTACAGGATAAAGTACTGGGTCCTCTTCTTCCTGCTGGCGAGTTCTCTCTTCACGGTGCAACTGGTGGGGCTCCTCGATCCCATAAGCCTTCTCATTCGTTCCCTTACGGTGGCGGCAGAGCCCGTATGGAACCTCCTCTTAAGGGGCCTCTTCGATTTTCTCTACGATCATGGAATAAGGGCCTTTGAACCCCTTTATCGCTTTCTGCAGTCCTGGATCCTCACCCCGAGGCAACCCTCCTACCATCAGGCCCTCTTCATCGCCCTGATCCTTGCGGCCATCCTCCTTCTCAACCTCTGGAGGCGTCGCCTCTGGTGCACCCACCTCTGCCCCTTGGGGGCGCTCCTGGGGCTCATAGCAGCGGTGAGCCCCGTTGAGAGAAAGGTCACTGAGGGATGCAACCTCTGCGGCATATGCGTGGCGGAGTGCCCATCAGGGGCGGCCTCCACTAGGGAGGGGGTGTGGAAGAAGGCGGAGTGCCTCCTCTGCGGCAGATGCCAGCTCCTCTGTCCCCAGGGAGCGATAGGTTTCGGATTCTCGAGGGGGAAAGGGGGGCAGAAGGAGCGTATAGACCTGAGACGCCGGGAGGTGATCGGGGCCTTGGCAGGGGGAGCGATCTTCTCCTCCCTCCTATTGGGAGGACGCCCCTCGAGAAGGCCCGGGGTTATAAGGCCCCCTGGTTCCCTGCCCGAGGAGGAGTTCCTGAGGAGGTGCGTGAGGTGCGGAGAGTGCATGAAGGTATGCCTCACCGGAGGGCTTCAGCCCGCCTTCCTTCAGGCGGGACTTGAGGGGATATGGACCCCCGTTTTTGACTTCCGCCTGGGGTACTGCCAGTACTCCTGCACCCTCTGCACCCAGGTGTGCCCCACCGGGGCGATAAGGAGGCTCACCCCCGAGGAGAAGGCGAAGGTTAGGATCGGGATAGCCCATATAGACCGGAGCCGCTGTATCCCCTATGCCCAGGGGATAAACTGCATTGTCTGTGAGGAGCACTGCCCCACGCCCAAGAAGGCCATAAGCTTTGTGGAAGGGGAGGTGATGACCCCTCGCGGGAGGAGGAGGGTCAAGCTCCCCACAGTCGATCCTTCCCTCTGTATCGGTTGCGGCATATGCGAGTACAAGTGTCCTCTCAAGGACCGCCCCGCCATCGTGGTTACTCCCCTCGGAGAAAGCCGGGAAGGGCCCTTTCTCCTGGCGGTTTGAAAGGGGAGGGGGGAAGCCTTAATTTTTGATTGGACCCTCCAGTTGAGGAGAGAGGGGAGGGTGTGATATGTTGAGGTGACGCTCTAACTATAAAGGAGGTGAAGGTGAAGGATAAGATTCCCGATCAGAAGGAACTGGAGCGGGAGCTGAACCGCTATCTGGAGAAGAAATATGGGGACAGGATAAAGCTGGTGGTATCGGCCTTGGAACCCCGTTCTGCCTTCTCCGGGAAGGGTGAGAAAGGTGAGAAGAAGCCCTCCTCACCCATAAACTTCGACATGAAGCCGGAGGAGCTGCTCTCTTACCTAAACACCTTCATCGTGAAGCAGGAGGAAGCCAAGGAGATCCTGGCGACCAAGATCTGTACCCATTATAACCGGATCAAGTACATGCTCCAGCAGGGAAAGGAGCCAGCAGGGGCCGGGAACATAAAGAACAACATCATCATGATCGGCCCCACAGGGGTGGGGAAGACCTACATGATAAAGCTCATCGCCAAGAAGATAGGGGTTCCCTTCGTGAAGGGGGATGCCACCAAGTTCAGCGAGACGGGATATGTGGGAGGGGATGTGGAGGACCTGGTCAGGGACCTGGTCTATGAGGCGGGAGGGGACATAGAGAAGGCCCAGTACGGAATCATCTACATAGACGAGATAGACAAGATCGCCTCCAGCGGGAACGTCATCGGTCCCGATGTCTCCCGCACCGGGGTCCAGCGGGCGCTCCTCAAGCCGATGGAGGAGACGGAGGTGGATCTGCGCGTACCTCACGATCCCATCTCCCAGATGGAGGCGTTAGAGCACTACCGCCGAACGGGGAAGCGCCAGAAGCGGACCATCAACACCCGGAACATCCTCTTCATCGTGAGCGGCGCCTTCAACGGCCTGGAGGAGATCGTCCGCAAGAGGATGAGCAAGGAGGGGATCGGCTTCGGGGCCGAGGTCCGTTCCAAGGACGAAAAATCGGAGTACCTCCGTCATGTAACGGCCGAGGACCTGATAAACTACGGCTTTGAGTCAGAGTTCGTGGGCAGGCTACCCGTGATCGCCGTCTTTCAGCCCTTAGGGGTGGAGGACCTTTACGCCATCCTGAAGAACCCCAACAGCCCCATTATCGCCAACAAGAAGAGGGACTTTCGGGCCTACGGGATAGAGGTCTACTTCGAAGACGAAGCTCTGTGGAAGCTGGCGGAGATGGCCTTCGAGGAGCGCACCGGGGCGCGAGGGCTGATAAGCGCCATCGAGAAAGTGCTCCTCAAATTCGAGAGGACCCTGCCCTCGACCGAGATCAGGGAACTGGTGGTGACCAAGGAGATGGTGGAGGACCCGGAGGGAGAACTGGAGAGGCTGCTGGCCGATCCCCAGAACGAGGAGAGGAAACGCAGGTTTGAACGGGCCAAGGCCGAAGAGCGGGAGGAGATGAAGGCCTATGTGCTCTCCCGGAAGGGGGAGTTTGAGGGGCGATATGGCCCCCTCTTCACCCCTGGAAGGGTGGAGCTTATGGTCGAGAGGCTCCTGAGCCGGGAGGAGGATATAAACCAGGTCCTCGAGGAGTTCTCCAAGCTTTACCGCCAGATAAAGGCCTTCGAGCGAAGCTTCAAAGACCGCTACGGGATAGCCATAAGCTTTGACGAGGAGGCGGTGGATCACCTCCTCTTCCAGTTCATCCGGGAAGAGGAGGGCCCCCATCAGGTCTTTTCCTACCTGGAAGGGCTCTATGAGCCCGCCTTCAAGCTGATCAGGGAGAAGGTGAACCTCGACTCCTTCCTGATCCCGAAGGAGGGGGTCACGGACCCTGAGGGCTATCTCAACGACCTGATAAAGGAGGTCTATCAGGGGAATTACGGAAGGCTTACGGTTCACGGATGAAGGACTATTACAAGATACTGGGCGTAAGCAGGGACGCAAGCCTTGACGAGATAAAGAGGGCCTATCGCAGGCTCGCCCTCAAGTATCATCCTGACCGCAACCCGGGCGACAAGGAGGCGGAGGAGAAGTTCAAGGAGATAAACGAGGCCTACGCTGTGCTGAGCGACCCTGAGAAGAGGCGCCAGTATGATACCTTTGGCGCCGAGGCCTTCCACCAGCGCTTCTCGGAGGAGGAGATCTTCCGGGGATTTGACATCGGGGACCTGCTCAAGGACTTTGGTTTCAGCACCTCGGACATCTTCTCCACCCTCTTCGGTGGCAGGAAGGGCCGGGTGCGGTACACCACCTTCGGCGGCCCCTTCGGGGGGGTCGGCTTTGATTTCGGGGGTGCTCCCCAGCCCCAGAAGGGGAGGGACCTGGTGGCGGAGATGACCATCACCCTGGAGGAGGCTGCGCGGGGTGGCGAGAGGCTCATAACCCTGGAGAGGGCGGGAAGGGCCGAGAGGATCTCGGTGAAGATCCCCCCGGGGGTCAGGGACGGTCAGAAGCTGAGGATAGCAGGGAAGGGGGAATCGGGCCGGGGAGGGGGGCCTCCTGGCGACCTTTACGTGGAGGTAAGGATAGCCCCCCATCCCGTCTTCAAGAGGGAGGGGGATGACATCTACATCGAGAAGGAGATAAGCTTCAGCGAGGCCTGTCTGGGGACGACGGTAGAGGTTCCCACCCTCGACGGCCCCAAGAGGGTGAGGATCCCCCCTGGGACCTCCCCCCATACCAAGCTCAGGCTCAAGGGTCTGGGGGTCCCCCATCTGAAGGGAGGGGGAAGGGGGGATGCCTTCCTGAAGGTGCTGGTGAGGGTGCCAAAGGAGCTTACCCCGGAGCAGCGGAGGGTGCTCGAAGAGCTCGCCAAGGTCGGCCTTTGATCCCCTCCCCTTTTTGTGGGATAATGGGTGAGATGGAAGGGATAGTCAGGATGAAGATCTTGGGGTTGATCTTTGATCCCCACCTCAACACCACCGTGGTGGTGTTGCTCGACCCGGAGAGGGAGAAGGTCCTTCCCATATGGATAGGGGCGATGGAGGGAAACGCCATCGCCATGGGGATGGAGAAGGTAGCAACTCCCCGACCCATGACCCATGACCTGTTGAAGAACATGCTGGAAGAGTTCCAGGCGGTGGTGGAAAAGGTGGTGGTCACGGAGCTCAAGGACGACACCTTCTATGCCCTCATCTACCTCACGGTGGGAGGAGAGCAACTGGAGATAGATTCCCGTCCGAGCGACGCCATCGCCCTGGCGGTGAGGGCCGAGGCCCCCATCTACTGCACCGAGAAGGTGCTTAAGGAGGCGGCGGATCTGGGGATCCTGAAGGAGAAGAGGGAGATAGAGGAGTCAGAGGAACTGAGCAAGTGGCTCGAGCGCCTGAGCCCTGAGGTCTTCGGGAAATACAAGATGTGACCGTCCTAAAGGGGGGGCGGGAGAGACTCCACTTTCAGCACCCTGAGGAGCCTTTCCTCATCGGAAGAGAGGCCAAGGAGGGCGGAGATAAACCGCTGGGGCTTTACTCCGGCTGCTTTCTTTAATTTCAACTCTACAGCCCACTCAGTCTCGAGGATATCCGAGGGAGAAGGGACCCCCGCGGGAAGGGGAACAGGAGGCTTGAACTCCTTCAGGGGCAGCGCCCTCAGACCCTCCACAAAGGGGACGAGGTCCACCTCCCTAATCCCCTTTTTCTTCTCCACCTTCACGGGGAACCGGTCCCTTCGAGAAAAGTCCTTGAGCGCTCCTCTCACCTCCTCCAAGGGAGGGGGTGAGGGAAGGTGCTCGAAGGAGATGAGGAAGAGGTCTGCGGTGAAGAGGTTGGGGAGGGCCCTCCCCTTGAAGGCCATCTCCGCCGAGGAGAGGATTCTCAGCCCATCAGGAAGCTCCCTGTTCATTCTCTCCGCAAACTCTGAGGCCTTGATATATCGCCTCAGCTCCAGGTCCACGAATTCGGCGAGGCTCTCCACCCCCACGGGCAGGGGATTGGAAAAGGTTATCCTGGGGAGGGGGTGAAAGCCCTCAGAGAAACGCATGGGGATGGAGGCCCTCCTGGCCGCCCTGAGGAAGACATCGATCATCTCCAGGTGGCCGAGGAGGCGGGCCTCTCCCAGCTTGAGGAAGCGGGAACGGATCTTCCTCACCCAGGGCTTCCTGAGCACCACCTCCCTGACCCCGACCCGACGGGCGGGGGGAGGCATGTCCGACGGATCCGCGAGGACCAATCCCCCTCGCTCCCCACATATCCCGCAGCGCTCACACCCCTCTCTGCAGGGAGGGGTAGGAAGCCCCCGGTAGGCCCTCTCCCGCTCCTCCCTCAGGTACTCCACCTTCACTCCCGGGTCCAGGTGGGCCCAGGGAAGGACCTCCTCGAGCGATCTCTCCCGGGAGATATAGAAGGAGGGATCCACCCCGGCTCGATCGAAGGCCTCCTGCCAGCTATCCCACTTCAGGTGCTCGCTCCACCCGTCGAAGCGGCACCCCCTTCTATGGGCTTCAAGGAGCACCTTTCCCAACTTCCTGTCTCCCCGAGCGAAGACCCCCTCAAGGAAGCTCATCTTCGGATCGTGCCACTTAAGCCTGATCCCTCTCCCCCTGAGGACCCCCTTCAAGAGGGACTGCTTCTCCTCTATCTCCTCCAGGGAGAGCATCTTCTCCCACTGAAAGGGGGTGTGGGACTTGGGAACGAAGGTGGAGATGCTCACGTTCACCTGTCCTCCCCTGGCTCTCACCTCCCGGGCGAGGCGGGCGATCTCCCTGATGTCTTCTTCCCTCTCGGTGGGAAGCCCGATCATGAAGTAGAGCTTCATCACCCTCCATCCCGCCCGGTATAGGCGGGAGGCCGCCTCCAGGAGCTCATCTCGGGGTATGACCTTGTTTATGACCCTCTGGAGCCTCTCGGTGGCCGCCTCCGGGGCGAGGGTGAAGCCCGTCTTCCTCACTCGCTTTATCTCCTCGAGGAGTCCCTCGGGAAAGGTCCCCACTCTGAGGGAGGGGAGGGAGAGGGCGATTCTCTCCTCCTCGAGCTCCTCCATCAGGTGCCTTACCAAGGAGAAGAGACAGCGGTGGTCCCCTGCGCTCAGGGCGAGGAGGGAGACCTCGTCGTAGCCGGTCGAGCCCAGGGCCTCCCTGACGATCTCCAGTATCTCCTTCCCTCCCCGTTCCCTGAGGGGACGGTAGATGAAGCCCGCCTGACAGAAGCGACAGCCCCAGCCGCAACCCCTCGCTATCTCCACGCTGAGCCTGTCATGGACCACCCGCATGAAGGGGACGATGGGGCGGGTGGGGTAGGGGACGGAGTTGATGTCCCTTACGTATCGACGGATTACCTTTTCGTACCCCTCTCGCAGAGGGACTATCTCCCTGAGGGTGCCGTCGGGATGATAGCGGGGGGAGAAGAAAGAAGGGACGTATACCCCTTCTATCCGGGAGAGTTCCTCAAGGAGCCGTCCCTTATCCCTCTTTCCCTCCTCCTTCCACCTGGAGAATGTCCCTATCAGCTCGGGGAGAAGCTCCTCGGCCTCCCCCAGGACGAACAAATCCACGAAATCCGCCAGGGGCTCCGGCTGCATGGCGCAGGGCCCCCCGGCGATCACCAAGGGCATCTCCTCCTCCCTTTCGGAGGCGAGCAAGGGGATCCCCGCCAGCTCGAGCATCCTCAGGAGATTGGTATAGGTGAGCTCGTACTGGAGAGAGAAGCCGATGATGTCGAACTCCCGGAGGGGCCTTCTCGACTCGAGACTGAAGAGGGGGAGGGAGCGACGGCGCAAGAGCTCCTCCATGTCCACCCAGGGGCAGAAGACCCTCTCGCAGTCCACCCCTTCGAGGGAGTTAAGCACGTGATAGAGGATCTGGAGCCCCGGGTAGGACATCCCGATCTCATAGGCATCCGGGAAGGCGAGGGCAAAGAGCACTTCCCCCCCTCCGGAGGGTCTCCGGGAGTTCACCTCACCGCCCATGTAACGGGAGGGCCTGCTCACCAGAGGCAAGAGGAGGCCAATCTCCTGCATCGCCTCCATTATGCCCAGGGTATCTCGGAGAAATCAAGGAGGGCTAATCGGTCAGGCGTAGGAGCTTCTTGGCGTTGGCCTCAAGTAGAGCCTCCTTTTCTCCCTCGCCCAGTCCCTCCATGTCCCGCAGGTAGCGGGAGGGGGAGAGGAGGGGATAGTCGGAGCCGAAAAGGAGCCTTTCGCCCACTACCTGGAAGGCTATCCGGTAAATCTTCCTATCATAAAGGAAAGGGGCAGCGGCCGTATCGTACCATACCCTGCTGCAGATCTCCTTTATCTCGGGCATGAGTTCGTAAAAGAAGAATCCCCCTCCCAGATGGGCGAGCACGATGTCCACCCCCTGGAAGGTCCTTATCAGGACCTCGATCTCCCTGAGTCCGACCTTTCCCTTCCCCGGATAATCGTGCCCTAAGGGCTCGTTGTAATGGATGAGAACGGGGACCCCTGCCTCCTGGGCCATCGAGAAGGCCTCTTTCATCTCCTCAAGGGGGATGAGCCTCTCCTCATAGGTCCCGGGAGCTATCTCTCCTACTCCCCTGGCCCCGGCCCCAAGGGCCCGCTCCAGCTCCTCGAGCCCCTCCTTTCCCCAGGGGAAGGTCACGAAGGGGAGGACCCTCCTCGGGTACCGGACCATCGCCTCCAGGAGGTAGTCGTTCTCCCTCTGACATACCTCCAGATCCTCCCATGGGAAACCGCACACCACCGCCCTCTCCACCCCTTCCCTGTCCATTACCTCGATCAACTCCTCCAGCCCTACCATCTTCGCCTTGGGATCGGCGTAAATGGAGTGAAAGATCCTGTTTCGGGCAAAAAACCTCTCCCTCTCTTCCCTCACGGAAGGGGAAAAGATATGGGTGTGGAAATCTATCATTCTTTCCTCTATTATCACTTCGAGCACCGAGCTGTCAAAAGGGGAGGATGGGGAAATCCTTCATGTCCGCCCTGCTCCTGGCAGCAGGGGAGGCCAAAAGGATGGGGAGGCCGAAGCTCCTTCTGCCCTTAGGGGATAGGACCATCTTCGAGGTCTCCTTGGGAAACCTCGTGAGGTCCAGGGTGGATGAGGTGATAGTGGTCCTGGGCCATCGGGCCGATGATTTCCTTCCCCTGATAAGGGGGAAGAAGGTGAAGGCGGTGATAAATCCTCACTATTCCCAGGGGATGAGCACTTCTTTAAGGAGGGGGCTTGATGCCGTGGCATCCGAAAGCCAGGGGCTCATGATCGCCCTGGCCGACCAGCCCTTCATCCCCCCAGAAGTCATCGACCTCCTGATTGAGGCCTTCCTTAAAGGGGAAAGGGGGATCGTCCTTCCCACCTGGAGGGGCAGGAGGGGACATCCCGTTATCCTTTCCCTCAGCCGTTACGGGGAGGAGCTGAGGGGACTTACAGGGGATAAGGGGGCAAGGGAGATCCTGGAGCGGCATAAGGAAGACATCTTGGAAGTGGAGGTGGAATGCCGAGGGGTGATAGAGGATATCGATGACGAAGCCCAATACAAAATCACCCAGTCCATAAATCACCCTTAAAGTCTCCCATTCCATCTGCCCGTTCGGGTTGACAAGGTAGAGATCGACGAGTAAAATGACTTTTGGTCGAAAATTGACTGATGGTCGAAAATGGGGCTCGAGGAGAGAAGGGAGAGGGAGCGGGCGGCCAGGCGGGAGCAGATCCTTCAGGCCGCCAGGGAGGTCTTCCTGCAGAAGGGCTTTGGCTCTGCCACCATGGACGAGATCGCCCAGAGGGCCGAGCTCGGCAAGGGGACCCTCTATTCCTACTTCAGGACCAAGGAGGAGCTCTATGTGACGGTGATGTCCGAGGGGCTCCAGATCCTCTTCGACCGGATCGAGGAGACCCTCTCCCTCCCCTTAGGGCCCGAGGAGATCATCAGGCGGCTCGGGGAGGTCTATTACGAGTATTATTTGGAGCACAGAGACTACTTCCGGGTCTTCTTCTTTTTGGAGCACGGGGAAGTCTCCAAGGAGCTGCCGCGAGAGCTGATCCAGGGGAACATCGAACGTGGGACACGGTGCTTGAGGCTCTTTGCAGAAGTGGTCGAGCGGGGGATCCGGGAGGGGATCTTCGCCACCGTCGATCCCTGGAAGGCGGCCGTGGCCTTCTGGGGGGCGACCAACGGCATCCTCTTTCTCTTCGAGGAGGAGGTCAACCGGGAGATCATCGGTACCGACGTCGAGCAGCTGATCCACTACACCATGGATCTCTTCATCAGGGGGCTTAAGGCATGAGGCTTCCGGAGGTATCGGTTCGCAACCCCGTGATGACGGTGATGGTCTTCTTCGGGGTCATACTGCTCGGGGCTGTGGCCTTGACCCGCCTGAAGATAGACCTTTTGCCCGAGATTGAACCCCCCCAGGTGAGTGTGATCACGCTGTGGCCCGGGGCCTCAGCAAGCGATGTGGAGTCGGACGTGACCAAATACATCGAAGATCAGCTCACCAGGGTCTCGAACCTTGACCGCCTGACCTCCAAGTCGCTCGACAACCTCTCGGTGGTCAACTGCCGCTTCGAGTGGGGGACCGACCTCGATGTGGCCACCAACGACATCCGCGACGCGCTGGAGCTGGCCAAAAGGGATCTGCCAGAGGATATAGAAGAGCCCATGATCTTCAAGTTCTCCTCGGCCACCATGCCCGTGATGTTCTTCTTTGTGACCGCCAAAGAGAGCTACCCGCAGCTTTACCACATCGTGGACAAGCAGATCTCCGACGAGCTCAAGCGCGTCCCCGGCGTGGGTGCCATAGTGCTCTACGGGGGGTTGAAGCGCCAGATAAACGTGCGCTTTGACCTGAAGAAGGTCGAAGCCTACGGGTTGTCGTTGCCACAGATAGGGAAGATCCTTGCTGCCGAAAACGTCGACCTTCCGGCGGGTGAGGTGAAGCTCGGCAGAATGGCCTATGCCATAAGGGTCCCAGGGAGGTTCAGGACCGTAAAGGAGATCGCCTCCACCGTCATCGGCAGCTACCGGGGAAGGCTGATCTACCTGAAGGATGTGGCGGAGGTCACCGACGGCTTCGAGGAACCCATGATGATGGGCTATGGGGACGGGAGGCCGGCAGTAGTGGTGGCCGTGCAGAAGCAGACGGGCACAAACACCGTGGAGGTGGTAGACCGGATCAAGGAGAAACTTGAGGAGATCGAGAGGGAGCTGCCAAGCGATGTGAGGATCGCGATCGTCTTTGACAGCTCGGAGTTCATCCGGTGGGCACTGGATAACCTGAAGGAAACCCTATACATAGGCCTCTTGCTGGTGGTGATGGTCACCTTCTTCTTCCTCAGGCGGTTCTGGGGCAGTGTCATCATTCTATTGACCATCCCCTTCTCACTTATTGCGGCCTTCATCCTGATGCTGATCTTCGGTTACACGATAAACACCATCACGCTCTCCTCCCTGGCCATCGCATCCGGGATGGTGGTGGATGACGCCATCGTGATCCTCGAGAACATCACCCGCCACCTGGAGCGGGGGGCGAGGCCCGTGCCGGCTGCGGTGTTCGGCTCCTCGGAGGTGGGGCTTGCGGTGGCAGCGTCCACCCTGACCATTGTGGCCGTGTTCATACCGCTGATGTTCGTCGGGGGACTGACCGGCATCTTCTTCAAGCAGCTGGCCTTCGTCATCACCGTTTCGATAATGGCCTCGCTGTTCAACTCCCTGACCCTCACGCCGATGCTTGCCTCGAAGTTCCTGAGCCCTCCTCAGATCTCAGGGGCCAAGGGCCTTCTGTCCCGGATTGACCAAAGGCTTGAAGGGAGCTTTCGCGCCATCGAGGAGTTCTACAGGAGGCTTCTGGGATGGGCCATGGGGCACAGGTGGACGGTTGTGGGGATCTCGGCCACACTTTTCGCTTTCAGCCTTGGCCTTTTCCCTCTGGTGGGGACGGAGCTTTCACCCGAGATGGATTCGGGGGAGGTCAGCATAAGCTTCAGGCTACCTGAAGGGACCAGGATCGAGGAGACGGACCGGGTCCTGCGACGAATAAATGAGATCCTCTCTCATGTACCCGAGGCGAAACACCATTATGCCTTCTGCGGCCAGACGGAAAAGGGGATAGGGACAGCTCTGGGATTCGAGGAGGGGGCCAATGTGGGCGAGGTGGGGCTGAAACTGGTGAAGAAGGCTGAACGGCAGAGGTCGGCAAAGGAGGTGGCAGCGGCCCTAAGGGAGGAGGTCGAGAAGACCCCGGGCCTGAGCAGGCTCTCGGTGAGCGCCGCCCCTGGGATAGCTCAGGTGCTCATGGGCGGGAAAAGGAGGATCTCGGTTGAGGTTTGGGGGCATGATCTTGGGGTGATTACGCGCTTCGCAGAGAGGCTCAAGGAGCGGGTGGAGAAGATCCCGGGGGCGGTCGATGTGACCCTCAGCCAAAAGCCCCCGAGGCCCGAGCTGTGGGTGGAACTGGACAGGGAAAAGGCCTCTTCGGTCGGCGTCAATGTGGCCATGGTGGCGCAGGCCCTGAGGAACTACTTCTATGGCGATGACCCCACCGAGTTCAGGGATGCAGGGGAGGATTACGACGTCTTCCTGCGCTTGAGGGACCGGGACAAAAACCGCATAGAGAGCATCGGGGAGGTCCCCATCCCCACCCTCCTGGGGACTCAGGTGAGGCTCGGGAATATCGCCACCGTCCGGGAGGGTTATGGTCCCGTGGAGATAGAGAGGAGAAACCGCCAGCGGATAGTCAAGGTGGAAGCCGACGTCCTCGGCCGCCCCCTGGGGGACGTGGTGGAGGATATAAAGCGGGAACTTGCCCGAATGGATATCCCCTGGGGGGTAAAGGTACACTTCGCAGGGGAGGTGGAGGAGCAGCAGAAGGCCTTCAGGGATCTGCGCACCCTCTTCGTCCTCGGGGTAATCATGGTCTACATGGTCATGGCCTCGCTGTTCAAGTCGTATCGGCACCCCTTTGTCATCATGTTCTCGCTTCCCTTTGCCGTAACCGGGGTGATCTTCGCCCTGGTGCTTACGGGGACGACGCTTTCCATCTTCTCTTTTTTGGGATTGATCATGCTCATGGGGATCGTCACAAAGAACGCCATCGTGCTTATAGACTATACCAACATCCTGAGGGAGAGGGGATACGGGCTTTCGGAGGCCATCGCCACTGCCGGCAGGGACAGGCTGAGGCCGGTGCTCATGACCACGGCCACCACGTTCCTCGGTATGCTTCCCATGGCCCTCTCCCGGGGCGAGGGTTGCGAGATGTGGAACAGCCTCGGGATCACCATGCTCGGGGGCTTGAGCGTCTCCACCCTCATCACCCTGGTGATTGTGCCGGTGATATACCACCTGGTGGAGGCGAGGCGACGATGAAGATGATGTGGATCGTGTACGACGTGGACATGGAGGAGGAGGTGATGGAGGCCCTTGAAGGGGCGGGGGTCAAGGTCTACACCCTGTGGGAGAGGGTCCTCGGCCGAGGTTCAAGGAGCGAACCCAAGTTCGGTACCCATGCCTGGCCTTCCTGGAACAGGGCCTTGATGGTCGCCCTCGAGGACTCCGAGGCCAGAAGGCTCTGGGAGGCCCTGCGCGATCTATGCCAGAGGCCCCAGGGCGGAATCCACGCCTTCGTCTGGTCCCTGGAGGGGATGATGTGACGATAACAGGAGGACGACCATGAAAGCCGGACGGACCATTACAGCCGTGATCTGCGTGTACAACGAGGAGAGGACGGTTGGAGGCGTAGTGAAAACTGTGTTAGACTGCGACACAATTGACGAGGCGATCGTGGTAAATGATGGTTCAACGGACAACACTGCTCAGATATTAGGCCAGTTTTTAGGAGATGACAAATTCAGATATGTGGAGTTTAACGAAAACATGGGCAAATCATATGCTATGACAAAGGGAGTAGAGCTGGCAAAAGGGGATGTAATTCTATTCATAGATGCTGACATCGTCGGCTTTGAATCCAAACATATCGAACAGCTCGTGTTGCCTTTGATATATGGCGAGGCGGATATGGTGATCGGCCAGCCATATCCCAATGAGATGAGAAGGAGACTCAATCCCTTCAGGCCCTTGGAGCTGCTCGCCGGTGAAAGGGCCCTCTATAAAAAAGACATCTTGCCCATCGTTGACAGGATAAGGACGTCAAAATATGGCGTCGAAACGTTAATGGTACTGTATTACAAAAGCCAGGGCAAGCGTATAAAGATCGAATACCTGTGGGGAGTTACCCATTTGCTTAAGTTCCAGAAGGAGGAGCCCCTTTCGGTGTTGAAGAATTATTTGAAGGAGGCATCGGATATTCTCGGAACCACTGCAAGTAACTACTCCTTAGTCCTTGCTGCTGCAAAGACAGCCCTTGTCAATGCGATGAAGAAGGATGTCCTTCGAAGCAATTGAAAAGATGGCAATTGCTGGCCTCCTCATAGGCTTTATCTACTCTGTGCCTCTTGGGCCCTTAGGCCAGATCATGCTCAATCGGTCCGTGGAGCGGGGACTCCGGGCTGCCCTCCCGATGGCGATTTT
>CBEVRB010000034.1:0-16451 GCA_965552155.1 uncultured bacterium
AGCCCCTTTGGTTTTTTGACCAGGTCCTCCACGAAGGGAGGCAACCCCAGTTCCTGGAAGCTCCTGATCTTGAAAGGGATCGTACGGATGGCGGCCGCCACCGTTCCTCTCTGGATGAAGAGATTGCCACGAAAACGCGAGAGCCCCTTTATGCCGAAGGAGAAATCGAGCTCGTGCTCCTCCTCAAACTTCTTCTTCTGGGCCTCGGTGAGAACGCTATAGCAGAGCTTTTTGGTATCAGCGGGTGTCAACGGCGGATAATCGAGGGGGACGAGCCTGCTGCTGACCCTTATCTGCGGAGGAGAGCCTGTAGTTATATGCAAATCCGTTGCTCCCCTCTCTATCATTATCCTCAGAAGTTCCTGGAGCTCGACCATCTCCTCTCACCTCCTTCGATGATCAATCCGCTGTGACCCTAAGTACTTCTTCGACAGTGGTGATGCCCTTCTTTACCTTCGCGATGCCGCTCTCTCGCAGGGTCCTCATGCCGTTCGCTATGGCTACTTCCCGAATCTCCGTAGCAGGGGCCCTCCTTAAAACCAGTTCCTTTATTTCCTCATCCACCGGCATTACCTCGAAGAGGGCGATCCTCCCCCGGTATCCTATGTTGCTGCAACGGGGACATCCCTTTCCCCTCCAGCACCTAAAGCCGTTCTCTATCTCCTCCCGGGGGATCCCGAGTTCTAACAGGGCTTCTTGCGGAACTTCGACCGGCTCCTTGCAGTCCGGGCAAATCCTTCTGACCAGTCGCTGGGCAACCACCATCACCACCGCTGAGGAGACGAGGAACGGTTCTACCCCCATGTCGAGTAACCTCGTCATCGTGCTCGGTGCGTCGTTGGTATGGAGGGTGGAGAGGACCAGGTGTCCTGTCAGGGCTGCCCTTACCGCTATCTCCGCCGTCTCCAGATCCCTGATCTCTCCCACCATGATGATGTCCGGGTCCTGGCGCAGAAAGGCCCTCAGGGCGTGGGAAAAGGTGAGCCCTATCGATTCGTGAACCTGGACCTGATTTACCCCTGGGATGCTGAATTCGATGGGGTCCTCAATGGTGGAAATATTGACGGCTATCTTGTTCAGATCTGATAAGGCCGAATAGAGGGTGGTGGTCTTCCCGCTCCCCGTGGGCCCTGTTACTAAGATCATGCCGTAAGGCTTATAAATCGCCTTCTGGAACTTGGCGAGTTCGTCCTCCTCAAATCCCAACCTGGTCATATCGAGCTGAAGGCTCGCCTTATCGAGGAGCCTCAGGACTACTTTCTCTCCAAAGGAGGTAGGCATCACGGAGACACGAAAGTCTATCTCCCTGTCTCCCATCCTGATGAGGAATCGGCCATCCTGGGGGAGCCTCCTCTCGGCTATGTCCAACTGGGACATGATCTTTATTCGGGAGATGATGGCGTTCTTCATCCGCAGAGGTGGCCTCATAACCTCGTAAAGGACTCCATCAATCCGATATCTGACGCGGAAATACTTCTCATAGGGCTCCAGGTGGATATCACTTGCCCCCTTACTTATCGCATCGGCCAGGATGAGGTTGACGAGCTTTACGACCGGCGCCTCTTCAGCGGTCTTCTCCAGCTCCGAGAGATCAAAGCTCTCCTCTCGCTCCACCACCTCCACCGTATCATCCTCGATCCTCTCCAGGGTATCCGTCAGGGCTGCGGTGGGATTGAGGAACCGGTCTATGGCCCTTCTTATGTCCGACTCCGGGGCCACAAGGGCCTCAACGTGATAGCCGGTGTGAAACTTGAGATCGTCTATCACGGAGAAGTCGAAGGGGTCGGCCATGGCCACGTACAACGTAGAGCCGCTTCGCTTTACAGGGATCACCAGGTGCTTTCGCATAAAGTCGGTCCCTATGAGTTCAGCAAGCTTCGGATCTATTTCCAAGTTGACGACGTTGATGGACGGAACTCCGTACCGCTGATGTAAAAACTTGTGGAGGTCTTCCTCTTTGATAAAGCCGAGATCAATCAAGATGGAGCTGAGGCTTCCTCCTTTCACCCGCTGCTCTGCGAGGGCCCTGCGTAACTGATCCTCCGTCACCATGTTTGCCTTCAACAACAACTGCCCCAATCGTTCAGACATACCTCTCTCCTCTTTATAAAGGGCATTACATTTTGTTATTATCGGCATTTAATTTTCACATGTCAAGTTTTTATGCAGGGTTGAGCAATCAGGCAGCAGGGTGACAGTGCCGGAATGACGCTCCTTGCTTTTCGGGACTTTACAAAGTAAAATTCTACTTTCAATTCCAAAGGCTTATAGGCCATGAAAAGGGATTTTGTGAGCCTTTATGACTTCAGCAAGGAGGAGCTCCTGGCCCTCTTGAGAAGGGCCAAGGAGCTGAAGGAGATGCAGAAGAGGGGCGAAAATTACAGGCCCCTCGAGGGGAAGACCCTGGGGATGGTCTTCGAGAAGCCCTCTACCCGGACCCGGGTCTCCTTTGAAGTGGGGATGTATCAGTTGGGAGGACATGCCCTCTTCCTCAGTTCTCAGGAGATGCAATTAGGGAGGGGGGAAACGGTGGCCGATACCGCCCGGATCCTCTCCCGGTATGTGGACGGGATCATGATCCGCACCTTTTCCCACAGGAACGTGGAAGAGATGGCTCGCTTCGCCACCGTGCCCGTGATAAACGGCTTGAGCGATCTTCTTCATCCCTGCCAGATCCTCTCAGATATATTTACCATCTGGGAAAAACTGGGACGGTACGAGGGAGTGAAGGTCGCCTATATCGGCGATGGCAACAACGTGGCCAATTCCTGGATAAATGGGGCCCTGAGGATGGGGATGGAGCTCTGGGTGGCCTCCCCCCCTGATTATGAGCCGGATGGGGAAATACTCAGGAGGGCAAAGGATGAGAACCCTCAATCTGTCCACCTGACCCATGATCCCCGGGAGGCGGCCAGAGGCGCCCAAGTCCTCTACACCGATGTGTGGACCTCGATGGGTCAGGAGGAGGAGCAGGAGAGACGGAGGGAGGCCTTCCGCCCTTATCAACTGAATCGGGAACTGGTGGACCTCGCAGAGGAAGGGGCCCTGGTTATGCATTGCCTTCCCGCTCATAGAGGCGAAGAAATAACCGATGAGGTGATGGATGGGCCCCAATCGGTGGTCTTTGATCAGGCTGAAAATCGCCTCCATGTGCAGAAGGCGATCTTGGAGGCGCTGCTGGGAGATTAGATTAAGGAGTTGATACAATGGCAGGGATAAAGAAGGTCGTTTTGGCCTACTCAGGAGGGCTCGATACCTCAGTGATCCTCAAGTGGCTCCAAGAACGATATGGATGTGAGGTGATCGCCTACTGCGCCGACATCGGCCAGGCCGAGGATCTCGAGGAGATAAAGCAGAAGGCCTTAGCCACTGGGGCCTCTAAGGTCTACATAGACGATCTGCGGGAGGAGTTCGCCAGGGACTTCGTCTTTCAGGCCTTAAAGGCCAACGCCGTTTACGAAGGTGGATATCTTTTGGGAACCTCTATCGCCAGGCCCCTTATCGCCAAGGGCCAGATGAGGGTGGCTAAGAATGAAGGAGCGGACGCCGTCGCCCACGGGGCAACGGGCAAGGGGAACGACCAGGTCCGTTTCGAGCTGACCTATTACTACTTCGACCCCGATATAAAGGTGATTGCCCCCTGGAGGGAATGGGAGTTTAGATCCAGAAGCGACCTCGTAGCTTATGCCAAAAGCCGGGGGATCCCTGTACCTGTCACCCCAGAGAGGCCTTATAGCTGTGATCGCAACCTCTTCCACATAAGCTACGAGGGCGGCATCTTAGAGGACCCCTGGCGGGAACCCGATGAGGGGATGTTCACCATGACTGTGGCTCCTGAGAGGGCTCCTGACCGTCCCACCTACCTGGAGATAGACTTCGAGGATGGGGTCCCGGTAAAGGTGGATGGGAAGGAGCTTTCTCCAGCGAAGCTTCTCTCCCACCTCAATGCCCTCGGAGGCTCCAACGGGATCGGCCGCATCGACATAGTGGAGAACCGATATGTGGGGATGAAATCGAGGGGGGTGTACGAAACCCCCGGGGGGACAATCCTCCATATAGCCCACCGGGCCATAGAGTCGATCACCATGGACCGGGAGGTGATGCGCATAAGGGATGGACTCGTGCCCAAGATCTCAGAGCTCATCTACTACGGTTACTGGTTCTCCCCCGAGATGGAGACCCTAATGGAGTTTGTAAACGCCACCCAGAGGGGGGTCACAGGCACTGTCCGCCTCAAGCTCTATAAGGGAAACTGCACGGTGGTGGGAAGGAAATCCCCCCGATCCCTCTATCACCCTGAATTTGCCACCTTTGAGGAGGATCGGGTCTATCGCCAAGCAGAGGCCGAAGGGTTCATCCGCTTGAACGCCCTGAGAATAAGGATAAGGAGGATGCTGGGGATATGAAGGAGAGGTACGACCCTCAAGGGATAGAGCTGAAATGGCAGAGATACTGGGAGGAGAAGGACCTTTTCAGGGTGACGGAAGACCCCAACAAACCCAAGTATTATCTTTTAGAGATGTTTCCTTATCCCTCTGGCAAGCTCCATATGGGTCATATACGGAATTACTCGATAGGGGATGTGGTGGCCCGCTACAAGCACATGCAGGGGTTCAACGTCCTTCACCCGATGGGGTGGGATGCCTTTGGACTACCTGCTGAGAATGCCGCCATAGAGCACGGGATCCATCCCGCCAAGTGGACCTATGAGAACATCGCATATATGCGTTCCCAGCTTAAAAGGATGGGCTTCAGCTACGACTGGACGAGGGAATTCGCCACCTGCGATTCCTCCTACTACCGGTGGGAGCAGCTCTTCTTCATCAGGATGTACGAGCGAGGGCTGGCCTATAAAAGAAAGGCCCTTGTGAACTGGTGCCCTGGGTGCCAGACGGTGCTCGCCAACGAGCAGGTGGAGGCAGGAAGGTGCTGGAGGTGCCACAACGAGGTGGAAAAGAAGGAGCTGGAAGGGTGGTTCTTCCGGATAACGGATTATGCGGAGGAGCTTCTTTCCTGGTGTGACAAACTTGAGGGGTGGCCTGAGCGGGTCATCACGATGCAGAAGAACTGGATAGGGAAAAGCGAAGGGGTGGAGATAGAGTTTCCATTGGCCGATGGGGATGGGACGATAACCGTCTTCACCACCCGGGTGGATACGGTCTTCGGGGCCACCTTCATGGTCCTTGCTCCTGAGCACCCCATGGTGATGGAGCTGGTCAAGGGGAAACCTCAGGAAGGGGAGGTAAGGGAGTTCGTGGAGAGGATGAAGAAGGAGGACCTGATCAGGAGGGGCTCCGAAGAGGTGGAAAAGGAGGGGATCTTCCTGGGGGCATACTGTTTAAACCCCATGACCGAGGAGAGGATTCCCATCTGGACGGCCAACTTCGTGCTGATGGAGTACGGTACGGGGGCGATAATGGCCGTTCCGGCCCACGATCAGAGGGATTTTGAATTCGCCAAAAAATACGGGATACCCATCGTCGTGGTGGTCAATCCCCCTGGGGAGGAGCTCAACCCCGCCACGATGACCGAAGCCTATACCGGTGACGGGGTGATGGTCAACTCCGGTCCCTTCAACGGGATGGGAAACAGAGAGGCAGCGGAGGCGATCGCTGATCACCTGGAGCGAGAGGGCCTTGGCAGGAGGGCGGTAAACTGGAGGCTTCGCGATTGGGGGATCTCCCGCCAGAGGTACTGGGGGGCACCGATCCCCATCGTGTACTGCGATAGGTGCGGGATCGTGCCCGTGCCCGAGGAGGAGCTGCCCGTGGAGTTACCCCTCAACGTGGAGTTCAAGCCGAGAGGGGGTTCCCCCTTGGCTGAGTGTGAGGAGTTCGTCAGGACCCGCTGCCCCCGCTGTGGGGGGGAGGCCCGCCGGGAGACGGACACGATGGATACCTTCGTCGAGTCCTCCTGGTATTTCGCCCGGTTCGCCTGCGCCGACTATGATAAAGGTCCCCTCGATCCCAAAAGGGTCAGGTACTGGCTCCCCGTGGACCAGTACATCGGAGGGATAGAACACGCCGTGTTGCACCTGCTCTACTCCCGCTTCTTCGTCAAGGTCCTCAGGGACATGGGAATCGTGGAGTTTGACGAACCCTTCACCCGTCTCCTCACCCAGGGGATGGTGATAAAGGATGGGGCCAAGATGTCCAAATCCAAGGGGAACATCGTGGACCCCGATGATATGATAGCCCGATATGGGGCCGATACCACGAGGCTATTCATCCTCTTCGCCTCCCCCCCGGAGAAGGACCTGGACTGGAAGGAAGAGGGGGTAGAGGGTTCCTTTCGGTTTCTCAATCGGCTCTGGCGCCTCATCTACGAGATGAGGGAGCAGATAGAAAGTGCTGAGCCCTTCCGCGGCCCCCAGTCCTCCCTGACCCCCGAAGGGGCCGAGTTCCGCCGTCAGGTCCACAAGACGATAAAGAAGGTGACCGAAGATATCGAGCGCTTCCACTTCAACACCGCCATAGCTGCGGTGATGGAGCTGGTGAACTACCTATACCTGATGAAGGAGAAGGAAGTGCAGGAACCCCAGATCCTTTCCCTCTGGCGGGAGGCCCTGGAGAATCTGGTGATCCTCCTTCATCCCTTTGTCCCTCACATAACGGAGGAGCTCTGGGAGGCCCTGGGTCATTCCCCAAGCCTCTGGGATGCCCCCTGGCCCAGCTATGATCCCGATGCCGTCCTCGAGGAGGAGATGCTCATCGTGGTCCAGGTGAACGGAAAGCTTCGGGACAGGATCACCGTGCCCGCCTCCTGGGATGAGGAGCGGATAAAGGAGCAGGCCTTGAGGAGCCCCCGGATCAGGCGCCACACGGAGGGGAAGGAGATAAGGCGGATCATCTATGTCCCGAAAAGGCTGGTGAACATCGTATGCTGAGAAGGATCATTTTCCTTTTCCTCGTTTTCTTCTTCGGCTGCGGCTATCACTTCGTAGGGAAGGGCAGACTGCCAGGGGAGATCGGATCCATCGCCATCGCTCCCTTTGAGAACCAGACCGATGAACCCCACCTGGGAAAGATAATGGAGGAGGCCTTGAGGGCGGAGTTGATCAGGCGCAGGGGGGTCAAGGTGGTGGAAGAAGGGTCGGCTGAAGCGATCCTCAAGGGGAAGATCACTTCCCTCCACTTTGCCTCCCTTGCTTACGATGAGGAAGGGAGGGCAAGGGAGTACAGGGCCTCGATCTCCCTCGATCTCCAGCTCATAAGGAGGGAGGGCGAAGAGGTCCTCTGGGAGATAAGGAGGCTTATCGGAAGGGAGGAGTTTCGGGTCCGGGGGGATATCGCCCTTGATGAGGGGCGAAAGGAGGAGGCCCTCAGGGAGATCGCCCGCGATCTCGCCCGAGAGGTGTACCTGCGGATGATAGAGGGATTTTAGGGAAGGCGAAGGCGGTAAAGGAGCCCCTCTATCCTCCATCCAAGGCGGTAGAGGAGGCTGTAAAGCCGAAACTTCCTGTGGTAATCCTCCATCAAGGTCTTGATATCGTCCTCCCCTTCACAGTAGACCCGCCAGAAGGCGAGTTTATCCTTCGCCGATATGGGCACCCCCAACCTCCTGAGCTTTTCCGCCGATCGGTCAAGCCTCTTCAGGTTACGGGCCACCTTAGCGGGTTTTGGCGGGGTAATGAGCTTCGCCCTGTCAAAATCTATCAAGAGGACCTCCTCTCCTTCCACCAGGAAGTTCTTCAGATGAAGGTCGGCGTGAAGGAGCCCGAGGCGGTGGACCTCCCTGGTGACCAGGGCCGCCTTTTCCATGATCTCTCGCCGCTCCCTGAAAGGGGGAGAGCTGAGGAGATAGGCGATCATGTCCTTTGCCCTGGGCAAAAAGCGCGTGACGATGTAGCCACGGTAGAGAAAGGGCGCTATTTTCTCCTTGATCGCCGCCACCACCTCCAGCGTCCTTATCCCCTTTTCCCGCAGCCACTCGGTGATAAGGAGCTCCTCGAAGGGACGGGATCCAAAAACGAACAGGTCTTTACTGAAAGCCCGCAGCAACCCCCCGTGCTGGTACTTCCTCACCACCAGGCTCATTCCCCCTTCCAACAACAGGAGTTCCCCCCTCCCTTTGAGCTTTCCCTTCCTCATCCCCTCCAGCTCCCTGAAGAGACGACCGGGGTCAAGGAGACCCTTCTCCCGGAGATACGGCAGGAAGTCCTCCCTTGCAAGGATCTCCCTTCTCCCCTCGGTGATCCTGGTAAACCCCTCAGGGACTTCAGCGAAGGGCAAATTCCACCTCCCTGAGCTTCTGGGCAGGGGGCGCCTCCATCTCCGCCCAGGCGCCCAAGAGGTAATAGGGTCTCTTTTTAAAGGGACCAACAAAGAGGGCGACCTTAGCGTCCTTGGGAAGGCTCATTTCAGCAAGGTGAGGAGCCTCACCCCGTGGGGATGAAGCTGGCGAAAGGTGGCTCCCTGGGCCACGTAGCGAGCGGCCTCTTTCTCGTCGGTGACCCTTGAACCACAGATGGCGTCAACACCGTGATCGAAAAGGATAGGGGTAAGAGGGCTGGTAGGCCCAATAAGCACCACGAAGCTATCTGGGGGGCAAAGAGAGAGGAGGTCCTCCAAGGTATGGTTTATGAATGCCGTGCCCGTTATCCCCACCACCTGGGAGCGAGGGATCACCTCCTGGGCCCTGTCCGCCTCTAAGTCCCCCTCCCTTGGCCTCTTCTCCAGGACGAAGAGCTCCCGGGCTATCTTTCTGAGCTCAGGCACAAAGGGGAAATGTCCGACAATGGTTATATCCTTTCCTTCTCCTTTTTTCGCTAAAAGCTCGAAGGCATTCACCTTCTTACACCTTTCCTCCTCTACCTCGATGAGGGAATTTATCGCTGCCATCCCCACCGAGGCCTCAAGAAGGGAGGAGGAGAGGGCTAAGCGGGCGAGTTCCTTTGCTCCCATCTCCTCAAGTCTGCCCGCCTCCCTCAGTGGAGGGCCATGGTGATCTTCGTCCCTAAAGGTAGAGGCAAGGCCCGAACCCTTCGTCGTCACCAGGGTCCAGAAGGCCCCGATGAGGACCTTTCTCGTGGGGATATCCTCATCGGGAAGGGTGGAAAGGATCTCCTCTGTGATCTTCATTCCTCTTTCGTCGGGTGAAGATCACCCTGTAGCGATCTTCTATCCCCTGGAAGCATATTCGACAGCCCTGGCAACCTCCCTCAGGGGGTTCCTCCACCGCTTTGAGGGGCTCCAAGTGGACCTCGAAGCCCGCCTCCTCATACATCTTCACCGCCTCGCTTAAACGAGGCTCCGCCGCCGCAAACCTCCTCTGCCACCCCTCCTTAAGGAGCCGTTCCTCCCTCTCTGTCATCTCCTCCCTCCTGTAGCGCTTCTCTAAGCCGCTCCCACACCTTCTCTATCTCTTTTCTTGCAGCGGTGGGATACTCCAAAGGACTCTTCCTCTCCATCAGGGCCTCTATCACCGCCCTGTCGAAGGGGATCTTGCCCACCACCTCTATCCCTTCCCTCTGGCAGTACTCCTCTATCTCCTTTGTCTTGGAGGGGTTGATGTCAACCTTGTTTATGCAGACCTTAACAGGCACCTGAAAGTGCCTGCAGAGCTCCACGGCCCGCTCTAAGTCGTGAAGGCCCGAGGCGCTCGGCTCCGTCACCACCAAGGCCAAATCGGCCCCTGTTATCGAAGAGATCACTGGGCAGCCCACCCCCGGAGGGCCGTCGATAATGACGAGTTCTTTGCCTTCGGCAAACCGCTTGGCCCTCTCCCTCACCTCGGCGACCAGTTTTCCCGAGTTCTCCTCCCCGATCTTCAATTGGGCATAGACCATGGGACCGTTTTTAGTCTCTGCCATGTACCACCAGCCGGAAAGGGCCTCCACCATCCTTATCGCCTCTTCAGGACAAGCAAGGGCACAAAGTCCACACCCCTCACATTCCACATAGTCCACCTCCCCGTCTTGGATGGCGTCAAAGCGGCAGAGCTCGGTGCAGGTCCCACAGCCCGTACAGCGCTCCTCATCCACCTCCGGCTTTCTGCCCCCGTAAAAGCCTCCCTTTTCCTTTATTTGCGGTTCAAACAGGAGAAATAGATCAGCGGCGTCCACGTCGCAGTCAGCGAAGACCTTTCCCTTGGCCAGAGCAGCAAAGGAGGCAACCAGGGTCGTCTTCCCAGTTCCCCCCTTACCGCTTATCACCACCAGTTGCTTCATACCGCCTTCTCAGGTAGTCGTCTATCGCCTTATGAAGGCCCACCACCCCTAAAAGGGAGCAGTGGGCCTTCCTCGAAGGGATGCCCCCAGCGGCCTTGATCACGTCGTCATCGGTGATCATCAGGGCATCATCTAATGGTTTTCCTTTCACCAGCTCGCTCAAGATACTGGTTGTGGCTATGGCCGCAGCGCAACCGAACACCTTGTAGCGGAAATCCACGATCCTCTCGTCCTCCACTTTGATGTAAACCCTTATGTGATCCCCGCAGGTCGGGTCCCCCACCAGGGCCACCCCGTCGGCATCCGGTATCTCCCCCACGTTGCGGGGATTCTTGAAGTGGTCCATCACCGTCTCGTTATAAAAGAGGTATCCCACCTCATGACGATCCTGCCGGTAAAGGTCCCTCCAGTCCACCTTTACCCCTCCAAGGCTTGCAGGATCTCTTCATAGAGGGAAAGGAACTTCTCCCTGAACCCCTCCAGCTCCTCCACTACCAGCCCTCCCTCGGAGCAGATCCGTCCGATCCTCTCATCGAAGGGCAATTCCATCAGCACCGGTATCCCCTCGGCGGCACAGAACTCCTGGATCCTTCCGTCACCGAGGTTGGACCGATTAATGAGGACCCCCATGGGCACCCCCAGCTCCCTTACCATCCCCACGGCGAGTTCCAGGTCATGGAGTCCAAAGGGGGTGGGCTCGGTCACCAGGAGGCAGAAGTCGCTCCCCTTCACCGTCTCCACCACAGGGCAGGAGGTCCCGGGCGGGGCGTCGAGGATCACCGTCTTTGAGGAATTGAGGAAGGTCTTCTCCTTTCTTATCACCGGACTTGGCATCGGTTCCCCGATGTGAAGGACCCCCTGGATAAAATCGATCCCCTCAGATCTGCCGATTTCAACCTTCCCGATTTCCTTCGGCTGTTCCGAGATCGCCTCCTCAGGGCATATGTAAGAACATGCCCCACAACCGTGGCAAAGCTCATCGAAGACCAGCACCTTCCCTGGGAAGACCAGAATGGCATGGAACTCACATGCTTTAGCGCACTTTCCACAGTAGGTACACTTGGATTCGTCTACCCTGGGAACTGATATGGTAACGGAGAAGGTTTTATAAATCTCCGGTTTCAGGAAGAGATGGGCATTCGGCTCCTCCACATCGCAGTCGATGAACTGGACCCCATCGAGCACCGAGGCGAGGTTGGTCGCCACCGTGGTCTTCCCAGTCCCTCCCTTTCCACTGGCGATGGCCAGGATCAAACCTCTCCTCCAAGGAGAATTTCGGCCACCTTCCTGGGAAGACCCACCACCACCCTGTCCCTGGGTATGGCCCCATATCTCCTTGAATCATTGCAGCCAAAGGAAAGGGTTGGTTCGCCCGTCAGATGCGCTTTAGCCGCCACATTCCCGCAGACCGCCACGACACTTGAAAGCTCTACAGACAGTCGCTGAGAAAAGCGGACTTCATATAAACGTACAAGCTTCATCACCTGCTCGGGCTGCAAATAAGAAAGTAGGACATCTGGATCGTCCTTCACGTTCAGCCCGACTCCTTTCAAATCTCCGTTTAAAACGGGCAATTCCTTCACTACTCCTCGGGCATACTCCAGGGGAAACCGGGCTTCCTCGTGAAGGCGACGGATCATCTCCCGGGCAGCGGCGGGGTTCCACCCGAAGATATAGGAAGCGCCGTTGCAGTCCAGACCGTCCCTGGTCAGCATAACAGGGGAGACATAAGCCCTTGTCACCGCTTCGCAGAAGCGAATACCCTTCACTGGAGCAAGGTCTCCTGCAGGGAGGGCATCGTGATAGAACTTTATCCCGACCCACCGGCCTCCGAAGGCCTGCTGGCATCTCCTGATCAGGTCGTTCATCCCTATCTTCTCATCATTGGGGTTCCGCAGTTAGGGCAGAGAACCTGCGAACACGGCATAGCCGGCTGGTGGGGTATAGTGGTCCCACACTGAGGGCAGATACATTCTCCTGCAGGCCCAAAACCTCCTCCCATACCCCTTCCCCCCATACGTCTCCCCATTCCTCTTCCCCTGCCTCTTCCCATCCCTCTGCCAAATCCCCCAGGGGGACCGGTCCCATCACCTCTCGGCATCCTCCTTACCTCCTTTCACAGCATCTTTTAGGATTGGCGCAGGAGACCCCCCTCTCACAGCACCTGCCACCACCTGCCCACTTCTCGCTGCTTGCTGAAAATCCCCCCTCTTTAAAAGTAAAGGCGCTCGGTGAAAGGATCCGCTCTATGTCCTTGGAACCACATCGCTTGCACTCGAGAGGATCATCCTTCTCGCCCATTCCTTGAAAGACCTCAAAGACCTCCCCGCAGGCCAGACATCTGTACTCGTAGATGGGCATCTTACCCTCCTTTAATCAGAATCTGCCCCTTCCCATCCCGCTGTGGGGTGGGACAGTGGGTGAAGTGGCCTCCTGGAGCTCTCCCCTCTTGAACATCTGCACGCTTTCCCTCACCGTCCCCCCTGCCCCCACGAGCACCTTTATCCCTGCGGCCTGAAGGGCAGCGGCCGCATTGGGGCCCACGTTTCCGGTGATCACCGCCTCGGCCCCCCGGCTCGTGATGATCTGGGCCGCCTGGGGGCCTGCCCCCCCTGCTGCCATCATCGCCTCGTTCTCCACGGCCTCGTACTCCATGGTCTCCGGGTCCACAAAGATGAAGAAACGGCAGCGACCGAAGCGGGGGTCCACAGGGGAATCTAAGGTATTTCCCGTTGAGGTGACCGCTATCTTCATCTCCTCCCTCCCCACTTTCCATGATGATGATCGTCATCTCTACAGCTTTCTGCCCCCCTTATCCTGCCCTCAAGGTATCCCACGAGGACCTCCTCCAGGGGGGCGGAGGCACCGGTGGTGACCGCCTCTATACCAAAGCGTGCGAACATATCGATGGCCCGCCGTCCCATGCCTCCGGCGATGATCACGTCTGCCCCCAGCGATCTGATGAACTCCGGTACCACTCCCGGTGCGTGGGCCATATAGTAAGGATTCTTCACCACTTCTACCTTTCTTACCTCACCGTCCTCCACCTCCACCAAGGTATAGAAGGGACAGCGCCCGAAATGGGGGCTCAGATGACCCTTCAGGCCGAGATCATCCTCGCACGCCATCGCTATCCTCATTGCCCTCCTCCCCCCGGCTTTTCCTTCTCCATGAACTCCCTGCATTTCTTCGCTATCTCCAACAGGGCCTTTGAGGCCTCGGAATCAGGGAAAGAAAGGACGAAGGGTGGACCGCTGTCGCCCTTCTCCACGATGGCGGGGTCAATGGGTACCCGACCCAGGAAGGGGACCGCCAGGTCGTTGGCAGCTCTTTCCCCCCCTCCGGTCTTGAACAAGGGTATGTAGTGACCGCAGTGAGGACAGCGAAACCCGCTCATGTTCTCCACGATCCCGATCACCGGGACCTTGAGCATGCGGCTGAAGTTCACTGCCTTCCGGGAATCCAGCAGGGCCACATCCTGAGGGGTGGTCACCACTACCGAACCGTCCACCTCCTTTATCAACTGGGCCACACTCAGGGGCTCGTCTCCTGTACCGGGTGGCAGATCTATGATGAGGTAATCGAGCCTCCCCCAGTTCACGTCGCCCAGGAACTGACGGATAGCCGTGTGCTTCAATGGCCCTCGCCAGACCACAGGAGAATCGGGATTGGGCAAGAGGAAGGCCATGGAGACCACCTTGAAATTGGGAAAGATCTCCACAGGCCTTATTCCATTCTCCCCTCCGACTAAGGGCCTCCACTCTACCCCCAGCATCTTGGGGACGTTGGGACCGTGGATGTCGGCATCGAGCAGCCCCACATCGTATCCCTCTTTTGCCAGGGCCGCCGCGAGGTTAACCGCCACCGTGGTCTTTCCCACCCCGCCTTTCCCGCTTATTACCATCATCCGATGGCGAATCTCGGCAAGCCTCTTCCTGAGCTTCTCTTCCTCGTGCCTTTTCTTCATATCCTTGGAAGCCGCACAAGATTTTTCCTCTTCACGTCTTTCTTTTTCGCTCATCTACCCCTCTCCTCCTCAGGGTGAAGATCACAATATAATCCCTTTCGTCTCAATTTCAACCCCCCGGAGGGGGAGGGCCTTATTCCAGCTCGCGGAGCCTTCTCTCTATCTCCTCTATCTGCCTCTTGAGGTACTCCTGCTGCTCCTTCAAAAACTCCGCCTGATCCCTGAGGAACTCCTTCTCCTGTTCCGGAGCAGGAGGGGGCCCTCCCCATAGCCCCCAGGGGCCCATGGCCCAAGGACCCCATCCCCAGCCCCATGAGGCCCAGGGGCCCCATGGCCCGGGTCCATATCCTCCTGGCCAATAGGGGCCCGGATTTTGCTGAGGAGATTCCGAGCCTTGGGCATCTTCAAACCTTCCACCTCCCTGGGGAGGATAACCCATGTATCCCCACCAAGGGCCAAAGCGTCTGCGCATCCTCGTCACCTCCTTACGTTATTCCGGTTACCAATAGGGAACCCATGGTGAGACATAAGGGGCCACCCAGCCACGGCCCCAGCCCCATCGGGCCCAACCAGGGAGTCCGGTAGCCCAGAATCCCCAGCCGCGGCCTCGGCCCCACCAGCCTCGACCCGGGACCCAAGGGTTCAGATAACCGGGTACCGGATAGCCAGCACAGTAGCCGGCCCCCCTTCCGGTCATCGGACCCAACCCCATCGGACCAGTGCCATCACCCCAAGGCATCTCCTTCACCTCCTTTCTTCATGGTTTTCTACCACCAAGGTCTCCAGAACGGGTAAGGCCTTGGCCACCACGGCCTCCAACCCCACCAAGCCCAGCCAGGGATCCCCGTTGCCCAGAATCTCCAGCGCCATCCTCGTCCTCGACCTCGCCAGCCAAACCCAGGTCCCCAGAATCCCCACCAAGGCATCTCCTTCACCTCCTTTCTATTTTAAATTTATGCATGCTTCTTTATCATTCAAATCATCCCCCTCAGAATATGTGCCCCTCTTCTCCTTCGCCTCCGGGGAGGACAGGGGCCCATCCCCGCCCGCAACCCTCCATGGAGATAGAAGTCCAAGACATCATCCGCCTTCCCAATAATCCCCCATATCACATCTATGTTGTGAGCCTTAAATATCCTCCCCAGAAAGCCATCGACCCCTCCAGTGATCAGCTTCGTCACCCCCAAGGAAGCCAAGTAAGCGGGCAGCTGAAAGGGGGGGATGTGGGAGATATCCACCACCTCCCTTCCTTCCACCCTTTTTCCCCTTAGCGTTACCACCATTACCTCCTTTGCAAAACCTACCCGCGGCGCAACCCTTTCCCCATAAAGAGGGATCGCAATCTTCATGGGCCCTCCTTAAGCATAAGGTGTGCCAAATCATAACTTATCGAAAACCTTTGAAATTTTAAAATTCCCCTCTCGCTTGTTGTTTCAAAATGCAACAAAAGGTCCTTTATTCCTGAGAGGAAGCCAAAAATCGCTGTATGATGCAAATTGCAATATAAGGCATTTTGCATCATGTGAGTTGGTATCTCTTCATTTTGCGCCAGAGGGTGGTCCGGTGGATCCCCAGCTCCCGGGCGGCGCGGGTGATGTTACCGCCCGAGCGCCTCAGGACCTCTTTGATTATCTCCCGCTCCCATTCCTTAAGGGAGGCTGCCGGAAGGGATGGTGTCTTTGCGTAGAGGTAATGAGGGAGGTGCTCGGGAAGGATGATCCTGCTTTTACAGAGGATGAAGGCATGCTCCATGATGTTCTCAAGCTCCCTGACGTTTCCCGGATAGGGATGATTAAGGAGCAGCCTCATCGCCTCCTCTGAGACCCCTTCTATCTCCTTTCCCATCTTCTTGTTGTACTTCTGGATGAAGTGTTCCACTAATAGGGGGATATCGTCTCTCCTCTCCCTGAGAGGAGGTAGCTCTACCTTCATCACGTTTAGGCGGTAATAGAGGTCCTCACGGAACCTCCCCGCCTTTACCATCTCCTCCAGGTCCCGATTGGTGGCGGCGATGATCCTCACGTCTACCTTCTCCGTGTAGGTGGCCCCCAAGGGCTCGAATTCCTTCTGCTCAATCACCCGGAGGAGCTTCACCTGAACAGCCGCAGAGACGTCCCCTATTTCATCGAGGAAGATGGTACCGCCCTCTGCCAACTTAAAGCGGCCGGGTTTATCCTTCTTGGCGTCAGTGAAGGCCCCCCGGACGTAGCCAAAGAGCTCTGATTCAAGCAGGGTTTCAGGCAAGGCACTGCAGGTTACCTTGATCAGGGGGCCGTCCTTTCGGCGGCTCAGCTTGTGGATTGCATGGGCAAAGAG
>CBEVRB010000035.1:0-16327 GCA_965552155.1 uncultured bacterium
GCTGGGCGACCGGGATAACTTAGAGGGAGTCTTCACCAACTTGGTGAGCAACGCCATAAAGTACACCCCTTCGGGGGGTAAGGTCAGGGTGGAGGTGAGGGGAGAGGGGGATTATGTGAAGGCCACGGTGAGCGATACCGGGATCGGAATCCCCAAGGAGGATTTGCCCAGGATCTTCGACAAGTTCTACCGGGTGAAATCGGAGAAAACCAGGGGGATCGTGGGGACGGGGCTGGGACTTTCCATCGTGAAGAGCATCGTCGACGCCCACCTCGGTTCCATCACCGTGGAGAGCGAGGAGGGAAAGGGGACCACCTTCACCGTTCTTTTGCCCCGATTCCAGGAAGGATAGCTCCCTTAATAGTCCTTCGGCCTCTTTTTCACCTGGACAAAAGGGATATCGAAGGCCTCCTGCAATGCCCTTATAGCGTCATCCAGATAGGCAGCCTCGATCACGCAGGAGACGCTGGAGATGGAGGTGCTTATAGCGATCACGTTTATCCCGCAACTGGCCAGGGCGCTGAACATCACCCCTGGCACCTTCGGCTTCTCCCTCAGGTGGGGGCCAAAGACGCTCAGGACCGCCACATCCGGCAGGTAAGAAATCCCCTTGGCCTCTATCCTCTCCTTGACCGTCCCCAGCACCCCAAGGGCGGCATCCAAGTCCTTCTGGTCTATGCAGATGGAGAAGTTACCGCATCCCTCTATGTCGACCCCCTCCACCAGGAACTCGATGTTTATCCCGTTCTGTCCCAGGACGCTCAAGAGAGTACTGGCCACCCCTGGCCGATCGGGTACCGAGAGGACCCTCAGCAGGGCCCTCCCCTCGCTCTGCATCACCCCTCCTATCTTTATCTTCTCCTTCACTCCCACTGGCGCTTGTCCATGATCTTGGGATGCCTATCAGGGATGGACCCTGCGGGGACTATCTCCACCTCCCCCCTTATGGTCAGGGTCTCCTTTATCGCCCGCTCGATCCTCCTCCTGAGCTTTTCCTTGTCCACGGTCTCGTCCCTCACCTCGGCCACGAAGGTCATCCTGTCGGTGTAGCCCACCCTGGTTATGATCACCTGATACTTGAAGACTTCGGGGAACTGGGAGGCTACCTCATCAGTCTGCCAGGGGTGGATAAAGGTCCCCTTGACCTTCGTCGCCTGATCGACCCGCCCCAGGATCTTCTTGAGCCTCCAGGAGGTGCGTCCACAGGGGCAGGGCTCCCTCAGGAGCAGGGAGAGGTCCCCGGTGGCAAACCTGATCATAGGGAAGGAGGGATCGAAGGAGGTGGCCACTATCTCCCCCACCGCACCAGGGGGAACCGCCTTTCCTGTCTGGGGGTCCACCACCTCCACGATCACCCCCTCAGGGACGTGCAGGCCCGACCTCTCAGGACATTCATAGCCGAGGCACCCCGTGAATACCGTTCCGTACCCCTGGGAGATCCTCATCCCCCATTTCTCCTCGAGCCGCCCCCTCAGCCCCTCGGGCAGCATCTCCGCGGTGACAAATCCCACTTCCAGGCCGATCTCCTCAGGGGCGACCCCCATCGCCTCCGCCCTCTCGGCCAGGGTCATAAGAAAACTGGGAGTGCCGACAAATGCCTTGGCCCCGAGGGTCCTCATTATGTTTATCTGCATAGCGGTATTCCCCACCCCTGCCGGGACCACGGTGGCGCCCAGGAGCCGAAGGGCTCGATCCAAGGTGAAGGCGAAGGGCCAGAGATGATAATTGAAGGTGTTCTGTACGATGTCCCCCTGCCGGACCCCGGCGGCAAAGAGGGCCTCGGCCCACCCCTTCACCACCTCCTCCCCCTCCAGCGGCTGAAATATCAACCCCGGGTTTATGTAGATGCGGCCCGCCTCCTTAGCCGGCACCGCCTCAAAACCGCCGAAGGGTTTCTCCCTCCTCTGCTCCTCGGTGAGGTCCTCCTTCCTGATCAGGGGAAGCTTCTCCAGGTCCTCAAGTCCCCTGATTTCCTCAGGGGATATCCCTTTCTGCTCGAGGCGTCTGCGGAAGGTGCGGGAGCGCTCGTAAGCGTACCTCACGAACTTCCTTAACCTCTCTGAAAGCAGCTCCTCCCTCTCCTCAGGAGAAAAACGCTCCTCCTTCTGCCAGAACCCCTCGTCTCTCCGATTCATGGTCCACCTTTTGCTTTTGGTCATGAGTTTTTAAAACAATGGATAGGGGATGTCAACGATAAAGATCGAAAATTTCATCTTTTGAAGAAAATGTGATTGAAAAACAATCCCTTTTTGGCCTATTATTTTTTGAAACGATTAAAGTGGAGAGGAGAGGTCAATGAGGAAATTCTTTCTGGGTCTCATGGTGGGGATTATCCTTTCGTTTCTCTTCATTTACTTCGGAGGAGGGGAAATACTGAAGGTCTTGGGACAGAAGGCGATCGATGCGGGCGAAAGGATAAAGATTTACGAGAAGGCCTTCAAGGAGACCGTGGGAAAGATAAAGAAGGCCCCTCCCTTTCAGTAACGGATCTCGAACCCCTTCAGATCTCCTCGGTACTCCTCCCACTGCACCTTTACCCGCTCCACCCTCGCCCCAGGAGGACCATGATGACACCACTGGATGAGCTCCTTCACCCTTTCCTCATCTCCTTCAGCCACGCACTCCACACTTCCATCGGGGAGGTTCCGCACCCACCCCTTTACCCCGAGGCGGTGGGCCTCCCTCTGGGTGTTGTAACGGAAGAAGACCCCCTGCACCAGGCCCTCCACCCTTATCCTTGCCCTCACTTTCATCGCCTGCGGGACTGAAGGAGGTAGACGAGGTTATCCAGAATGGTGGTGAAGTAAACGTTTTTCACCAGATAGCCCTTGGGGACCTTCAGTTGAGTAGGGGTAAAGTTGAGGATCCCGCGGATATTAGCCTCCACCACCTGATCCGCCACCTTCTGGGCCTCTGAGGCCGGGGTGGTTATGATGGCGATATCTATCTTTCGCTCCTTAGCCACCTCCTTGAGGCGGTCCACATGAAGGATCTCCACGGGTTTGCCCATCTTTTCCGAAACCCTCCCCACCACCTCGGCTGGCTTGATGTCGAAGGCAGCCACTATCTTGTAGTTCTCCTTGAGGAAGTCCTTGAAACTCAGCAGTGAGGTTCCCAGGTTCCCTATCCCGATGATCGCCAGGCGCCACTCCCTGTTGAGCCCCAAGATGCCCTTGATGTCCTCATAGAGGTCCTTCACGTAATAACCTACGCCCCTTATCCCGAACTCCCCGAAGTAGGCGAGGTCCTTCCGCACCTGGGCCGCATTGACCCCACAGGCAGCGGCCAGCTGGGCCGAGGAGACCACCGTATCCCCCCTCTCCTCCAGTTCTTTAAGATATCGGGCATAAGTGGATAACCTTCTAATAGTTGCCTCAGGAACCTTGGCAAACTTCAATTCAGACCTCCTGATGTGAAAAATTTCTCTTTTTATATACCTTCTGCCGAAAAAAAATGCAAGGAAAAATATCGAAACACCTGAGGTGGACTAAGGGAGGGGATTGGGCTAAGATCCCAAGGGATGAAGCCCCTGGTGGCCATAATGGGAAGGCCCAACGTGGGAAAGTCCACCCTCTTTAACCGGATCGTCGGCTACAGGAAGGCGATCGTGGAGGATACCCCTGGGGTGACCCGGGATCTGAACTTTGCCGAGGTAGGGATGGAGGGAAAGGCCTTCACGCTGGTGGACACAGGGGGGTTTGAGCCCGGAGAGGAACCGGTAGCTGCCCAGGTGATAAAGGGGTGTCAGTGGGCGATGGAAGAGGCGGACCTCGTCCTCTTCGTGCTCGATGGCAGGGAAGGCTTGACCCCCTTGGATGAGGAGATCGGCAGGCTCCTGAGGGAGAAAGGAAAAAGAGTCCTTTATGTGATCAACAAGATAGACGGCCCCCGGCATGAAAAGGAGGTCTATGATTTCTACCGGCTCGGGTCAGAAAGGCTTCATCCCGTGTCGGCCCAGCACGGATACCGGTTCGGGGAGCTGATGGAGGAGCTCCTTCGGGCCCTTCCCTCTTCCTCTGAAGAGGAGGAGAAAGGGGAGGAGGGGGTGAGGGTGGCCGTCGTGGGCAGGCCCAATGTGGGGAAGTCCTCCCTGGTCAACGCCATCCTGGGCTACGAGAGGGTGATCGTGGACGAGAGGCCCGGGACCACCAGGGACGCGATAGATACCCCTTTTCGGTGGGGAGAAAGGTCTTATCTGCTCATCGACACCGCGGGTATCAGGCGAAGGAGCAGGATCAGTTTGCGGTTAGAGAGGTACAGCGTGATCGAGGCGATAAGGAGCATAGAGCGCTCTGACGTCTCTCTCCTGATGATAGACGCCCAGGAGGGGGTCACGGAGCAGGACATGAGGATAGGGGGGCTTATAGAGAGGCGAGGGAAGGGCTGTGTGATCCTGGTGAACAAGTGGGACCTCCTCGGGGGTAAGGCCAGAGAAGGGGAATACGCCCAGATGGTGTGCCGCCGCCTCTGGTTCCTCGATTATGCGCCCTTGCTTTTCACCTCCGCCCTCAGGGGCGAGGGGGTGGGAAAGGTCCTTGAGGCAGTGGATCGGGTCGCGGAGGAGGGAAGGAAGAGGATAAACACCTCAGAGCTCAACCGCTGGATGGAGGGAGTCCTCTCCTCCCACTCACCCCCTCACTGGAGGGGTCGCCCCGTCAAGTTTTACTACCTCACCCAGGTGGGAGTCCGTCCTCCCACCTTCGTCTTTTTCGTCAACCACCCCCAGGGAGTCACGGCCAATTACCAGAGGTACCTGGCCCGAAAACTGAGGGAGGCCTTTCGCTTCGAAGGAAACCCTATCAGGCTGATCTTCAGGCAGAGGGGGTAGAACCTAAGGGAGGGAGAGGATATCGGGCCCCTCCTCGGTTATGGCGATGGTGTGCTCGAAGTGGGCCGAGAGGCTTCCGTCGGCGGTCACCACCGTCCACCCGTCTTCCCTCACCTTCACCTGCCACCCCCCGGCGTTCACCATCGGCTCTATCGCCAGGACCATCCCCACCATCAGCCTCGGGCCTTGATTGGGGGGACCGAAATTGGGGACCTGGGGTTCCTCATGGAGTTGCCGCCCGATGCCATGCCCCACGAAATCCCTCACCACCGAGAAGCCGAAGGATTCAACCCAGCTCTGAATGGCGTGGGAGATATCGTAGAGGCGGTTCCCCACCCGGGCCTTCTCTATCCCCTTGTGGAGGGCCTCCTCCGTCACCTCTATTAGTTTCTGGGCCTCTTCGGAGACCTTCCCCACAGGTACGGTGATGGCGGCATCCCCATAGTAGCCGTCCATAAGGACCCCCAGGTCGAGGCTGACGATGTCCCCCTCCTGGAGTCTCCTCGGACCCGGGATCCCGTGGACGACCTCCTCGTTTACCGACACACAGAGGTTCGCTGGATAGCCCCGATATCCCTTGAAGGCAGGCCTTCCCCCTCCTTTCCTGATGGTCTCCTCGGCAATCCTGTCGAGTTCAGCGGTCGTCACTCCTGGCCTTATCGCCTCCCTGACCTTCAGGAGGGCCTGGGCCACGAGGCGGTTGCTCCGACGAAGCTTCTCTATCTCCTCCTTCGTCCTGAGGTTTATCATGGAATGAAGGTCACCTCAGA
The DNA here is from genome assembly GCA_965552155.1 of uncultured bacterium. Classification (GTDB taxonomy): domain Bacteria; phylum Desulfobacterota; class B13-G15; order B13-G15; family B13-G15; genus CAYRAR01. Next base: position 5,599 of record CBEVRB010000035.1, read on the forward strand.
GGTATTAGACACAGGAGTTGAAGGGATGATTTCCCCGTATTCCTTATCTGATGAAGTACGTCAGGGGGTATGAAGACGGCAGCCCCCTCCTCCACTTCCTCCCTTTCGCCGCCGCAGAACACCTCCCCTTTCCCCTCCAAGATGTAGATCTCGTGCTCCCATGGGTGGGAATGGAGAGGGGTTACCCCACCGGGGGAGACGATAAAGTACCTCATAACGAAGTTGGGCACCCCCTCCTCGGGCCCAAGGAGCACCCGCTTCTTCACGCCCTTTGCTCCCTCTTCCGCTATCTCCTCTTCCTGCACCTCTGCCACCCGCCTGACGATCATCCTCAGCCTCAAATTTGATGGTGGATGAGCGATGTTTTATATTAACTCACCGGGAGAAAAAAGCAAACGTCCGAAGGACCTGCCGTGAGAATAGATCTGCGGAATCTCACCCGTGAGGAGCTTGAGCGATTCGCCCAATCCCTGGGAGAGAGGGCCTTCAGGGGCCGCCAGATCATGCGCTGGATCTACCAGCAGGGCGTGGAGGACTTCGAGGAGATGACCGACATCGGCAAGGCCCTCAGGCGAAGGCTCAAAGAGGTGGCCTACATTTCCTCCCTCAAGCCCGTTAAAGTTGAAACTTCCCCTGACGGGACGAGCAAGTTCCTCTTCCCCCTTGAAGACGGAAACTCCGTCGAGAGCGTCCTCATCCCCCATGAGGGACGCCTCACTCTCTGCATTTCCACCCAGGTGGGATGCAGGATGGGATGCAGATTCTGCCTTACGGGCCTTCAGGGGTTTGCGAGGAACCTGACCGCCGGTGAAATCGTCAACCAGGTCCTGGCCGTGAGGAAGGCCATCGGGAGGAAGAGGAGGATAACCAACGTGGTCCTTATGGGAATGGGGGAGCCCCTGGACAACTACGAGCAGGTGGTCAAGGCGATAAGGATGATGGAAGACGAGTTCGGACTGGGCCTTTCGGGCAGGAAGATCACCCTCTCGACGGTGGGGCTTCTCCCGGGGCTGGAACGGATCTTCTCGGAGGGGATAAGGTTTCGCCTGGCCATATCCCTCAACGCCGCCGATCAGGAGACCCGCTCCCGCCTGATGCCCGTAAGCAAGAGGTATCCCTTAGAGGAGCTCCTTGATCTCTGTCGGCGTCTCCCCCTTCCACCGAGGGAGAGGATAACCTTTGAGTACGTGCTCATAGCCGGGGTAAACGACTCGGTAAAGGATGCAGAGAGGCTTTCTCAGATCCTCAAAGGGATAAGGTGTAAGGTGAACCTAATCCCCTACAATGAGCTCCCCGAGCTGCCCTTCAGGAGACCTGATCCTGAGAGGGTCCTCGCCTTCCAGAGGGTACTTCTTGAGGGCGGTTATACCGCTCCCCTCAGGGAGAGCCGCGGTCAGGAGATCTCGGCGGCCTGTGGGCAGTTAAGGGGAAAGGTCCTTAAGCGGAGGGGATCTCCTCAGGGGGCCCCTCTTTCCTCTCGTCCTTAAGGGCCAGGTTGAAGACCTGATCCACCGTCTCTACGAAGTGAAACTGCAGCCCCTCCTTCAGCTCTTCCCCTATCTCTTGGACATCCCCCCGGTTCCTGGAGGGGAGGATCACCTCCTTTATCCCCGCGGCCTTGGCCGCCAGCACCTTCTCCTTTATCCCCCCCACGGGAAGGACCGTGCCGCTTAAGGTGATCTCCCCGGTCATGGCCAGGTCGTTCCTCACCGGCCGCCCCGAAAGGATTGAGGCCAAGGCGCAGGCGATGGCTATCCCGGCCGAAGGGCCGTCCTTGGGGGTGGCGCCAGCAGGGACGTGGACATGGAGGTCATAGCGGTTCCAGAACTCCTCCTCTATCCCCAGCTCCCGGGCCTTGGTCCGCACATAGCTCAGGGCCGCCTTGGCCGACTCCTGCATCACCTCCCCGAGCTGTCCGGTGAGCAACAGGTTCCCCTTCCCCGGCATCTTGGTGGCCTCGATGAAGAGGATGTCCCCTCCCGCCTCGGTCCAGGCCAGGCCCGTGGCCACCCCTGGACGGGCCGTCCTCAGGGCCACCTCCGGAAAGAACCGCTCAGGCCCGAGATAATCGGTGAGGGATTCCGGTGTGATCGTCCCGGCCACCACCTCCCCCTGGGCCTTCCGGTAGGCGAGCTTGCGGCAGATCCTGGCTATCTCCCGCTCCAACCCCCTGACCCCTGCCTCCCGGGTGTAGGAGGAGATGATCTTCCGGATCGCCTCATCGGTGAAGGCCACCTCTCCACCTTCAAGCCCGTTCTCCCTCATCTGCCTCGGTATCAGGTAGCGACGGGCAATGGCGAGCTTCTCCTCTTCGGTGTAGCCGGGAAGGCGCAGGACCTCCATCCTGTCCCTTAAGGCAGGATGGATGGTGTCGAGGATATTGGCCGTGGCGATGAAGAATACCTGGGAGAGGTCAAAGGGGAGGTCCAGGTAGTGATCGCGGAAGCTGGAGTTCTGCTCCGGGTCCAGCACCTCGAGGAGGGCCGAAGCCGGGTCTCCCCTGAAATCGGCCCCTATCTTGTCTATCTCGTCGAGCATGAAGAGGGGATTTTTCGTCCCTGCCCGGCGGATCGCCTGAATGATGCTGCCAGGCATGGCGCCGATATAGGTCCGGCGATGCCCCCGAATCTCCGCCTCGTCCCTCATCCCTCCGAGGGACATGCGGACGAACTTCCTCTCCAAGGCCCGGGCTATCGACTGCCCCAAAGAGGTCTTCCCCACCCCTGGGGGGCCGACGAAGCAGAGGATCGGTCCGTGGGGCTCCTCTCCCCGCTCTTCCTTCAGTTTTCTTACCGCCAGGTACTCGAGGATCCTCTCCTTCACTTCCTTCAGATCGTAATGATCCTCGTCCAGGATCTTCCTGGCTCGCTCCAGGTCGAGGTTGTCCTTGGTGACCTTCGTCCAGGGAAGCTCCACCAGCCACTCGAGATACGTCCTTATGACCCCGTACTCCGCTGACGCTGGGGGCGTCCTTTGAAGGCGGGCGAGCTCTTTCTCCGCCTCCTTCCTCACGTAATCGGGGAGCCCTGCCGCCTCTATCTTTTCGCGAAACTCCCTGACCTCTGCCTCGACCTCATCCTCCTCGCCCAGCTCCCGCTTTATCGCCTTGAGCTGTTCCCTGAGGAAGAACTCTCTCTGGCTCTTGCTGAGACGGTCCTGGACCTCTGACTGGATCTTGGCTCCCAGCTCCAGGAGCTCAAGTTCCCTCTGCAGGATGGCCGATATCCGCTTCAGTTTCTCCTCTGCCCCCTCCAGCTCCAGGATCTCCTGCTTCTCCTCGGGCTTCATCCTCACCATGGTGGCGACGAAATACACGAGTCGAATCGGCTCCTCTATGCTCATGGCCGCTGCCTGGAGCTCATCAGGGATGTAGGGAACGAGGCTCGTCATCCTCTGGTACTGGGTGGCGACCGCCCTCATCAGGGCCTCCACCCTCTCGTCCTTCTCCTCCTTCTCCTGGAGGACCTCGATCTCCCCTCGCAGATAAGGGTCCTCATGGAGCAGCTCCTTGAGTCGGATCTTGCTCAATCCCTGAACCAGTAGCCTCATGCTCCCGTCAGGGAACTTCAGCATCTTGTGGATGAGCACTGCGGATCCCACCCGGTGAAACTCATTCCCCTCTCCCTTTTTCATAAAGGCCCCGACTATGCGGCTTTCGCCCAGGGCGGCATCCACCGCTCCTATCGCCTTGGGGTCCCTGAGGACCAGGGGAACCAGGGTGAAAGGATAGACGACGATCTCCTCCAGGAGCATTACAGGGAGGGAAGAAGGGATCTGGGGAAGGGGGGCTTCCGGGGTGAGAGAGGGGGTCTCCTTTTGTCCTCTTTCTCCCTCTGCCATCTCACTTCTCCCCCTTCACCTCGACCTTTACCCTCTTTCCTTCGGGGGAAGGTTTGTGGATGGTGAGGGTGAGGAATCCGTTCCGGTACACGGCCCTGATATCCTCTTCTGCGGCCTCCCAGGGAAGGGTAAAGCGGCGCTCAAACCTCCCGTAGGCTATCTCGGCCTGATGGTAGATGCGCTCTCCCCCTTCAAACTCGTCTCTCCTCGTTCCGGATACGGTCAGAAGCCTCCCGTCCAGGGTGACCGTTATCTCCTCCCTGGGTACCCCTGCCAGCTCAAGCCTTATCACCACTGCCCGCTCCGTCTCGAAGACATCGGCCAGGGGACGCCACGCCGCCTCCCCGAGGGCGGAACGATGCCATGAGGCCACCAGATCGTAGAAATGACGCTCGGCCTCTATCTGAACCCTCCTGATCACCTGTAGAATGTCCTCCGTTTCCCTCCACATCAGGCCCTCCTGCCCACCGTTTTCCTTCCATGATATCCCACATGGGAGAGGTTAGCAAGGGAACGCCACCTGGAAGGCTTTGCTCTCAAAAAAGGCGAAAGTGGTTCTCAAGGGCCGGGCAGTTACTGTAAGGGACTTAGCTGGGGGCAAAGGGTCTTTTTAAGAGCGGGGATTTAAGAAGGCCCGAAGAGGGCCTCGGTGAAGTCCTCGGCTGAGAAGGGGAGAAGGTCTTCGATTCCCTCACCGGTGCCGAGCCATCGTACCGGGAGGCCGAGCTCCCGGGCAATGGCCACTATCACTCCCCCTCGGGCCGTGCCGTCGAGCTTGGTGAGAGCAAGGCCCGTGACCCCGAGGGCCTCGGTGAAGATCCTCGCTTGGGCAATGGCGTTCTGCCCTGTGGTGGCATCGAGCACCAAGAGGACCTCATGGGGGGCCCCTTCTTTCCTCTTGCCGAGGACCCTCCTCATCTTCTTGAGCTCCTCTATAAGGTCCCCTTTTGTGTGCAGGCGCCCTGCGGTATCCACCAGTACCAGGTTGTATCCCCTAGCCGAGGCCGCTTCCAGAGCGTCGTAGGCCACGGCCGAAGGATCTGCCCCCTCCCGGTGCCTTATCACCGGAACAGAGGCCCTTTCAGCCCATATCTCCAGCTGTTCTATGGCGGCGGCCCGGAAGGTGTCGGCCGCAGCGATGATCACCTTCCATCCTTCGGAGGCAAAACGATGGGCGAGCTTCCCTACCAAGGTCGTCTTCCCCACCCCGTTGGCCCCCAGGACCATCACCACCTGAGGGGCATCGGAGGGGTCAAGCTCCCATGGGGCCTCACACCCCTTGAGGATCTCCAGAACCTCCTCCCGGAGGAGGGAATAGATCTCCTGGGCTTCCCTCACCCCCTTTCGGGCTGCCCTCTTTCTCAACGAAGAAAGTAGTTCCTCGGTGGCCCTGATCCCCACATCGGAGGAGATCAGCACCTCCTCCAGCTCCTCCCAGAGCCCCTCGTCAATCCCCCTCTGAGATAACAGGATGCCCTTGAGCCTTCCCAGCAGGCGCTCATGGGTCTTGGAAAGGCCTCTCCTCAAGCCTTTGAGAAACATCTCCCGGGGAAATCGGCCTTAACGGACATTCAAGGCGATCAGTGCTGCCCCCAGGGCACCGACGATCTGGGGTTCATAGTAGACGATGAGGGGCTCGCCGAGCTTGTCCTCCAGGGCCTTTATCACCCCGATGTTCTTGGCCACCCCTCCCGTCATCACCACCTTGGGGACCGCCCCGCCTGTCCTCTCCAAGAGACCGATGGTCCTGTCGGCGATCGCCTTGTGGATGGCATAGAGGATGTCCTCCACCTCCTCTCCCTCGGACACGAGGGAGACTACCTCTGACTCGGCGAAGACCGTGCAGATGCTGCTTATGCTCAGGTCTTTCTTGTGGTGGAGGGAGAGCTCACCCATCTTATCGAGCTCCACCCCAAGGGCCTTAGCCATCACCTCGAGGAACCTCCCCGTCCCTGCAGCGCACTTGTCGTTCATGTCGAACTCCACGACCCTCCCTTCACCATCCACCTTGATCACCTTCGTGTCCTGACCCCCTATATCGATGATAGTCCGGGCATCGGGAAAGAGATGGTTCACTCCCTTGGCGATGCATGTTATCTCCGTCACCTTCCTGTCCGCGAAATCCGCGATCCCCCGGGCACATCCCGTGGCCACGATCCTCTCTATATCCTCCCGCCGTATGTTGGCATAGCGGATCGCCTGCTCAAGGGAGAGGCGAGAGGCCCTCTTGCTCGATCCTCCCGTGAGCAGGATGGAATACCCGAGGACACCCCTCTCGGAATCGAAGACTACCGTCTCAGTGGTAAGGGACCCGATATCAACCCCTGCGACGATCATCTCACTCTCCCCTCCAGACGGGCTTCCTCTTCTCGAGGAAGGCCCTGAGGCCCTCCTCGGCGTCCTTGGTCCTCATCAGGGCATGCCGATAGATCACCTCCGAGTTCTGGAGCCCCTGCTCGAAATCGCCGCTTACCCCCGCGAGGATCGCCCTCTTGGCGATCTTGAGCACGACGGGGCTCTTGTCAGTGAGGCGGCCTATAAATTCCTGAGCCGCCTCCTCCAGCCTATCCTCAGGAACCACCAGGTTGACGAGCCCAAGCCTCTGGGCCTCCTCCGCAGAGACCGCCTCCCCCGTCAGGATCATCTCCATCGCCTTCTTCATCCCCACGAGCCGGGGCAGCAGTGCCACCACCATCGAGGGATAGACCCCCACCTTTATCTCCGGCTGCCCAAACTGGGCCCCTTCAGAAGCGATCACCATGTCACAGAAGATGGCGAGCTCACACCCCCCTCCCAGGGCATAACCCCTCACCACCGCCACAGTCGGTATCTCCAAGGTGGACATCCTGCGAAACATCCCGTGAAAGACCTCGATCATCTCGTCCACCTTGTCCGAGGTATGATCCTTGACGTCCACCCCTGTGGAGAAGGCCTTGGAGCCCGCGGCGGTGATCACCAGGACCTTCAACGCCTTCTCCTGCCTCTTCACCTCATCTAAGGCCTCGTTTATCTCCTTCATCGTGGGGATATCCAGGACATTGTAAGGAGGCCGGTTTATGGTGATCTTCGCTACCCCATCGGAAACCTCGTAGAGGATCCTCTCATAGGCCATCTCTCTTCCTCCCCCTCTTTTTTGTGCATTTAATAACAAAAGGGCTCTCCCTGTCAACTCTCATCCCACTTCAGCGAGCTCCAAGCGCTTCTGCCACCTCTCTACGAGGACCTCCTTGAGCCCCGGGTGTCTCTCCAGATGGGGGTCCTCCTGGATCAGGCGGAGGGCCTCCCTTCGGGCCTGAAGGAGCAGGTCCGCATCCCTTGCGAGGTTGGCCACCCGGAAGTCCGGGAGCCCCCATTGCCTCACCCCCAGGATGTCCCCTGGTCCCCGCAGGGCCAGGTCCTCCTCGGCGATCCTGAAGCCATCGCTTGTCTCCTCCATCACCCGCAGGCGGCGCCATGCCTCCTCGCTGAGGGGGCCATAGGCCAGAAGGAGGCAGTAGGAGGGGTGGGGACCCCTTCCGATCCTCCCCCTCATCTGGTGGAGCTGGGAGAGCCCGAACCTTTCGGCATGCTCGATCAGCATCACCGTGGCGTTGGGGACATCCACCCCCACCTCTATCACCGTGGTGGCCACCAGTATCTGGATCCTCCCCTCCCCGAAGGCCCTCATCACCTCCTCCTTCTCCTCGCCCCTCATCCTGCCGTGAAGGAGCCCCAGGGACCAGTGGGGAAAGAGCTCCTGGAGGGAACGGGCCCCCTCGGTGGCATCGGCCAGATCGAGCTGCTCCGACTCCTCCACTAAGGGATAGACCACATAGGCCTGATGACCCTTCCCCACCTCCTCGGCGAGCACCCGGTAGGCCTCCTCCCGCTCCCCTTCCCGAAAGAGGCGGGTAGAGACGGGCTGCCTCCCAGGGGGCATCTCATCGAGGACCGATACCTCCATGTCCCCATAAAGGGTCATGGCGAGAGTGCGGGGGATGGGGGTGGCGGTCATTACCAGCAGATCCGGACTCCTCCCCTTCCTCTTCAGCTTGGCCCTCTGGATGACGCCGAAGCGATGCTGCTCGTCCACGATGGCAAGGCCCAGACGGCGGAAGGTGAGGGGCTCCTGGATCAGGGCGTGGGTGCCGATCACCAGCTCCGCCTCACCCCCCTCGATCCTCCGGTAGACCTCCTCCCTCTCCTTCCCCTTCACCTTGGAGGTCAGAAGGTCCACCTTCACCCCAATCCCTCCCAGGAACTCCATCGCCCGGCGGAAGTGCTGATCGGCCAGTATCTCGGTGGGGACCATAAGGGCAGCCTGATAGCCGTTGGCGATGGCAAGAAGGGCCGCTATGAAGGCCACCACCGTTTTGCCGCTTCCCACATCCCCCTGAAGCAGGCGGTTCATGGGATGGGGACGGGCCATATCGGCCTTTATCTCCTCGAGGACCCTCCTCTGGGCCCCTGTCAGAGAGAAGGGAAGGTGGGAGAGGAACTCCTCAAGGACCGGCACCCCTTCCACCCGAAAGGATATCCCCTCCTCCCTCGATATTCCCTCCTTCCTCAGCGCGAGCCCCAGCTCTAGGAAGAAGAGCTCCTCGAAGGCCAGGCGCCGGTGGAAGGGGGAGACCTTCTGGTTCAGCTCCCCGATCATCCTGGAGTCGGAGGGGAAGTGGACCTCCCTCAATGCCTCCGGGAAGGGCACAAGCCCACACCTCCTCTCCACCTCCCGGGGGAGGAAGCTCCTCAGGCGGGGAAGATACTCCTGGAGAAGGTTATACATGATCGTCCTCACCCTCTTCTGCTGGAGGCCCTCGGTCAGGGAGTAGATGGGGACAATGCGGCCGAAATGGATGCTCTCTAACTCCTCCTCCACCACCTCCATGTCCGGGTGGTGGACCTCCTTCTGTTCTCTGAACCCCTTTATCTCCCCGGAGAAGACCACCTTTTGTCCCTTCTTCACCCTCCCCTTCACGTACCTTATCCCCTGAAACCATTTGGCGACAAGCAACCCCGTGCCGTCGGTCAGGATCACCTCGAAGACCCGTCGGCCGCTACGGGGATAGATGACCTCCTCGGAGGCGATGACCCGGGCAAAGCCCGTGGCCCATTCCCCTGGGTGCATCTCCGAGATCCTCTTGAAGCTCTTTCGGTCCTCATACCTGAGGGGGAGGTTATAGAGGGCATCTTCCACCGTCAGTATCCCCTTCTTCTCGAAGGCCCTTTGAAGCCTGGGTCCCACCCCTTTCACGAAGCGGATGGGGGTATGCAGGACCTTCAGGACCTCCTCGGGGGATAAACGTCGCTGAAATCGAAGCCTTATCTCGTCGATCAAGTTCAGGGCCCGCTGGACCGACCGCTTCCTCTCCTCCCCCCCCTTCTCCTCGTAACCCTCAAAGGTGGAGCGGAGTTCCTCGAGGAGGGGAACAAAGTCATGGTCCTTAAGGAGAGAGCGTGCCTGCCCGATGAGTTCATTTACCAGTCTCTCAAGCCCCCTGACCTTCCCCAGGTGACGGAACCCTTCCTTCGAAGCGAGCCCCAATGGCCTCTCCAGGGCCTCCAATATCCTCTCCAGCGAATCCATCTGTTCCATGGCTTCAGAGAATCTTAAGGCCCATCAGGGAAAAGGTCAACAAAGCCCCCTTGCTCAAGGGAAACATGTCTGGTAAATTTCAGACCATGAAGGTGATCTCCTTTGACCTCGACGGGACCCTGGTGGATTATCAGTTCGCCAATTCGGTCTGGCTTGAGGGGATACCCAGGCTCTTCGCCTCCAGGGAGGGACTCCCCTTCCATGAGGCCCGGGAGATCGTCCTGAAGGAGTACAATGAGGTGGGGGATGAAGCCCTCGAATGGTACGATATGGCCTACTGGTTCAGAAAGCTTAACCTTCAGGGCAGCCCGGAGGAGCTCCTCGAGCGTTACAGGGAGGAGGTGAGGGTCTTCCCCGAGGTCCATCGGGTGCTCGATGAGCTCAGCAGGGAGTTCGAGCTGGTAGTCCTCTCCAATGCGGCCCGGGAGTTCATGGAGGTGGAGCTGAAGGAAGGGGGGTTGGAGGGATATTTCTCGATGGCCATCTCAGCCACCTCTGACTTCAAGATGGTGAAGAAAGGGCCCGGGTTCTACCTTCGGGCCTGCGAACTGCTGGGAATAAGGCCTTCTGAGCTCGTGCACATCGGCGATCACCGTCGCTTCGACTATGAGGCACCTCGGGAGGTGGGGATAAGTTCATACTACTTAGTGAGGAACGGGAAGAGGGAGGACGGAGCCGTCAGGGACCTTGAGGAATTCATGAAGGCCATCCTGGGAGGGTCACGATGAGGATAGGGGTGGTGAGTGACACCCACGGACACATCGAGAACCTACAGAGGGCAATAAAGGCCCTCGAAGAGTTGGGAGCCCAGGTAATCTGCCACCTGGGGGACGACTACGACGACCTCAAGGCGGTCCAGTTCCCCAGGAGGATGGAACTGGTCCAGGTCCCGGGGGTCTTCTCCACCTACTACAGGGATCCTGAGATACCCAACAGGGTGGTGAGGGAATGGAAGGGGAAACGCTTCCTCCTCACCCACACCAGGGGACGCCACGAGAACGATCTCCCTACTGACCCCGATCCCCAGGAGCTCGCCTCCCGCCACGAGGTGGACGCGGTCCTTTACGGGCACAGCCACATCCCCGACCTGAAGGAAGAGGGAGGAGTCCTCTGGATCAATCCTGGACACCTGAAGGATGAAGACAAGAAGGGCTACCCGCCTACCTTCGCCCTCATCTCCTTGGAAGGGAGCGACCTCCGGGTAAAAGTCTTCGAGCTATACTCTTTAAAGGAGCTCCTCTCCTACCCTTAGCTCCCACCTTCCTTTTAGGAATTTTTCAAAAGTGAACTCTTAGAAACTCTTTTGATGGATAG
>CBEVRB010000036.1:0-16293 GCA_965552155.1 uncultured bacterium
AGAGATCCAGAGGGAGGGCATCGAGGAAGCGGTCCGATGGGCCACTGAAAGGGTCTCCTTCTGGAGGGAGAGGCTCCGCGAGAGGGGGATGAGGCCTGAGGAGATCCGCTCCCCTGAGGATCTCCCCAAGATTCCCCTGACCACCAAGAGCGACCTGAGGTATCAGTACCCCTTGGGGCTCTCTGCCGCCCCGAGGGAAGAGATCGTACTGTTTCAGGCCACCTCGGGCACGACGGGCCGCCCCGTAATCGTGCCCTACACGAGAGGGGACCTGGAGGTATGGGCCGATTGTGTGGCCAGGGGCCTGTGGGCCGCCGGGGTGAGGGCTGAGGACGTGTGCCTGAACGCCTACAGCTATGGCCTCTTTACCGGAGGGCTGGGATATCATTACGGGGCCGAACGGATAGGCTGCGCGATCATCCCTGCTTCTACGGGATATGTCCAGAGACAGGTCCTGCTCCTGAGGGACCTGGGGCCCACGGTCCTCCTCTCAACCCCCACCTATGCCTTGAGGATAGCGGAGGAGGCGGAAGGGATGGGGGTGGACCTGGAGGGGCTCCCCCTGAAGGTGGGGCATTTCGGGGCGGAGCCCTGGAGCGAGGGGTTGCGGAAAGAGCTCGAGAGGCGGATGGGGATAAGGGCCCACGAGATGTACGGTCTCACCGAGATGAGGGGGCCCGGTGTCGCCTTCAGCTGCGAGTACTTCCAGCTTCATATAAACGAGGATTGCTTCTACCCGGAGGTGATAGATCCCGTGACCGAAGAGCCCTTGGAGGAGGGGGAGGAGGGTGAACTGGTCCTCACCCCCTTAGGGCGATCTGCCCTTCCCCTTCTCCGTTACAGGACAGGGGACCTCACGGCCCTCGATAGGAGTCCCTGCAGGTGCGGGCGGACCCTGGTGAGGATGAAGAGGGTTCGGGGGAGGATCGAGGAGATGATTGTCCTGGGGAGGGAGCGGTTTTTCCCCGTGGACGTGGAGGAGGTGCTTCTTGGGTTCCCAGAGCTGACCCCTCATTATCTGATCAGACTCCTTGAAGGAGAGGCCGTGAGGGTAGAGGTGGAGGTAAGAGAAGGGACCCTTAAGGGAAAGAGAAAGGGGATTAAAGAGGAGATAAGGGAGGAGATCAGGCGGAAGCTCGGTATCGAGGTGATGGTGGAGCTCCTGGAGCAGGGGAAGATCCCGAGGAGCGAGGGGAAGGCGAGGAGGGTCCAGGGGGGGTGAAGGGTTTCAGGGAAACCCTCATCGAGGGGGCCAAAGAGCTGGGCATCCCCCTTAAGGAGCGACACCTCGATGCCTTTTCCATCTATAAGGCCGAGCTCAGGAAGTGGAACCGGAAGGTCAACCTCACCGCCATCGAGGATGAGGAGGAGATCGCCGTAAAGCACTTTCTCGATTCTCTAACCCTTACCCCTTTCATCGAGGAGGGGATGAAGGTCCTGGATATCGGGTCAGGGGCGGGCTTCCCCGGCTTGGTCCTCAAGATATACGAGCCCTCCCTCCAGCTCCTCCTCATCGAAGCCTCCCAGAAGAAGGCCTTCTTCCTCCGCCACATGGTGAGGGTGATGGGGCTCCAAGGGGTGGGGGTACTTCAAGGAAGGGCCGAAGAGGTGGCGGAGGAGTACCGGGGCAGGTTTGACCTCGTAGTATCCAGGGCCTTAGGTCCTCTGAGGGACTTCGTCATCATGGCCCTTCCCTACGCGAAGCCTTCAGGCCTCATCATTGCCATGAAGGGGAGAAGGGGGGAAGAGGAGACAGGGGATGGGATGGGGGTGAGGCCTGGAGGGGTAAAGAGGCTCTTCCTCCCCTTCGGGATGGGGGAGAGGACCCTCCTCCTTTTCAAAAAGGGGGCTTTGTGATAATTAAGCCTCGATGGTGAAGGTCATCGCCATCGCCAACCAGAAGGGGGGAGTGGGAAAGACGACCACCGCTGTCAATCTCTCCGCCTCCCTCGCCCTGGCGAAAAGAGAGGTGCTGCTCGTCGATGCCGACCCCCAGGGGAACTCCACCAGCGCCCTGGGGTTCGACAAAAACGCCCTCGGGAAGAACCTCTACCATGCCCTCATCGGGGAGGTGGGACTGGAGGAGGTGGTGAGGGGAACGGAGATGGAAACCCTTAAGGTCGTCCCGGCCAACATCGACCTGATCGGTGCTGAGGTGGAGCTGGTCAATGAGGAGGGAAGGGAAACGAGGTTAAAGGAAGTCCTGGAAGGGTTGAAGGAGGACTACCATTACGTGGTGATAGACTGTCCCCCTTCCCTGGGGCTTCTGACCATAAATGCCTTGACCGCCGCCCACTCCGTCCTCATCCCCCTGCAGTGTGAGTACTACGCCATGGAAGGGCTCACCCAGCTCCTGAGGACCATAAGGCTGGTCAAGGAGAGGTTGAACCCTTCCTTGAGGATAGAGGGGATCCTCCTGACCATGTTCGACAGGAGGAACAACCTCTCCCATCACGTGGCCAGGGAGGTGAGGCTCCACTTCGGGGATAAGGTCTTCTCCACCATCATCCCGCGCAACGTCCGTCTGAGCGAGGCCCCCAGTTACGGGAAGCCCGCCATCCTCTACGATATCCGTTCCACCGGGGCCCAGAGCTACCTCTCCTTGGCCAAGGAGATCCTGAAGGACCAGAGGAGAGCTTGAGATGGTGAGAAGATCGGGTCTCGGCAAGGGCCTGGGTGCCCTCCTCCCTGGGGCGGAGGAGGGCACCCTCATGATGTGTGAGGTAGGGCGACTCAGCCCGAATCCCTTTCAACCCCGGCGGGGAATGAGGGAGGAGGGGATCGAGGAGCTCGCCCGCTCCATAAAGGAGAAGGGGGTCCTTCAGCCCATACTGGTCCGCAGGAAGGACTCAAATTACGAGATCGTGGTGGGGGAAAGGAGGTGGAGGGCCGCCCAAAGGGCAGGGCTGAAGGAGATTCCCGTAATAGTTAAGGACGTCTCTGACCGGGAGGCCTTGGAGATGGCCCTGGTGGAGAACCTCCAGCGGGAGGACCTGGATCCCATTGAGCAGGCCGAGGCCTTCTTGAGCCTGATGAGGGAGTACGGTTACACCCAGGAGGAGGTGGCCCGGAGGGTGGGGAAGGATCGTTCCTCGGTGGCCAACACGGTAAGGCTGCTGAAGCTTCCCGAGGAGGTGAAGGAGGCTCTGAGGAAGGGTGAGATCACCGCCGGGCACGCCAGGGCCCTGCTCGCTGAAGAGGATCCTGAGAGGCAGAAGGCCCTCTGTGCCGAGGTGATCCGGAAGGGGCTCTCGGTGCGGGAGACGGAGGAGCTGGTGAGAGGGAAGCGCCCATCCCGAAGGAAGTCCCTTCCCCTGCCCGATCCCGAGGTGGAGCGGCTGGTGGAGGAGCTGCAGCAGATCTTCAAGACCCGGGTGCGGATTCTGCGGAAAGGAGAGAGGGGAAAGATAGAACTGGAGTTTTACTCTCTGGACGATTTTGATAGGATAGTAGAAATTTTGAGGAGACAAGGTCAGTAAAGATGAACAAGGGGGATGACGAGATGGGGAAGAAGCAAGAGATAGGGGAGGTCACGGCGTTCTTGGGCAAGGAGACGGAGTTTGAGGGGAAGCTCAATTTTAAGGGGGCAGTAAGGGTAGATGGACGTTTCAAGGGTGAGATAATGAGCAACGACGTGATAATTGTAGGGGAGGGAGCTAAGATAGAAGGAGATATAATAGAGGTAGGGATAGCCGTCATTCAAGGAGAAGTGTTGGGAAATATAAAGGCCTCCCAGAAGGTAGAGCTGCGCTCTACAGCCAAGGTGAGGGGAGACATCGCCACCCCGGTCCTCATAGTGGAGGAAGGGGCGGTTTTTGACGGCTACTGTAAGATGAGAGAGGAAGAGGGCAAAGTCTCCTTCATAGGCGAAAAGAAAGAAGTTCCCAAAAGCCCTTCTTCATGATCCTTTAAGATAACCATAGGAAAAAGAGGGTATAGAAAAATAGGAAAAGGAGTCCAAAGAGAGGACCTAAGCTGAGCAAACTCCTACGCAAATGGGTGCGCATCTCTTCTGCCTTTCGTCGAGGCAAAAAGAAGGAGAAGGGATTCTTACTGGCCGCAGAAAGGGAGGCAACCCAGGAGGAAATTCTTTCCTGAATTCTCCTTTCCCACTCCGTAAAATGAGCGGAGGAGAGCACAAGAAGCCCTCTTCCCAACTTTCTATAGAACCAATCGAAATCCAACGTAATGGTCTGATGGGGCTTTATCTCAGGTAGAAGGATCCTAAAGGCTACGACCGTACCCAGTAGCAATCCCATCGTCCCTACTATATGGTCAGGGGTATAAGGTTTGTAGTGGACGGGGAAGGGAAGGGCATCATAAAGGGGCTTGGGCCACACCCCGAGAAGGATGCAAAGTAAGGCCGCTACCCCCATCCCCAAAAGCATGTTGAGTCTTGGTTCTCCGACCCTTACCTTCTTTTTTCCCCTTCCAAACCACGTCAGATAAGGGAGTTTAAGGGTGGTAGAGTAAAAAGTACCCACAGAGGCCAGTACCAAAAGGATCTCCACCAACGGTTCCTCCTTCAAGACGGAGGCGGCGATGACCATCGATTTGCTCACAAACCCGTTGAAGAGGGGCACCCCGGAGATAGAGAACCCTCCTATCAGATAGAGGATAAGGGTTATGGGCATGGCGCGCCATAATGAAACATTCGCCAGTTGGCTAAAGGTCCGCTTCCCAGTTACGTAGATCACCGCCCCTGCCCCCATGAATAGGAGAGCCTTGTAAAGGATGTGACAGAAGGCATGGGCTACGGCACCGTTCACCCCCATTGCCCCCCCTATCCCAACTCCACAAACCATGTATCCCACCTGGCTTACTATGTGATAGGCCAGGAGCCGCCTTAGGTCGTCCTCCATCATGGCGAAGATGACCCCGTAGAGGGCCATCACAGCACCGGCCCACATAAGAAGCTCCATTCCAGCGAAGGTCCTGGCCAGGATATAGACGGCGCTTTTGGTGGTATAGGCGGTGAGGAACACACTTCCCGTGATCGTCCCCTCGGGGTAAGCGTCGGGAAGCCAGGGATGGAGGGGAGGGACAGCGGCGTTTACCAAAAATCCCAAAAGGATGAGGGAAGAGGCTACACCATGATGAGGTAGGGGACCTACCTGTAAGGAGCCGACCTGAAGGTAATGGAGGATTATCCCCGCAAGAAGGGCGCATCCTCCAAAGACATGAAATAAAATATAGCGGAACCCCGCCCAAAGGGCCTTCCTGTCCCCCCTGTACCAGATGAGAAAGACCGAGGAGGCGGCCATAAGCTCCCAGAAGAGGAAAAGGGTAAAAAGGTCTCCCGCGAAGGTGACCCCTAAGGAACTTCCCACATATAACAAAGCCGCCATCTGCTCCCCCGCCCTTCGCACATGGAGGCCGTAAAGGAAACCGATGAAGGCCATAATGGAAAAGATATAACCAAAAACCAAAGAAAGCTTGTCCACCTGCAGAAGTGTGAGCTCGTATTCCAAAAACCTCACCTTCCAAAAGGAGCCATGGGGAAACTGAGGGAGCTGCCAGAGAACGAGAAGAGGGATGAGAAGAAGAAGCCCTTCCCTCAATCTCCTTCATTTCAGGAAGGGGAAAAGGACGGCTCCGATCAAAAAGGGCAGGAAGGGGGGAATTTCAATCATAGTAGTCCTCCCTCCGGTGAAGAAGCTTCTCGCCGAGGAGATGGGTCAGATAGATCATTCCTGCACATCCTCCTAACCCCAGAAGTCCCTCATAACCCGGGATCCTGTGCCAGAGGAAGTACGCGTGATGGTTAGGGAAAAAGAGGTCGAGAAAAAGGACTGAAACGAAGGATAAGTAGAGAAGGACTACAAGTGCTCTCTTCATCCTCCCAATACCTCCGTCATCGCATAAGAAGCGATACGCGAGACCTTGAGCAGAAAATCGGGGAAGATCCCCAAAACGAAGGCCCCGGCAGCCGTTATCAGCAACGAGATGACCATGAAAGGCGAGGCCTCCTTCACAGGTCCCCCTTCCCCTTTGAAGAAGCCATTATAGACGATGGGCAGGAAGTATGCTGCGTTGAGCAGGGCGCTTGAAAGATAAACCCCAAGGAAAAGGGGTTTATGGGCCTCTACTGTCCCCACACATAAGTACCATTTACTTAAATAACCACAAATAGGTGGCACCCCTACCATCCCAAAGGCTCCTATAGCAAAGGCCCCCAAAGTGAGGGGCATCGCCTTTCCAATCCCGTCCAGCTCGCTTACGTTCTCCTTATGAGTGGTCACGTAAATCGCCCCGGCACAAAAAAAGAGGGTTATCTTCATAAAAGCGTGAAAGGGTATATGAAGGAGACCCCCTTTGAAAGAGTCCGGCGTAAAGAGGGCCACTCCAAGGATGATGTAGGAAAGCTGGCTGATGGTGGAGAAGGCGAGGCGGCGCTTTAGGTTGTCCGCCGAGAGGGCAAAGACTGAAGCGACGATAATGGTCGC
This sequence comes from uncultured bacterium, assembly GCA_965552155.1. Taxonomy (GTDB): domain Bacteria; phylum Desulfobacterota; class B13-G15; order B13-G15; family B13-G15; genus CAYRAR01. Next base: position 6,447 of record CBEVRB010000036.1, read on the forward strand.
TGAGGTAACGAGTCCCAAGGGCACAATAAGGCCCAACTGGCGTAGAAGCTCCGGACCGAAGACATAGCCCAGTATCCTCACGCATCCGAACACCCCTGCCTTCACCACCGCCACGGCATGAAGCAGCGCGCTTACCGGCGTGGGGGCTATCATAGCGGTGGGAAGCCAGCTATGAAGGGGCATGATGGCCGCCTTAGTCCCGCAGCCGATCATAAAAGTCACAAAGAGGAGGGTAAGTACCTTCGGAGAAGCGACACCATCTAAGAACCCCCCGGCTTTGAAACCGGTGGTGCCTGCGAGGTATTGAGTAAGGGCGATCGAAAAGAGCAGGAAGACACCGGCCGTAAGGGTATAGGTTAAATACTTCCTTCCGGCCCGAAGTGCCTCCTCTGTTTCTTTGTGGATCACTAAGGGATATGTAGAGATGGTGAGGATCTCATAAAAGATATAAAAGGTGATAAGATTTCCACTAAAGGCTACCCCAATGGTGGCCGAAAGCGCCAATGCAAAACAGGCGAAATAGCGCGTCTGGCTCGCAGCAGCAAGGCCACGCATATAACCAATGGAATAGAAGGTGGTGAATATCCAGAGAAAAGAGGCAACGAGACCGAAGAGCAGGCCGAAGCTATCCACCCTCAGCAGGAGATCAGCCCCGGGGGCGATGGGGAAAAGCCTGCACTCCACTATTTTCCCTTCAAGGACAGGGTATCTCAGGGAAAATACAAGAAGAAACTTGACGATCGCAGCTCCCACACTCCAGGCCTCTCGCAGGTTCGGTCTTTTTTCCCCCGTCGCCAATATCAGAAAGAAGGCCCCTATGGAGACCAGGACCGCCCCCAAGGGCCTCCAAGAGGAGATCACCTCCATGAGATCACCTCAAGGGCCCTTTTTAGAACTATGGAAACCACCCATTGGTTGCCGAGACCCAAAAGGAGGACCGCTCCCCCCATAACGAGGGTGGGCACAAGCATTGTGGTCGGTGCCTCCCTTCTCTTGATGGATCCTTCCGACAGAGGCTTGAAGAAGACGTACTCCAGCACTCGGAAAAAGTAAAGGGCGTTCAAGAGGCTGCTTATCAGGATCACCCCTACGAAAAGGAGGTTTCCCTTCTTTACTGCGCCGAGGATAAGGTACCATTTACTGAAGAACCCGCAGGTAGGGGGTATTCCCACCATAGAAAGGGCCCCAAGGAGCAAAGCGGCCATAGTAAAAGGCATGCGGCGATGAAGGTAATGAAAATCGGTGATCTGGCGTTTTCCCGTGGTCTGGATGATAGCCCCTGCGGCCATAAAAAGTCCTCCCTTCATCACCGCGTGGTTGATGACATGAAGCAGGGCCCCTGTTAGAGCGATGGAGTTGGCCATCCCCATCCCAAGCACCACATACCCTATCTGGGCCACCGAAGAGTAAGCGAGCATCCGTTTAAAATCGAGTTGAGAGAGGGCAAAGAGGGAACCCATTATTATGGCCATTGCTCCTAACCAGGAGAGCATGGGCAAAACAGGCAGGTCCTGCAGCAGATATCGAGGGTCGAAGAGACTAAAGAGCAACCTTATGAGAACATAAAGCCCCACCTTCCCCATAAGGGAAGCGATGATCACCGAGGTAGTGGAAGGAGCATAAGCATAAGCATCGGGAAGCCACGTATGAAGGGGGAAAAGAGCCACTTTTATCGCCAACCCCACTACAAAGAAGGCCAAAGCGATGACGACTACTGGATTGTGATAGAGGGAAGGGAGGAGCCGAGCCAAATCGGCCATATTGAGGCTTCCTGTCATGATGTAGAGATACCCTACCCCCAGAAGATAGAAACAGGCGGCCACCGTCCCCATGATCACATAGTTAAAGCTTGCAAGAAGGGCCCTTCCTTCGGCAGCGGCAATCAGTGTATAGGCGGCAAGGGAGGAGATCTCTAAGAAGACATAGAGATTGAAAACATCCCCTGTTACCACTATACCTAAGAGCCCTGTAACGAGTAGGATATAGACGGTGTAAAAGGAGGTAACCTCTCCTTTTATTTCAGCAGGGACATTATCCTTGGAATAGATAGTCACAAGGAGGCTTACCCCTGAGACCAGAAGAAGCATAAAGGCATTGAGACCATCCACCCGATACTCAATTCCCCATGGGGGAAGCCATCCGCCGAGAAAATAGCGGATCGGGACGTGCTGAAGCACTGAGAGAAAGACCGCAAGGGAGGCCACAGAGGCAAACCCACTCGCTCCAAGGGCGAGGTAGAAGGGAACGCGTCGCAAAAACCTCCCTAATACAAAGCAGAGGAAGGAACAGAGCAAGGGGACAACCACAACCAGTACTACCCAATGGCCTTCAATTCCTGGGGATTTCATCTTCCTCGATCGTACCGTGAGTCCGGTGGATCTTTATCAATATAGAAAGGGCTACCGCTGTGGTGCTCACCGAAACCACAATTGCCGTAAGGATCAATACATGGGGCAGAGGATTTATGTAGGTGAGAGGAGCGCCGAGGATCGGGACACTTCCTCCCTTTCTCGCCCCGATCGAGATGTAAAAAAGAAAGATAGAGGTTTGGAATATATTCATCCCTATCAACTTCTTTATCAAGTTCCTCTTTCCTATCATGGCGTAGAAACCGATCATCATGATCGCCACTGAAATCCAATAGTTATACTTGGCGATGAGTAACTCCACTTATTCCCTCCTGCTCAGGGCGAAGAATATAGAAGCCATGACGGCCATCACCGTTATTCCCACTCCGATCTCCACAACCATGATCATGAAGGATCGGATATAAGGGGGGTGGAAAAAAGGTGCCTTTCCATAATCGAGGTAGTTGCCCCCCGACAGAAGACAAAGATACCCTGCTCCGGCGTAGATGATCACCCCGATACCACAGAGAACAAGAAGAACTTTTTCCTTAAAAACCTCGAGGGCGGTTTCTCTACCGAAGGCGAGGGCAAAGAGTATAAGACTTGCTCCCAAGATCACTCCTCCTTGAAACCCCCCTCCTGGACTGTAGTGTCCATGAAGGATCACGTAAAGGGCATAAAGCTGGATAAAGGGAATCATAAGGCGTGAGATCGTCTTAACGATGATGTCATCGTAGCCTTTATCCATATGCTTCCTGATTTTTATTTTTTATTTCTCCTGAGAAGGAGGATAACTGAGACCCCAGCAGTGAATATCACGGTTGTCTCCCCCAAGGTATCGTACCCTCTGTAGTCGGCGAGGATTGCGGTAACTATATTAGGGACTTCAGTCTCCTCTAAAGCTCTCGCGATATAACGTGGGGCTACATGGGTATGAGCAGGGGCTTTTGGGTCGCCGAAAGGTGGCATAAAGAGGGTTCCATAGATAAGGATCGCCCCAGTTAAAAAAGCGCTAAGGGCTGCAAGTAACTTCAATCCTTTGTCCTCCGAGTGGTTCTATAGATGGCAAAAATAAAGAAGACCGTGGTTACCCCTGCTCCTACTGAAGCCTCGGTGAAGGCCACATCCACTGCCCCCATCTCTGTCCAAAGGAGGGCCATGAAGAAGCTGTATCCACCCAAAAGGATCACCGCCGCAAGGAGATCCCGTACCGAGATGGCCGCTATTGCTAAAGCCGTGACCAGCGTAAGGAGCACTATATCCAGTTGCCAAATCATCCTTCCTCCCTCCCCCATGGTTTTATCCCCCGACGGAAAGCCGCCCGCGCGATAGCGTGCGTCGCTGTCGGGTTAGCAAGGAAAATGAAGACGAGGATAAAGAAGAGCTTAAGAGATATAAGGGAACACCCCTCGTAGAAGATCAACCCGAGAATACTTAAGACCACCCCGAGGGTATCGCATTTCCCCGTGGCATGCATCCTGCTGTAAAGGTCGGGAAAGCGGAGAAGACCGATCAAACCCGAAAAGAGAAAAAAGATCCCGGCCAGTGTCAGAACAATCGCAAATCCGTCACTCGTTTTCCACATATTTAGAGAAGGCTAAAATACCGACGAAGTTCAAGATGGCGTAAACCAAAGAGATATCCACAAAGAGTTCCAGACGCCCGTAGATGATCCCGATAAGGAGAAGAAGGATCACGGTCTTGGTACCAACCACGTTCACCCCGAGGAGGCGATCGAAGACCGTCGGTCCTCTGATCCCTCTATAGAGGCTGAGAAGACATAAAAAAGCTACAATCACTGCTATGGCAAGGAAAAATCCCTTCATCTCTATTCCTCAAAAACCGCTGCCACCCGTCGTTCCATGTCACCTTTTAGAAGGTCATTAGCCACCTTTTTGCTCAAGGCATGGACAAAATACTCCCCCTCCTTCACTTCTACGGTGATCGTACCAGGAGTCAACGTGATCGAATTGGCAAAAAGCACCAATGAAAGCTCCCGGGTCAGGATGGTCTTAAAACGGATTATTCTCGGGTAAATGGGCATTTTGGGGTGAAGGGCCAAATAAGCGACATGGAGATTGGCCAATATAATCTGACCGAATAGCCAGGGGAGATATCTTAAGAAACGAAAAGCTTCGACGGCGGTCTTGCTTGTAGGAACTCCGCTGAATAAAAGCTTGTAGCTCACCATGGCGACTATCAAGGAACAAAAAATTCCCGCACCCAGGTGGAAGGCATCGAAGTGGCCCGAGAGGACGACCCAAAAGGAAAAGAGGATGAGGGAGGTGAGGGCTATCCGCCTTTTTCTCCCTTCGACCTTCCCCATCTTTAGAGGGTCTTTCCCAACTCTCATGCTCCAAACTTCTCCATCTTTAAGGCCGCAGCCAGCATCAGGGTCATCGCAGCAACGGCCGGAAACCGCCCCAGTGCTCCTTTAGCGCAAGCCGCCTCAGTGAAACGGTCGACGTCATCAGTGCGTTCGTTCGGGGAATATAGAATGAAGGGATTGGGATGCCAGCTATGGCCCCTGAGAAGAGCTGGGGTCGAGTGATCACCTGTTACCGTTATCACTTCTGGTGCCAATTCAAGGAGTTGAGGTATATACTGATCCAGTTCCTCGATCACCTTCACCTTGCCCCAGAAGTTGCCGTCCTCACCGAAACTGTCGGTCTGCTTTACGTGAAGGTAGAAGAAGTCAAAGCGATCGTAATTTTCCCTCAGGGCGGCGAACTCCTCCTCGATGGTGCTCCCCGCCTCCAGGACCTCCATTCCCACCAAGCGGGCCAGGCCCTTGTACATGGGATAGGTAGCAATACAGGCCGGAGTGAGCTTGAAGATCTCACCCATGGAGGGTAAGGCGGGCAGCTGGGAGAAGCCCCTCAGGAGGATGGCATTGGCCGGGTGGTAGTCCTTCAGGACCCGATGGGCCTTCACGAGGAAGGCCCTTACGACCTCGGCGGTCCTGAAGGCATCGGGATGGGTGGGGGTGACAGGACGGGGATGGCGTCCCTCCTTCTGAGGGTCGGTGTCCTCGATGCGGGCGTCAAGGCCCTCCCCAATAAAGCGGACCACGAAACGGTGTTCCTTCCCAGGCCTTATCTCCACCCTGATCCCCTCTATCTCGGGGATCTCCCTCTGCAGGAGCTCGCATAGTTCCTTGTTCTTCTCGGTGGGGATCCTCCCCGCCCTCCGGTCCACGATGATTCCCTTGGGATCGGCAGTGGCGTAGTTTCCCCTGGCCACCAAGTCCCCTGCCCCGAGCTCCATCCCTATCCCCAGGGCCTCCAGCACCCCCCGGCCTATCCCGTACTTCAGGGGGTCATATCCGAAGAGACCGAGATGGCCGGGACCACTCCCCGGGGTGACCCCCGGGTAGACGGGATCGGTGAGCCCGCAGATGGAGCGCCTGGCCAGCTCGTCCAGGTGAGGCTTATGGGCCGCCTCAAGCTCCGTCTTTCCCCCCACCGGTAGCCCTCCCACTCCATCTATCACCAGGAGGACTATCTTCGAAGGGGTCTTAACGGTTATCTCCTTTAGGACCTCGATGGGGAGCATCTTTTCCCTCCAGGGCTTTTGCTAAAATTGATATAACGTATTTCCCTCCAAGTCAAATAAAATTATGATGGGAACCTGACCACCTTCCCCTCCAGGGCTTCCTTTATCCCCTCCACGATCGAAAAGCTGCTTCCTCTGCGACTGATGCTGGTAGATGGCCATTCCGAGGAAGGGGATGAGGCTCACTACCTGCTGAAAACATGTTGAAATCGGATGGGAAATTTGTTAAATTTTAATATCTAAATTTAGCGAAATGGAGCTGCGAGTCGTCTTGATGGGGTTGTTGCTGGGAGGGCCGCGGCACGGTTATGAGCTGAAGCGGCTCCTGGAGAAGGACCTGAGTCCCCTCTTCAGCGTCTCCTCGGCCCCCATTTACTATACCCTGAGGAAGCTGGAGGAGGAGGGGCTGGTGGTGAAGTGGACGGAGGTGAAGGGGAAGCGTCCCCAGAGGTACAGGTACAGTCTCACCCCGAAGGGGAGGGAGGAGGCAAAGCGACTCATCCTGAGGAACATCACCGAGATCCAGCGTCCCCTCTTCAACCTCGATATATCCCTTTATTTCCTTAACTTCGTCCCCTCCGAGGAGGTCCTCCCCCTCCTCAGGGAGAGGTTCAAGGAGCTGCGCAAGCTCCGCTTCCTGCTGCGGAAGCAGGCTGAGGAGCTCCGGGGGGATTCCTCCCGGAGGAGGGAGGCGATAATCGCGGCCCACAACCTCCGGGGTGTGGAGGCGGAGATAGAGTTCGTCAAGGACCTAATGGAGGAGTTTCGAGAGGAGGCGACCGAGAGGGAGGCCCATGATCGTAGGTGAACACCTGAGGAGGCAGGCAGAGGAGCGCCCGCAGAAGGTGGCAATCATCTGCAACGAGGACCGTCTCACCTTCTCCGAGCTGAATGACCAGGCCAATCGCCTGGCCTGCTGGCTGAAGGAAAGGGGGTTGAAAAAGGGGGACAGGGCCGTGGTGCTCCTTCCCAACTGTGCGGAGTTTGCCACCGTCTACTTCGCCCTGATGAAGATGGGGGTGGTGGCGGTGATCCTCGACTTCAGGCTCTCCCCGCCCGAGGTCTCCCCCCTGATAGACGAGACCGAGGCGAAGGTCCTGATCACCCACAGCAAGCAGAAGTCCTTCGCCCTCAGGATGAGGAAGGAGAAGGAGGGGCTTAAGGAGGTCATAATCATCGGCGAGGAGAAAAGGGAGGAGGGGCTTGAGCGCTACGAGGAGATCCTCTCTGATGGGGAGGCCCCGGAGCCCGGGGTCTCCCTGAGGGAGGAGGACGAGGCCCTTTACCTCTACACTTCTGGCACCACCGGGAGGCCCAAGGGGGTGATCCTCACCTACGATCACCTCACCTACTTCCCTGAATCAATGAAGGCCTTCCTCCATGTATCAGAGGAGGACGTGGAGGGGTGTGTGCTCCCCATGTCCCATATCTCAGGGCCGATAGTCCTCAACCTGATGGTGGATGTGGGACTGACAGTGGTGGTCATCGATGAGATAAGGCCAAAGAAGATCCTGGAGGAGGTGCAGAAGCACCGGGTCACCTTCTTTCACGCCGTTCCCCCTATCTTCCAGATGATCCTGAACCTGCCAAGCCGGGACCGCTACGACCTCTCCAGTTTGCGCTTCGTGGCGATGATGGGCACAGTGGTCCCCGAGGAGCTGATGGAGGAGTGGAGGAAAGAGTACCCCCACTGTCTGGTCCTTCAGGGCTACGGGGCCACCGAGACCTCTCCCCTCCTCACCCTCACCCGGTATGAGGACGCCCCCAGGAAGATGGCCAGTGCCGGAAGGCCTGTGCCCGGGGTCGAGATAAAGGTCGTCGACGGGGAGGGGAGGGAGCTTCCCCCAGGGGAGGCCGGGGAGGTGATCGCCCGGGGCCCCCAGATCATGAAGGGTTATTTCAAGAGGCCCGCAGAGACGGCGCGAAAGATAAGGGACGGCTGGTACTGGACTGGGGACCTGGGTCGCTTCGACGAGGACGGATACCTCTATATTTTGGGTCGGGCCGATGACATGATCATCACCGGGGGGCTCAACGTCTATCCCTCGGAGGTGGAGAACGTCCTTTTGGCTCATCCCAAAGTGGCCGAGGCTGCGGTGGTGGGCATCCCAGACCCCGAGAGGGGGGAGGCCCTGAAGGCGGTGGTGGTTCCCAAGGTAGGGGAGGAGCTGTCCAAAAGGGAGCTCCTCAGGTTCTGCCGGGAGAGGCTTGCCAGCTTCAAGATCCCCAAGGTGGTGGAGTTTCGCGATTCCCTGCCCCGATCCCGAACGGGGAAGGTGGCAAAGAGGGAACTTAAGGCCGTCGAGGGGGAGCTGAGGAAGTATTGGGATTTCTTGGCCGAACATAAGAAGGTGATCGGCCCCACGGTGCTCCTGCTCTTATGGTTCATCGTTTCGGGGTTCGGGCTCGTGGATCCCTTCTTCCTTCCCACCCCCCTGAAGGTGGGAAGGCATCTCCTCGAGCTCCTCGCCACTCCCTCCACCTACGCCCACCTCTCCAAGACCTTCTACCGGATGATGGTGGGGTTCTCCCTCGCGGCCTTAATCGGCGTGCCCCTCGGGGTGGTCCTCGGGTACTGGGAGAAGGTATACGATTCGGTAGAGTTCGTCATAGACTTCTTTCGCTCCTTCCCTGCCACCGCCATGTTCCCCCTCTTCATGCTCGCCTTCGGGATCGGGGACGGCTCGAAGATAGCCCTGGTGGTCTTCGGCTGTTCCCTCCTGATCCTGGTCAACACCACCTACGGGGTCCATAACTGTAGCCGGACCCGAAAGATGGTGGCCCAGACGATGAAGGCCTCCGAGGCTTACATCATGTCGCGGGTGGTGCTCCCCGAGGCCTTGCCCCAGATATCTGCGGGGTTGAGGCTCGCCCTCTCCCTCAGTCTGATCATCGTGGTGGTGCTGGAGATGTTCATAGGCACCAGGAGGGGGCTGGGGTATTTGATCTACAACGCCCACATGACCTATCAGATCGCCGACATGTACGCCTTCATCGTGATGGCTGGTCTCATCGGATATTTCATCAATCAGGGGTACGTGAAACTGGAGAAGAAGGTGATCCACTGGGCTGGGATATAAAATCTCGCAAAAGGAGGTTTGAGGATGAAGAGGTTGGTAGTGGCTCTGTTGCTGACGGCGGTCCTTTCAGGTGGGGCCTTTGCCCAGGAGGTGGTGAAAGTGGGATATCTTCCGCTGGTGATGTCCCTTCCCACCTTCGTGGCTCAGGAGAAAGGGTTTTTCGCCCAAGAAGGGCTCAAGGTGAAGCTCATCCCCTTCCAGTCCGGGACCCTCATCATCGATGCCCTGGTGACGGGCAGGATCGACGCCAACTGCGGAAGTGCCGTCACCGGGCACTGGTTCGCTGAGCAGAACGTCCCAGGGCGCTTCAAGATCTTCCTTATTTACGGGAGCAAAGGCTTGAGAGACAACACTTTTGTGGTGGTCGCCAGGAAAGATTCTCCTATGAAAGACCTGCAGGACCTCGAGGGGAAGAGGGTGGGGACCTTCCCCGGGGCCACCTCCTTGGCCCTGGCCAAGGCGGTGATCCGGAAGAAGGCCGATCCGGAGAGGGTGATCTTCACCGAGATCCTCCCTCCCAACATGGTCCCTGCCTTGGGGGCAGGACAGATAGATGCCTTCTTCACCCCCGAGCCCTTCGGGATGATAGCCGTGGCCAAGGGGGTGGGCAGGTACCTGATGAAGAGCCCGCTGAGCCTCTTAAGATTAAGAAAAGGGATCCCCGGAGGGGCCTTCAGCTTTTCGGCCTCCTTCCTGAAGAGGAGGCCGGAGGAGGCGAGGAGGCTCTGCAGCGCCTACTACAAGGCAGTCGAGTTCATAAAGGCCGACGAGAGGGAGGCCCGCACCTTCCTCATCAAGTACGCCCGACTGCCCGAGCCGGTGGCCATGAGGATCCCCTTCGAGATGTGGCTTAAGGTGGAGGAG
>CBEVRB010000037.1:0-15766 GCA_965552155.1 uncultured bacterium
GCAATAATCCTTCGCGCTGAGGAGAAAGGGAAATGGGACTGCAGAGAAGAGAAAAGGAGCAACTGGTAGCAGAGCTTCACGAGAAGTTCAAGGCGGCAAGGGCACTGATACTGACCGATTTCACCGGGCTGGAGGTGGCGCAACTGCAGAGGTTGAGGGAGCAGCTTCGCCAGCAGGGGGTGGAGTACAGGGTGGTAAAGAACACCCTGCTCCGCTTGGCCTCGAGGAAGACGGCCATTGAGGCCCTGGCGGAGCACTTCGTCGGCCCCAATGCCATAGTCCTCTCCTATGAGGATCCCGTTCAGGCGGCCAAGGTATTGGTGAACTTCCACAAGGAGGAGCCGGATCTCCAGATAAAGGCGGGCTTTGTGGAAGGGAAGGTCCTGGGATCCGAGGAGGTGAAGGCCTTGGCGAGCCTCCCGGGGAGGGACGTGCTTTTGGGCAAGCTCCTCGGAGGGCTCAAGAGCCTACCCACCCGCCTGGTCTTTGCCCTGAAGGCACCCCTTTACGACCTGGTAAGGGTCCTTAAGGCCATAGAGGAGGCCAAGGGAAAATCGTAAAGAAATACTGAGATAAGAAGGAGGAAGGGAAAATGGCTCAAGCTAAGATTACTAAAGAGGACGTGATAAAGTACATTGAGGGGATGAGCGTGCTGGAACTCTCCGAGCTGGTCAAGGAACTGGAGGAACGCTTCGGGGTCACGGCTGCGGCCCCTGTGGCGGTAGCTCCTGCTGGGGCAGCGGCAGCTCCTGCGGCCGCCGAGGCCCCTGCCGTTGAGGAAAAGCAAGAGTTTGACGTGATCCTCACCTCCTTCGGTGACAAGAAGATCCAGGTGATAAAGGCGGTGAGGGAGGTGACGGATCTGGGCCTCAAGGAGGCAAAGGAGTTGGTGGAAGGAGCTCCCAAGCCCATTAAGGAAGGTGTATCTCGTGAAGAGGCGGAGAAGATAAAGGAGAAGATCGAGGCAGCAGGAGGGACGGTGGAGATAAAGTAAGTAAAGAAGAGGGGAAGTTTAAAAGAGGTGCTCATTCATGGGGAAAGAAAGGGGACTCTGAGAGAGGTCTCAGGGAAGTCCCCTTTTTCTCTCAATTCGGAGAGAGGTGAAAGAGATGCAGGCGGATATCTTCGATCTTAAAAGGGTCCGTAAGGACTACGCCACCATAAAGGAGATCCTCGACATCCCCTATCTGCTGGAGGTCCAGGTGAGGTCCTACAGCGAGTTCCTCCAGAAGGACGTGCCGCCTGAGGAGAGGAAGGAGATCGGGATGCAGAGGGTCTTCCACCAGGTCTTCCCCATCAAGGACTTCTACGAGACCTCCGAGCTGAGGTTTGTGAGTTACAGGCTGGGGAAGCCGAAGTACGACATAGAGGACTGCATCCTGAAAGGACTCACCTATGCGGCCCCCCTGCGGGTCACTGTCCAGCTGGTCATCTACGATGTGCAGGAAGGGGTGAAGACCGGCCAGATAAGGGCGATAAAGGAGCAGGAGGTCTACTTCGGGGAGATTCCCCTGATGACCTCAACGGGACACTTCATCATCAACGGGACCCCTCGGGTGGTGGTCAACCAGCTTCATCGCTCCCCCGGGGTCTTCTTCGACCAGGAAATCCCCAAGGCCTATGCAGGGAGACCTCTCTATTTCGCCCGCATCATCCCCTATCGGGGTTCCTGGATAGACTTCGAGTTTGACCAGAAGGACATCATCTACGTGCGGATAGATCGGCGTCGGAGGATGCCCGCCACGGTCTTTCTGAAGGCCCTCGGGTACTCGACGACGAAACTGCTCCGGGCCTTTTACGAGACGGAAAAGATATACCTGGTCGATGGAGGATTCAGAAAGAGGGTCTCGAGGGAACTCCTTCTGGGCCAGAAGGCCCCCTCTGACATCCTCGATCCCTCCACCGAGGAGGTGATCATCAGGAAGGGGAGGAAGATCACCGAGGGTATCCTCAAGAAGATGGAGGCCATAGGGGTGACGGAGATAGCGGTGGAGGATGACACCCTGGTGGGGAAGGTCCTGGCCCAGGATGTGGTGGACCCTGCCACGGGCGATATCATCGCCGAGGCGAACCAGGAGCTGACCGAGGAAAGGATAAGGGAGATCCGAGAAAGGGGGATAAGGGAGATAGAGATCGTTCTGATAGAGGAGAGAAGGAGGTCCCCTGCCTTGAGGGAAACCCTCCTGATAGATCCCATCACCCTGAGCCCCGAGGAGAAAAAGCGTTGCCTGCTGGTTGATCCCGAGGAGGCAATCGCTCAGAGGGAGAAGGAGAAGGCCCTGATAGAGATATACCGCCGGCTGAGGCCCGGCGATCCCCCCACCTTGGAGACCGCCAAGGCCCTCTTCGAGAACCTCTTCTTCAAACCGGAGCGTTACGACCTCTCAAGCGTGGGCCGGATGAAGATAAATCACAAGCTGGGACTTGACGTCCCCTTGGAGGTGACCACCCTGAGGCCCGAGGACATCCTGGAGGTGGTGAAGTACCTGGTAGGGCTCAGGGAGGGAAAAGGGAGTATCGACGATATAGACCACCTGGGAAACAGGCGGGTGAGGACGGTGGGAGAGCTCCTGGAGAACCAGTTCCACATCGGCCTGGTGAGGGTGGAACGGGCGGTGAAGGAGAAGATGAGCCTGCAGGAGGTGGAGGCCCTCATGCCCCACGATCTGATAAACTCCAAGCCCCTCACCGCCGTGCTGAGGGAGTTCTTCGGTTCAAGCCAGCTCTCCCAGTTCATGGATCAGACCAACCCGCTCTCGGAGATCACCCACAAGAGAAGGCTCAGTGCCTTGGGGCCCGGGGGGCTCTCCCGGGAGAGGGCCGGGTTTGAGGCCCGGGACGTCCATCCCTCCCACTACGGGAGGATCTGTCCCATCGAGACCCCTGAGGGTCCGAACATCGGCCTGATCGTGTCCTTGGGCACCTACGCCCGGGTAAACGAGTACGGTTTCATCGAGACCCCCTACAGGAAGGTGAAAAAGGGGAGGGTGACCGGCGAGATAGAGTATCTCTTCGCCCTCGATGAGGAGAAGTACACCATCGCCCAGGCCAATGTCCCCCTGGATTCCAGCGGGAGGATAAAGGCAGAGATGGTCCCCGCCCGCAGGAGAGGCGAGTTCGTGATGGTTAGGCCGGAGGAAGTGGACTACATTGACATCTCTCCCAAGCAGCTGGTGAGCGTCTCCTCCTCGCTGATCCCCTTCCTGGAGAACGATGACGCTAACCGGGCCCTTATGGGCTCCAACATGCAGCGTCAGGCGGTGACCCTGCTGAAGACGGAGGCCCCTCTGATCGGCACCGGGATGGAACGGGTGGTGGCCAGGGACTCGGGCGTCACGGTAATGGCGAGAAGGGGCGGGGTGGTGGAGAGCGTTGATGCCGAGCGGATCGTGATCAGGGCCGAGGAGGAGGAAGGGGACGGAGTGGGGGTGGACATCTACAACCTGGTGAAGTACCAGCGCTCCAACCAGGGGACCTGCATAAATCAGAGGCCCATCGTATCGAAGGGGGAGAGGGTAAAGAAGGGAGACGTGATTGCCGACGGCCCTTCCACTGAGAGAGGGGAGCTGGCCCTGGGGAGAAATGTACTTGTGGCCTTCATGCCCTGGGGGGGTTATAACTTTGAGGACTCGATCCTCATAAGCGAAAAGCTCCTGAAGGAGGATATTTACACCTCCATCCACATAGAGGAGCTGGAGTGCGTGGCCAGAGAGACGAAGCTGGGAAAGGAGGAGATAACCAGAGACATCCCGAACGTGGGAGAGGATCAGCTTAAGGACCTTGACGAAAGCGGGATTATCCGGATCGGGGCCGAGGTGAAACCCGGGGATATCCTGGTGGGGAAGATCACCCCCAAGGGTGAAACCCAGCTCACCCCTGAGGAAAAACTCCTTCGGGCCATCTTCGGGGAGAAGGCGAGCGATGTGAAGGACACTTCCCTTCGGGTGCCCCACGGGGTCGAAGGGGTGGTGATAGACGCCAAGATCCTCACCCGCCGGGGGACGGAAAAGGACAAGAGGGCAAAGGAGATAGAGGAAGCGGAAAAGGAGCGGATACTGAAGGAAGCGGAAGCCCAGATGAAGATCATCGAGGATCATATCAGGAAGAGGGTCTCCGAACTCCTTCTGGGGAAGAAGCTCATCGCCCCCTGGACCGTCTCCGGGAAGAGGGAGCCGATCGCCCCTGAGGGGACGGTGATCACTGAGGAGCTCCTCGAACTTCAGCCCTGGGAGAGGTGGCGGGAGATCCCTGTGGATCCTTCCACCAAAGCTGAGGTGGATCACCTGATCGAGGGAGGAGGGAGGGAGATCGAGAGGATCCGCCGGGAGGCCCAGGAAAAGCTGAAGGGGCTTGAAGGAGGAGACGAACTTCCCCCCGGGGTGATAAAGGTGGTCAAGGTCTACATAGCGATGAAGAGGAAGCTCTCGGTGGGGGACAAGCTCTCGGGTCGCCACGGGAACAAGGGGATAGTGTCCCGAATCCTCCCCGAGGAGGACATGCCCTATCTCGAGGACGGGACCCCTGTGGATATGGTGCTCAACCCCCTGGGGGTGCCCTCGCGGATGAACTTAGGCCAGATCCTGGAGACCCATCTCGGCTGGGCGGCAAAAGGGCTGGGAGACAAAGTGAGGGCTTTCCTCAAAGGAGATGGCGCTGAGCTCTCGGAGGAGGAGCTGGAAGAGCTGAGGCGCTTCCTCATGGATATCTTCTCCGAGAAGGAGGTGAGGGACGCCCTCGCTGAGGCCTCAAGGGAGCAGCTCCTCGGATTTGCCCGGAAGCTTCAGGACGGGATCTTCATGTCGGTCCCGGTATTCGATGGACCCTCTGAGGAGGAGATCCGCTATGCCCTCGTTAAGGCCGGCCTTCCCCCTGACGGGCAGACGGTCCTTTATGATGGACGCACCGGGGAGCCCTTTGATCACAAGGTAACCGTCGGTTACATGTACATGCTCAAGCTCCATCACTTGGTGGAGGATAAGATCCACGCCCGTTCCATAGGCCCCTACTCCCTCATCACCCAGCAGCCCCTGGGCGGAAAGGCCCAGTTCGGAGGTCAGAGGCTCGGGGAGATGGAGGTATGGGCCCTGGAGGCCTATGGAGCCGCTTACAGCCTTCAGGAATTCCTCACCGTGAAATCGGACGATGTGGGGGGGAGGACCCGGGCTTATGAGGCGATAGTGAAGGGGAAGACCGACGTACTGGAGCCCGGGATCCCCGAATCCTTCAACGTCCTCGTCAAGGAACTTCAGGGGCTCTGCTTAAACGTGGAGCTCATCGAGAAGGAGGAAGAAGAGAAGCCAAAAACCGAAGGAGGAGGTAGGCCGTGAACGACGTAATCCTCTCCTTTTTCGAGAAGCCCAAAAGCCCTCAGAGCTTTGAGGCGATAAAGATCTCCCTCGCCTCCCCGGAGCAGATAAGGAGCTGGTCCTACGGGGAGGTGAAGAAGCCCGAGACGATCAATTACCGGACATTCAAGCCGGAGAGGGATGGCCTCTTCTGCGCCAGGATCTTCGGGCCGATTAAGGACTACGAGTGCCTCTGCGGTAAGTACAAGAGGATGAAGCACCGGGGGATCGTATGTGAGAAGTGTGGGGTGGAGGTGATCCAGTCCAAGGTCCGCCGGGAGAGGATGGGTCACATAGAGCTGGCGGCCCCGGTGGCCCACATCTGGTTTCTGAAGAGCATCCCCAGCAAGATCGGGATGGTGCTGGATATGACTCTGAAGGAGCTGGAGAGGGTCCTCTATTTTGAGTCCTACGTGGTGATCGATCCGAAGGACAGTCCCTTCCAGGAAAAGGAGCTTATCAGCGAGGAAAAGTATCAGGAGTACATCGCCCGCTATGGGGAGGATGCGCTCGAGGCCGGCGTGGGGGCCGAGGCGATAAGGGAGCTGCTGCGGAGGGTGAACGTGGAGGAGCTCGCCGAGAGGCTCCGCTACGAGATGAGGGCGACCCTTTCCGATGCCAAGAGGAAGAAGCTCGCCAAGAGGCTCAAGATCATCGAGGCCTTCCGCGACTCGGGGAACAAGCCTGAGTGGATGATTCTGGAAGTCATTCCAGTGATCCCGCCCGATCTCCGTCCCCTGGTGCCCCTGGACGGGGGGAGGTTTGCCACCTCAGACCTGAACGACCTGTACCGGAGGGTGATAAACAGAAACAACCGCTTAAAGAGGCTCCTGGAGCTCAACGCCCCGGACATCATCATCAGGAACGAGAAGAGGATGTTGCAGGAGGCAGTGGATGCCCTCTTCGATAACGGAAAACGGGGCCGGGTGATCACCGGAGCCCACCGGAAGCCCCTCCGCTCCCTGAGCGACATGCTCCGGGGGAAACAGGGGAGGTTTCGCCAGAACCTCCTGGGGAAGAGGGTGGATTATTCGGGTAGGTCGGTGATCGTGGTGGGGCCCGAATTGAGGCTTCACCAGTGCGGTCTGCCGAAGAAGATGGCCCTGGAGCTCTTCAAGCCCTTCATCTACAACAAGCTGGAGGAGAAGGGCTATGTGACCACGGTCAAGAGCGCCAAGAAGATGGTGGAGAAGGAGCGGCCCGAGGTCTGGGACATCCTGGAGGAGGTGATAAGGGAGCATCCCATCCTGCTCAACCGGGCCCCCACCCTTCACCGCCTAGGGATACAGGCCTTCGAGCCATTGCTCATCGAAGGGAAGGCGATCCAGCTCCATCCCCTGGTCTGCCTTGCCTACAACGCCGACTTTGACGGCGACCAGATGGCGGTGCATGTGCCCCTCTCCGTTGAGGCCCAGACCGAGGCCCGGGTGCTGATGATGTCCACCAACAACATCCTATCACCCGCCCACGGGAAGCCGATAATCCTTCCCACCCAGGACATCGTCCTCGGCCTCTACTACCTTACCCGGGAGAAGCCGACGGCCAAAGGAACGGGGAAGTACTTCGCCAACCCGGAAGAGGTGAGGCTGGCCTATGAGATGAAGGACGTGGATCTGCACGCCCGGATAAAGGTGAAGCTGAACGGAAAGCTGGTGGAGACGACGGTGGGACGGGTAATGCTGAAGGAGATCGTCCCCGATGAGGTCCCCTTTGACTTCATCAACCGGGTGATGGACAAGAAGGCCCTGGCCCAGCTGATCGACTACACTTACAGGGTGGCCGGGGAGAAGAAGACGGTCATCCTGGCGGACAAGCTGAAGGACATGGGCTTCGCCTTCGCCACCAGGAGCGGGCTCTCCATCGGGATCAACGACATCCTCATCCCCAGGAGGAAGGCGGAACTCCTCGATAAGGCCCAGAAGGAGGTGGACAAGGTCTCCCAGCAGTACATAGAGGGGGTAATCACCGACGGGGAGCGCTATAATCGGGTGATAGACATCTGGGCCCAGGTGACCGAGGAGATCGCCAACGAGATGATGAAGGAGCTGAGCGTGCAGAGGGAGCGGGACCCGGAGGGGAAGGAGCACTCCATCCCCAGCTTCAACCCCATCTTCATGATGGCCGACTCGGGAGCCCGGGGGAGCGCCCAGCAGATCCGCCAGCTCGCCGGGATGAGGGGGCTTATGGCCAAGCCCTCGGGCGAGATCATTGAAACGCCCATCACGGCCAACTTCCGCGAGGGGCTCTCGGTCCTGCAGTACTTCGTCTCCACCCACGGGGCCAGGAAGGGCCTCGCGGACACTGCGCTCAAGACCGCCAACTCGGGTTACCTCACCAGGCGGCTCGTGGACGTGGCCCAGGACGTGACTGTCACCGAGTACGACTGCGGGACCATGGACGGGATCACGGTCACGGCCCTGGTGGAGGGAGGCGAGATCCTCGAGTCCCTCACCGACCGGATCCTCGGCAGGGTAGCCCTGGAGGACATCGTGGACCCCTTCACCGGTGAGGTGATCGTTAAGGCCAACCAAGAGATAGACGAGGCGGCGGTGCAGAAGATCTCCGATGCAGGGATAACGGAGGTGAAGATCCGCTCGGTCCTCACCTGCGAGTCTCGTCACGGGGTGTGTGCCCTCTGCTACGGGAGGGACCTGGCCCGGGGCAGGCTCGTGGACATCGGGGAGGCGGTGGGGATCATCGCCGCCCAGTCCATAGGGGAACCGGGGACCCAGCTCACCATGAGGACCTTCCACATCGGCGGAACCGCCTCCCGGAGGGTGGAGGAGTCGACCCTAGAGGCCTCCATCAGCGGGACGATAAAGTTCATAAACCTGAAGACGGTGAGGAACCGCGAGGGGAAGCTGGTGGTGATGAACCGGAAGGGGGAGCTGGCCATCGTCGATGAGCAGGGAAGGGAGAGGAAGCGATATCCCCTGGTCTACGGGGCGAAACTGATGGTGGAAGAAGGACAGAAGGTGAAGGAAGGGGAGCTTCTTGCCGAATGGGACCCCTACACCACCCCTATCCTCACCGAAGTCTCCGGATGGGTGAAGTTCGGGGATATCATCGAAGGGGTCACCATGCAGGAGCACGTGGACGAGGTAACGGGCCACGCCCGCAAGGTGATCATCGAGTGCAGGGATCCCAACCTGCGTCCCCGCATCTCCATCAAACAGAAGAGGATCGGCCCCGATGGGAAGGAGACCTTGGAGACGATCGCCCGGTATCTCCTGGCGGTGGGCTCCAACATCTACGTGAAGGAGGGAGATTGGGTCGAGGCAGGGGACGTGCTGGTGAAGATCCCCAGGGAGACCACCAAGACCAAGGACATCACCGGAGGGCTCCCGCGGGTGGCGGAGCTCTTCGAGGCCCGAAAGCCGAAGGAACATGCGGTGATAAGCGAGATAGATGGGCGGGTGAGTTTCGGCAAGACCGTGAAGGGAAAGAGGAAGGTGATCGTCACTCCGGAGGTGGGAGAGCCTAAAGAGTACACCATACCCAGGGGGAAACACGTGAGCGTGCATGAGGGTGATATGGTGAAGGCCGGGGAACCCCTCATGGACGGGACCGCCAACCCCCACGACATATTGAGGGTGCTCGGGGACAAGGAGCTCGCCCGCTTCCTGGTGGACGAGATCCAGGAGGTCTATCTCCTTCAGGGGGTGAAGATAAACGACAAGCACATCGAGATAATCGTCCGCCAGATGCTCAAGAGGGTGCGGATAAAGGAGGTGGGCGATACGCGGTTCATAGTGGATGAGGTGGTGGAGAAACACGTATTCGAGGAGGAGAACGAGCGGGTTATAAGGGAAGGGGGCAAACCCGCCATCGCCGAACCCCTGGTGATGGGAATTACTAAGGCGGCCCTAATCACCGACAGCTGGATATCGGCCGCCTCCTTCCAGGAGACCACCAGGGTGCTGACCCAGGCAGCGGTAGAGGGACGGGTGGATTACCTGCGCGGGCTCAAGGAGAACGTGATTATCGGCCGCCTCATCCCCGCAGGGACTGGCTCCCCCCACTACCAGGGGGTAGACCTGGAGATAGAGGGAGAGGAGTTCCCTCCCGTAGAGGTAGCAGAGGAGGAGGAAGAAGAACTTTTGCCTCCCGCTTAAGGCAGGGCCTTGAGCTTCTCGCGGGCGACCTCCGCCTGGGGGGTGGTGGGATAGTCCTTGACCACTTTTTTGAAGATGAGTTTGGCATCCACCTTGTCGCCCAGCTGAAGGAAGGCAAAGCCCTGCTTCAGGAGGGCCGAGGGGACCTTATCGGCGCGGGGGTAAAGCTGGATCACCTTCTCATACTCGAGGATCGCCTTCTCATACTCCCCTCGCATGTAGTAGCACTCCCCTATCCAATACTGGGCGTTATCCGCCAGTTTGCTCTTCGGATACTTCTTCAGGAAATCCTGGAAGAGGGCCATCGCCCGGGAGTAATCCCCGCTCCTGAAGGTCTCATAGGCTTGCTGATATTCCTCTTTCTCGCCCTCCGGGGCCGGAGGGGAGGGAATCGGAGCAAGGGCAGGAGCAGTCGGGGGTGGAAGGACCGCTGAGGGAGGAGGGGTCTCTTCGGGTTTCTCCTCCTTGGCGACCTTTTTCTGCTCCAGCTCTTCGAGCCTCATCGAGAGCTTCCTCAGGAGCTCCCAGTTCTCCTCGAGGCTCGCCTGCAGAGTGCGGACCTGCTCCTTCAACGCCCGGATGTCGGCATCGAGAGAGGCCAGGTCAGTCCGCACCTTCTGGACCTCTGAGCCCACCTCCTTCTGGGCTTCTGTGACCGTTTCGGAGACCCTCCTGTCCGTCTTAGCGACCCTCTCCTCCAACTTATTTATCCGGTGATGTAGATAGGATATGTCCTCTGTCGTGGCACACCCGAAGAAGGCCACCACCAGGAAGGGCAAGATCCTCTGAAGTCGCATCTTCACCTCCTATTTGGAGAGGATGACGAAATGACAGCGACGGTTCTTCGCCCAAGCCTCCTCACAGTGGCGGGGGTCAAGGGGCATCTCCTCCCCGTAACTGATGATGGAGAGCCTTTCCGGCGCTATTCCCAGTTTCATCAGGTAGTTCCTCGCGCTCCTCGCCCTCTTCTCGCCCAGGGCCAGGTTGTACTCGTTGCTTCCCCTCTCATCACAGTGCCCCTCTATCTGGATCTTCCAGGTGGGGTGCTCCATGAGGACCTGAGCATTCTCCGCGAGGATCCTCTTTGCCTCAGGGGTGAGGTCATAGCGATCGAACTCGAAGTGGATGTCCTTAAGCAAGGAACTTTCCAGAACCTCCCCCTCGATCCCTGGATACTTCCTGGGTTTGAGAGCCGCCTCCTCTTCTGAAGGGGAAGGCCTTTGAGGGGCCTGCATCGCCTTCCCCCTTTCCAGCTCCTCGGCAGGGGTCTCCACGGGCCGTTCCACGATCACCTGCCTCTTGCACTGGGGCAGTAGAAAAAGGACCAAAAGGACTGCCAACGTCAAAGCCCTTTCCCTCCTCAGCATCTTCACCCTCCTTTCTCCTGAACTTAGCGGAAAATTCTGGGGGACCAGGCCGGCTCCGTCTCATCCCCCTTCATGGAGGTAATCCGCCACGGCCCTCCCCCCTGCAAGGTCATAATGTAAATATCGTAATTACCTCTCCTGTTGCAACAGTAAGCGATGTGTCTTCCATCAGGGGCCCAGGTGGGGTCCTCATGATCCGCGTCACCCTCGGTCAGCATCCTCACCTCGCTCCCGTCCGGACGGACCACGAAGATCTGAAACCTCCCCCCTACCCTTCCCGCATAGGCGATCCAGTCCCCCTTCGGTGACCAGGCAGGAGAGCAGTTGTAACCCCCCTCGAAGGTCACACAGCTGACCGTCCCCTTCCTCAGGTCCTTCACGTATATCTGGGGGGTGCCCCTTCGGTCGGAGACGAAGGCGATCTTCGTCCCATCGGGGGACCAGGTGGGGGAGGCCTCGTTCGCCCATCCTCCTACGATCTTTTCCTTTCTCTTACCGTTTGGGGAGATGGCGAAAATATCCGTCCCCTCCTTACCCCTCATCATGAGGGCGATCCTCCTCCCGTCGGGGGAGTAGACCCCGGCGGCGTTAAGCCCCACGGCGGAGGAGACGAGCCTCACCCTGCCGGTGGGGAGGTGGATCTCGTAAAGATCGGGATTACGACGGCGGAAGCAGGTGAAGAGGATCCGCCTTCCATCGGGGGACCAGCTCGGGGAAAGGTTTATGGAGCCGTTCCTCGTGATGGGCTCCAAGTTCTCCCCATCGGGGTCCATGGAGTAGATCTCTTTATTGCCCGTCCTGTTGGAGACGAAGGCGATCTGGGTGCAAAAAATGCCCTTCTCCCCGGTGAGGATCTCCACGATATCGTCCATCATTCTGTGGATGATGAGGGAAAGCCCCTTCCTGTTTCCCCGGTAACGCCTCCCCCCTATGTACCTCCCCCTCACCACATCGTAAAGCCTGAACTCGAAGAAGACCTTCTCCCCTCCAACCCCGTAACCGACAGAGAGCAGGAACTCCGCCCCCCGATCCCGCCAGAGGTCGTATTTGATGAGCCTTTCCTGGAGATACCCCTTCTGGGGGAACCCGGACCTGTCCATCAGGTGAAAGAGATGGGCTATCTCCAAATCCTTCCATATTATAGCCTCGGCCCTCTTTCCTATACCCCATCTGTCAACGCCTTGCAAAAGGGTCAAGGGGGGGAAGGCGAGACGATAAAGCCGGATGGAAGCCGAGTCTATGTCGATGTAGACTATTCCCTTCCCCTTCCCCGGAAGGGGAAGGACCAGAAGGATCACTATCCCGACGACAAACGCCTTCTTCATCCTTTAGGGTTGAAAGATAAGCCCCACCTCGAAGGGCACCCCCCCAGGGGGCGGAGGGAAGGGCTCTGCCTTGGCCACTGCCTGCAGCGCGCAGCGGTCAAAGTAGAGATTGCCCGAGGATCGTTGAAGCTTCGTCTCCAGGATCCTCCCGTTCCCGTCTATCTTGACGATGATTACGGCCTTCAACTCCGTCCTTTCGGAGAGGAGGTCAGGAATGGTCCAGAATTCCTTGACCCTCCTTCGGATCAGGGCGAAATATATCTCGCTCATTCTGGCCCTGGCCAGCTTGGCCTCTATCTCCCTTATGGCGGCCTGACGCCTCCTCTCAAGCTCTTCCGCCTCTTTCCTCTCCTTCTCGAACTTCTTCACCTTTATGACCTTCTTCGCCTTCAGGATCTTGACCGCCTTCTCCTTGGACTTCTTCTTCACGGCCCTCTTCTTTTTCTTCTTGGTGGTTTTCCTCTTCCTCTGAACGGAGCCCTTTTTCCTCTTCTCCTTCGGCCAGGAGACGAGCTCCACCTTTATGATGGCAGGGGGCCTGATTCGGGGGTAAAAGGGCCTCTTTCCCCAAATCTCCCACGCCACCATCGCTAAAAGGTGGATGAAGAAGGAGAAGGCGATAGCGATGCTCAGAGGTTGTTTTAGGAGTTCCCTCATCCTTCAATCTTTCGGCCCTCAAACGAACGGAGGAGAAACCGGTAGAATTGCTGGGCAGGGGGCGAGAGGGTCCTTCCTTTCCCCAAAGCCAGCCAGAAGGTTCGAGAGATCCCGTCTCCGTCTTTAAGCTTCACCTCCTCCAGTCCCCTGCCCAGCTCATCGGCTACCGCCAGGTCAGATACGATCCCCAACCCCAGACCGGCCTTCACCCCCTCCTTTACCGAAGAGGTGCTGCCCATGGTGGCGACAATCCTCAAATCAAATATCTTAAGTCCCTTTCGGCCAAGCCCCTCCTCGAAGGCCCTCCTCGTCCCCGATCCCCTCTCTCGCAGGATGAAGGGCTCTCCTTTGAGCCGTTCCCACCCCACCTCTTTCCCCGCCAGGGGATGCCCTTTGGGGGCGATGATGATCACGCGATCACTGAACAAGGGGACGAATTCCACCCCTTTTCCCTTTCCCTTCATCCCCACAATGGCGAGCTCTATTTCCTCCTGGCCGAGCAACTCCAGGATCTCCTCCGAATCCCCTATTTTGAGGTTCACCCTCAAGGAGGGGAAATCTTCTGAGAAGGCCCCGAGGAGCCTTGGCAACACATATTCCCCCGGGATCGTACTCGCCCCTATCGATATCTCCCCTGCCAGGGACTGGTTGAACTCCATGAGGGCGTTTATCGCCTCCTGCCGCAGGCGGAGGATGCGCCGTGCATACTGATAGAACATCCTCCCTGCCGGGGTCAAATTCACCTGCCTTCCCAGACGATCGAAGAGCTTGGTTCCCAACACCCTTTCCAGGGATGCCACCTGAGCACTCACAGTGGGCTGGGCCAAGTGGATGACTTCCGCGGCCCGGGAGAAGCTCCCCAGCTCTGCCACCTTACAGAAGGTCTCCAGTTGCTTGATCTCCATAAAGGTTTTTGTTGCCCTATGAAAAATCTTAAATATAATATCTGCTAAGCCTTCGAAGTGCAAGGTAAAAGAGCTGGAAGGAAATTGTTGAGGACTTTCCAAGGAAGGGAGGCCAATGTTTAATCCCGATGCGGAGATCCGGAGGAAACTCAGGGGGATAGCCCACACCCTGCGACGCTGGGCGAAGAACAACAGCAATGGGAGCGAGACGAGATTCGCTGGAAAAAGGACAACCCTCCCTTCGACGATTTCTATTTTTACGTGGCCCTGGCGACGGTATGGCAGTCCTTTAGCCGAAGGCTGGAGGGGGAAAGGCGCAGGGCCTTCGTCAAGGAGATCTACGAGACCTTCTGTCAGGTCCTTGAGGGACGCCGCAGTTCTGGCGATCTCGAGGCCGTTTACCGGATCTCTTGGGACTTTAGCATCACTCGGCATCCGTGTTAGATAATTAAGTCACCAAAAGGGCATGAGTTCGTAATTACACTAGTGTAATCACATACCAAAAAATGATTGTTGGATAACCTCGAGAGGAGGCCTTGGAAAACGTATTTCATTCTGGCATTCAATAGCCTATGTTTTCCAGATAGTGGCTGAAGATAAAAACCAAAAGGGAAGGAAAAAATAGATACGGGAGAGGCAATCGGCTCGGCGACAGGATTAGGAAAGAGAAGCAAAAGATCAAGGCCACCTTGATTGCTCACCAATAAGAGGCTCGACGATGTCAATACACCCATCTGGCGGATCAGAGAAGGGATGAGCACTCGATGCTGGAGCAGAGGGTGACCAACTGGAGCGGGGTGTGGCGGAGCTGAAAAGGAGAGTAGCCTGAGACAAAGGTTCCCCCCTTCATTTGCAGGGTTACTTTCTCGCATCTCACAAAAGGTTAAAAAAGAAGCCGGACAGTCCTCCCAGGGACGGCTTTACAGAAGACTCTACGATTGGGTGATACGAAACTTCCCTAAGTCCCATAGGTCTCTCATCCCGGCATCCGGTAACCCTTTCTTTCCAGATAGTGGCCGAGGAGGGCCGAGGCCAAGACCAGCAGTGGTAGCGACACCAAAAATCTCACCGCTGTGAACTTTACCCCCAGGAAGGAGGCCTCAAAGACCGTCATGGGGATGCGGCAAATGGCAGAGGCCCCCACATAGGTAAAGATCACCCCGAGCTTTGCCCCCTTTCGGTAAAGGGAATGGGCCACGGGAAAGGCTACGTATATCCCGCCCACGGTGGTGGCCGCAAGCAACACTGCCCAGAGATAGCCCAGGGGGCCTGAGCCCCTGCCCAGGTGCTTTTCCACCGCTTCCTTCTTCACCCATACCTCGAAGAGCCCGATCAGCACGAAGGCACAGGGCAGGATCATCACCATCTGCGCCGAGAAGGTCCAAAAATTGCGGGCCACCTCCACCGATGGGCCGAACCTTTTGATGAAGCCCCAGAGGAGGAAGCCCCCGTACAACAAAAATAGCGCAAGACGCCGTCGGGACATCACAGCTCTCGGAAGGCCAGTCCTGTGGCCACGGCCACAGCCAAAGCGATGAGGAAGGCCAGGAGGTTCCGGAGCACCGTCACCTTGGGGCCGAAGTATTCCCGCTCCACGGGATAACTCAACACCCCTACCATCATCAGAGTGGTGCTGAAGGCAGAAAGGACCATGTAGGGCACCCCTCTCTTCAGAAGGATCCCGCAAAGGGGAAAGGCGATGAAGCCGGGCATCACTGTAACCGAACCCACCACTGCGGCTATCCCCATCCCGAGCACCCTCCCCTCCCCTCCCAGAAGGCCGAGCAGAAGCCGCGGCGGCACCAACGCAAGGACCACGGAGACCAGGACGATCATTTCCAGGAAGGCGGGCAAAATGGAAAGGAACCTCCTCAGGGCTATCTCCAAGGCCCTGAGGGTCTTCTGCCGATCCGCAAGGACAGATAGAAGTAACATCAAGGCAGTAAAGGCCCAAAAGTACTTCATCTTAGCCAGTATAACACGCCTTTTTTAAAATTTCCGCCCAGTGTATTGGTCCATAACCTTTGGCACTCGGGATGATTTTCGAGGAGC
>CBEVRB010000038.1:0-15424 GCA_965552155.1 uncultured bacterium
CTTCCCCCTTTACTCCCTGGGCCCTTCGTGAGCCCTTTTAAAAAGTTTGATACTCCCATTCCCTTCAAAAGTCAAGTATAAGTTTTGAGCGTTCCCACAGGAGGGGTGACGAACCTTATCAGCAGGCCGGAGGCCGTCGAAAAGAGGCCCAAGTAGCTGAGGACGAGAGTGAAGTTCCCCCCTGTGGCATCCAGTATATAGCCGCTCAAAGACGGGCCGATGGCCCCTGAGACGAAGCCGTAGGCCGTAAAGATCAGGCCGAAGATCACCCCGAAGTGTTCCAGTCCGAAGCAATCCGAGACCAAGGGGGCGGAGACGGCGAAGAGGGTGCCGAAGGCGAAGCCGATGATCGCAGCCAGGACCGCTGAAAGGGCCAAGGAGGCGACGTGGGGCAGGAGGAAGTAGGCGGCGGCTGCGGCGAAGAAGGCCGCACTCATGGTCGAGTTCCGCCCCACTATGTCGGAGAGGTAACCCGCCAGGAGACGGCTCAAGCCGTTGGTTATGTTGAAGGCCGTCAGGATCAGGACGGCCCCGGCCATCGAGAACCCCCGAGATATCCCGAAGGCCGTAGAGAGGGTCACCATGGCGATACCCGCTGCCCCCTGAAGGGCCCAGGTGGTCCAGAGGAGCCAGAAGCTCCGCGTCCGGAGGCTCTCCTTCAAGGTGAGGGACCTCATCCGGGTCGGCGCCCCCCGGGGGAGGACCGCGCCTTCGGGGACCTCGACCAGGCGCGAGGCGATGATCCCCACCGCCAGGGCGAGGAAGGCGAGGAGGACGTTCATGGCGGCATAGCCCAGGGATTTGAGCATCCACCCGAATATGGGGGACATGATGGCAGCCGAAAGGCCGAAGACCATGTTCACGACCCCCGAAACGAGCCCCCTTCTGGAAGGGAACCAGCGCTGCACCACGGTCAAGGCGGGGATGTAGATGAAGCAGGAGGCGGCCCCCATCAGGAAGGCCCAGAGGTACAGGACATAAAGGGCCTTGGTCAGGACCAGCAGCAGGAGGTCCAGACCACAGATCACGGCCCCTGTGGTCATCATCCCCTTGGGCCCGACCTTCTCCTGCCAGCGTCCCACCAGGAACATGAAGATCCCCACGGCGGCCAGGACGAAGAAGAGGATGTTTCCGATGGGACCCTCTCCGACCCCGAAGAGTTCTCGCCAGTAGGGTCCCATGACGCCGGGGAAGCCGAAAATCAGGCTCCCGGGCCAGAAGATGGCCACCGAACTGCCCACAACTGCCAGAAGTCCCTTCCTGGGCATCCTCCCCCATCAATACACCATTTTGTGCAATGTGTTAAGCCTCTTTT
Source organism: uncultured bacterium (assembly GCA_965552155.1). GTDB lineage: Bacteria > Desulfobacterota > B13-G15 > B13-G15 > B13-G15 > CAYRAR01. The sequence goes on from CBEVRB010000038.1 coordinate 1,316, forward strand.
GATTCGGCCAACTGATCGATGAGGCGACCGGAGAAATCGATCGAAGAAAGGGGCCATGCAGCTTTCAAGACAAAGGCGCAGAAGGCGGGATGGGAGGCAGGACAACCTCGGAGGTCTTCAGGGAGAAGTCAGGGGGGCTGCCGAGCAGCCATATCCTCCAGTTCCCAGTGGTGCTTCTGGGTGGCAGGAGGTTACCTCCATGCTTTTTAAGGTCGGCTGATCGCCGTGGCACGGCGGATGCGGAAGTAGACTCTCTCCCGGGCCTTAAAAGGCTTCCCAGGGACTGCCTGAACCCTTAAGTCCACACCTCCGCCCGATAGCCTGTAGTAGACGACGTTGCCCAGGTAGACGACCTCCTCGATCTTCCCTTCCACCCCTCCCCCATCACGGCTCAGTACGATATCCTCGGGCCTCACCGAGAGCACTGCCGTCCCTTCCGAGAGACCATCGAGGTCCCCGACTTCCGCTGCTGCCCCATTTGGCAAGAGAATGGCCTTTCTCCCCTCGGCCTCGACAACCCGACAGGGGAACAGGTTGGTCATACCGATGAAACGGGCCACGAATTCCGTTTTGGGGTGCTCGTAGAGTTCCCTTGGAGGACCTATCTGGATTAGCCTCCCCCTCTCCATCAAGGCAATTCGGTCGGCGATGGCCATCGCCTCGGCCTGGTCATGAGTGACATAGATCATCGTGATCCCGATCTCGCGCTGAATCCTTTTCAATTCCTCACGCAACTCCTCGCGCAGCCTGGCATCCAAATTGGAAAGGGGCTCATCCAGCAAAAGAAGCCTCGGCTCCATCACCAGTGCCCGGGCGAGCGCTGCCCGTTGCTGCTGCCCGCCCGAAAGCTCATGGGGGTAGCGCCGCTCCAACCCCTCCAAGTGGACCAATGCCAAAATCTCCCCGACCCGTCGGCGGGTCTCCCCTTTGGAAAATCCTTTCACCTTGAGGGGATAGGCGATATTGTCGAAGACGTTCATGTGTGGCCAGAGAGCATAGTTCTGAAAGACCATCCCCACCCTCCGCTTGTAGGGAGGAACGGATATATCCCTCTCCCTGGAGAAGACCAGCTCCTTTTCCAGGTAGATCTCCCCGGCATCCGGCCGCTCCAAGCCCGCAACCGAGCGCAGCAGGGTGGTCTTCCCACAGCCACTTGGGCCGAGCAGGACCAGGATCTCACCCCTTTCGACCTCCAGGTCAAAATCCTCTAAGGCGATCGTCTCGCCAAACCTCTTGGTTAAATTTCTGATCTGTGCGGAACTCATCACCCCACCTCCAGCCTGCCGCCAAGTTTCCCCAGGATCAGATGGCCGGCCAGCGTGACGAGCATCACGATCACGGCCAGGGCGGAGAGCGCCTCCACCCCGATGGTCTCCCAGAAGGAGAAGAGGACGACTCCCACCGTCTCCGTGCCCTGGGTATGCAGCATCAGCGAGAGGGGGATCTCACGGAGGCCCATCAGGAAGACGAGAATCCAGCTCGTCAATATCTCAGGCCTAAGGAGCGGCAGGAGGATATCCTTTAAACCGCGAAGCCATGAGGCTCCTGATAACCATGCCACCTCTTCCAAGGCCGGATCGATGGCTCTCAGGGAGCCACTCAAGTTGCGGAGGGCAAAGGGGGTAAAGGCGACGATATAAGCTAAGATGATGATCCAGGGGGTGTTATAAAGGACAAACGGTGGATTCATGAAGGCGAGGATCATCGCCGTGGCTAGGACCGGACCGGGTATGGCCAGGGGAAATGTCGCCATAAGGTCAAGAAAACCCCTTCCGGGAAGTCTGGTTCGGGCAGAAATATAAGCGACAACGAAGCTTAACAGGGCCCCGGCGCTGGCCGCAAGCGAAGCGAAAATGAGGCTATTGCGCAGGGCGCTTCCGATGAGCCTATCTTGGAGGATCGCAAGATAATTACCCCAGGAAAGGTTTCCCAAGGCTGGAGGAAGTCCCCAGGCCTTGAGCAAGGAGGTGGAGAGGATGGTCAATAGAGGTAAGATGGCGGTAAGGAAGGTGAAGGCCGCCAGAAAAATTGTCGCCGGTAGGCGCCAGCGCCCGAGATAGAGGGGCTCCGGCCTCCTGCTCCCGGAGGTGATAGTGGTATACCTCCCCTGCCCGAGGAGCACCCTTTGGAGGAGGAAGGCCCCGCCGGAGAGAAGCACCAGAACCACGGAGAGGGCACAGGCCATCTGGACGTCGTAGTGAGAGAGGGCCGCATAGATTCTTGTCGCCAGCACGTAGTGCCTCGTTGGGAGGCCTAAGGCGGCGGCGACGGCAAAGCAGGAGATCGTATGGATGAACACCAGGATCGCAGCGGAGAGGATGTTAGGGGAAGCCAAAGGGAGCGTAATCGTGGTGAAGACATCCACCTTGTGCCTCCGGATAAGGCCGCGGCATCCTCCAGCGCGGGGTCAGTTCGCTCAAGGACGCCCGCCGTGGCCCAGAAGACAAGCGGGTAGAGGTAAATTGCCATCACCGCGATGATCCCCTCAAGGGAGTAGAGCTCGATCGGCGGGGCGGACAGGTTAAAGGCCCGCATCAGCGCACTGTTGAGATAGCCGGCCCGGCCGAGGAGCTGAATCCAGCCGATAGCGCCGATATACGGCGGGGTGATGAAGGTGAGGAAGATGAGGCCACGAAAACCCCGTTTGAAGGGGATATCCGTTCGAATGATGAGCCAGGCCATCCCCACCCCGATCAGCACCGCCAGCAGGGTGACAGCGACGCCCACGTAAAGGGAATTGCCCAGCGCCACGAGGTTCTGGCGCTCGGCGAAGGCTTTAAGGTAACTGGAAACCGTGGGCCTTCCACCGACCTCAAGGCTATGGAGGAGGAGCAGGGAGAGGGGATAGGCGACGAGCAGGAGCAACGATATGCCAGCAATGCCCATCGCCATCGCCTGTGGCTCAGCTCCCCTTCGCCTTGCTATAATCATGATCTCATCCGCACGTTTCGACTACTCCCCATGCATGATGGACTCCCAATTGTTACGCAGCGCCTGGTCGTTGCGGTGCATCCAATCCCAATCAGGCATTACTATCTTGAACTTCGCAGGGATCCCCTTGGGCGCCGGGACATCCGCCCTCACCGGAACGAAGCCGAATTTGGCGGCAATCCCTTGCCCCTGAGCCGAGAGGACGAAGTCCACGAACTCCTTAGTCAGCGCGGTGCTTTCCTCCGAGCGGGCTGCATCCTGGACGATGGCAACCGGCCTGGGGATGGCGATTGCACCGCCTTTAGGCCAGACGAGCACGAGGGGGCTCTCCACCCCCTGCTTCTTCGCCTTCTTGATCATCCGGAGTGCGGCATCGTGGACGCAGATCCCGACCCAGGCCTCCCCGGAGGCGACCACCTCAGCAGCCTTCCCTGCGTTATCGGCGAGCATCGCTCCGTTATCTCGCAAGGCCTTAATGTAGTCCCAATTGAAGTCATGGAGCTGGACGAGGCTGCAAGCGATGGCAAACGCCGCCGAGCATAATAAGGGGTCTCCGATCACGACTTTTCCCTTCCATTTGGCATCGAGAAGATCGTCCCAGGTCTTGGGTGCCTCCTCAGGTGAGACAAAGCGTTTGTTGTAGACGATCACGGCATAGCGCCCGTTGGCCAAGGTGAAATCCTCCTCGCCTGTCCTGTATTCTGGCTTTAAAGCCGTAGCCTCGGGAGAGCTATAGGGCAGAAGTTGACCGGCACCCCGCAGCATCATGTAAATCGAGGGATCGGCACCATAGAGCACATCGGCCTTGATATCGCCCGCTTCAAGCTCGGCACGGACTTTACGGCACCACGGCCCGCTGACCACCGTGAGCACATCGCCATGCTTCGCCTCAAAGACAGCCTCTAACTTCTGCGCCAGTGGAACAGGACCCATGTAGACCGTAACGTGAGCAGCTTCCGGTGTTAGAGTGGTTCTCTCTTTTGAAGGACACTCGCTCATTAGCACCAGCACTAAGGCCAGCGACAAGCTTATTGAAGCTATTATCTTCCCCACCTTGCTTTTCATTTTGTTTTTCCCTCCCTTTTGAGATTTGAGCCTTCAAGCTGGCTTGCCCTTAATAAAATCACATCTTTATGCTGTCTCAGCATTTATGCAGGGAAAACTCCTTCTCGTTCCCTTTATAAGTGAGCCGCGAAGCCACTAACCCGAGTATCACCCCAGGAAGACAGACAGAGCCACAAAGATAGTAAATCACCTTAGATATAAAGTAGAATGATCCAAGCACAACATAGATGAAATATGTCTTCTCTTCTGTAAACTTCATGATTATTCTCCTTCGTTCTTTCATAGACTACTGATTGCCAATTAGTAGTTAATTTTGGTCATCTCCTAATAATTTAATCAGCGAGAAGAGAGCCATGGGCGACCTCCTCCTTCATCTCAAAGTAGCGGAAACACATCTCCCGATCGGGCGGGTCGGTCACACAAGACCCAAACCCGCCCGATCGGGCTGAGGGGAGTAGGAGGGAAGCCTGGCCCTCATTAAAGAATTCCTCCACGAGACTTGATGGAGAAATTGCTTTCTATCTGACAAAAACGACCATCACCTTTCATCGCCTATCTCCATCTCTTTCACCGGTCTCAAGGCTTTATTGAGACAACTCAATCTAAAAACTGGGTAAGCATGTCTTTATCCCTGCCGAGGAGTTTATCCCCTTTGGTTTTTGGGGAAATCGATCGAAGAAAGGGGCCATGCAGCTTTCAAGACAAAGGCGCAAAAGGCGGACCTTCGATGTGTGATCTAAGCATCGAAGGTCCGCCGCACATACATGTCCGTCGACCAATAGATGGTATAAGGTCTCTTCACTTACTTCCACACGGATCGTGTTTCTTCGCTCAGAAGCTCTCATCTGTGCGTTATCACACACATATCGAACAATTTTGTCATGGATCAAAATTCCACGGTTCCCCTCAACCCCAACACCGTGACTGGATCGAAGCGATCGTCCCCCTGGGCGTTCCAGATCACCTGCAGGTCAGGCGAAAGGGAGAGGTGATCGTTGATCTGCAAACGGTAATAGAGCTCAAGATGGGCCTCGTCCTCGCTTATCCAGGGGTCGCTCACGTCCTCGTAATCCTCGCTCAGCAGGGCCATGCCGAAGGCAACCCCCAGGGCATCCTCCTCCCTGCCCCAGTAGCAACCTCCAAGCTCCGCCCCCAGGCTCCAGGCCCAGTCAAACTCATAAAGCTCCTCGTTCTGATAGCCCACACGGACAAAGACCGAAAGCCCCTCCGCCACAGCCTGATCGGCACTCAACCCGAACCCCCAACCCTCCTCATCATCTCCCTTCCATCCCCTGGCCTCATCGCCCCTCTTCTCCCGATACCAGCCGTAGAACCTGTAGTTGCCCTGAAGACCCCTGAACTTCGGGTGAAAGGCCACCTCGCCCATGAGGAAGGGTTCCTTGCCGAGCTCATCCCAGTCCGCATCTGCCTCACCCCAGCCAAAGGACAGGTCCCAGAGCTCTGAGGGGATGAACTGAAGCCTCACCCCGGGACCGTTATCATCCGGAAACTCAATGGCCACAGAGTGGACAAACCCAGGCGAGAGGAATTGAGAGGTCTCATCACCTGCCACCTCGTTGGCATCAAAATAGGCGCTGAGATCGATCTTTCCCAGGGTGAAGATCAACCTGCCGTCAAAGAGCTCCTGCTCATACCAGAGTTCAGAAAGGGAGACCTTTGGGTCCTCCTCATAGCCTCCCACCACATCCTCCACCCCCCACCAGCAGGGCACCCGCTCGCTGGTCCTTCCACCCTGAACCGCCTCAAGGACCGCCGTTGCCCTGCCACCCTCAAGCACCTCCTTGCTCACCTCAAAGGAGATCTTCCCGGCCCCATCTACCCGGTCCTTCCTGAGCTCCGTGGGCTCAAGCTCGTCGTTCTCCCCATTCCCCACGGTGCCCAGCGCCAAGCCAGTAGCAGAAAACCCAAACTCCATCCCCTTCAGGGCTTCAGAGATGACCTTTAACTCCTTGCGGACCTCCTCCGTGCCCTTTTGCGCCTCAGCACCCTTGGCCTCAAGCTCCGAGATCCGCCTCTCGAGCTGCTCGATCTTACCCTTCAGAAACTCCAGCTCCCGCAAAAGCTCCTCCCTCTCCCCAGCCCAGCAGAAGGAAGCAGAAAAGACCAAGGTGAAAATCACGGCCATCAAAACCGACGCTAACCCCTTCTTCATCTGGCACCTCCCCATCAGACTACTTCATCTCCCTGGCATGCACCCAGATAACGGCATCCAGGGAGAGCTCTTTGCCGTTATGCCTCAGATCTCCTCCGGCACCCACGGCAGCAAACCCCCACCAGCCGGCTCTGGGGATGCCAAAGGTAAACACACCGTTGGCGTCTGCCCTGATGGTCTGGGTAACGAAGGCAGGGTGAGGTGCTTCAACCTTAGCCTCTTTGGCGAAGGCATTACCCACGATATCGTGATTCAGGTATTCCACCTCGATCTCAGCATATGGCACCGGTTTGCCATTGCGCTTGACGACGCCCCGGAAGACGTTGCCGACCCAGAGGGCATAGGGTTTGTCCAAGGGAACGATCTCCACCGGCAGACCCACTTCGGCATCCCAGTCCGTGGGCACCCCTCCCACGTTCACGATCAACTTGGTAATTTGCTCGATGTAGATATCCTCCGATGGCTCGTAATAGGGGGCAGGATCAAAGTAGAAGATATAGTCGCCCATCCCCCTCAGCTTGAAAGAGGTTTCGTAACCCCTGCCTGTGTTGGTCAAACTGGTAAACTCGATCGGTTTAAGTGTCTTGAGCAGATCCTTCTTCCTGCCCTTGTGCATCACCCCGAAGGCCTTGGGTGGATGGATCTGACCCTTTTCGTCTTTTCCAATGTCCATGGTATGTCCCGCCTCGAAGGGATGAGTAAAGACCAGCTTAAGGGTTATCTTTTTCCCCTTATCCAAAGCAGGTTCCGGCGTATAAATCATCTGGAAATGGGCAAAGGCGGGGACACTCAAGGCACAAACCACCAGCCCAACCAACAACCACTTTAGTCCTCTCATCTTTCACCCTCCTTTCGTTTTTTAATTCATTCGGTTATGTCCTCACCCTTTATCTCCACCACATGGCCTGGTCCCGCATCGAAGATCACCTTGAAGGGCACATCGGGCTTCTTGAAGGTGAACTCGCTGTCCTCGTTCATCTTCCCCTTAATGAGCACCCTGCCCTCTGCATCCACCACCCTCATGTCCACGCCGGCAGCCGAGGAGCCGTCAGAGAAGCCGCCTTCGCAAGTGATGGTCCCATCCCCGTTGTCGTAGCAGGAGCAAAGCGGTGTGTGGCAGAGGGCCTGCCCGGCCAGAAAGAGGCAGAACGCTACCACCCCAAGACCGAAAAGGATCCTCCTCATAACCCTCACCTCCTTTCTCTTTTTTTATTCATATTCCGGCCCCCTCTTGATGAGAGCCATTACTGCCGTTATGGCTATTGCCAGGGCATAGAATCCAACCATCGCCTGTATCCCGCTCAGCCCAAGGAGGCTTCCGCCACTGAATACCAGGATGGCCATCATCAACCCCAGCAGCGTGGGGTAGAGGGCGGCAAAGAGCATCCACCCTATGCTTCCTGACTCCAGCTTGACCATGACAAGGGTAGGGATACAGGGGGGATACATGGCCATGAAGATCATGACGGCCAGCGCATGAAGGGGGGTGAATCCCCTTTCCTCCTTCTTCATCCTCGCGCCGAGGGCTGCCTCCCCTCCGCCTGGTGACTGGTAGATCGCCCCCAAGGTGGCCACACTGCTCTCCTTCGCTGCAAAGGAGCTCAGGAGGGCGATATTTATGCGCCAGTTGAACCCTGCAAATCTGGTGAAGGGTTCCAGAAGCCGCCCAAAGCGACCCAGGTAACTGGAGAAGATGGTCTCTTCCCTTTTTCTCCTTAAGAGCTTCTTCCTGGCTCTGACCAGTTTTTTGAAGGCCTTGTTAACCTTTCTTGCTTCCTTATCCCTTCCGGGCTTTACGATCCTGAAGAATTCCGGGTCCTTTCTCCGGAATTCCTCATCGATTGCCCTCTTCTCCTTCTTGTCCTTTGCGCCCATTCGGGCCTTTTTGTAAGCGTTCCAGTATTCCATAAACTCCATCAACCGCGGCCCCTCAAACAGGCCGGCATAGGAAGTGCCCTTTACCTGATCAAAGAAGGCAGCGATTGCCTCTTTTGCCTGGGCCTCGTAATAGGCCTTCCTCTCCTCACTCAGCCCAGGAAAGCTGATGAGGACGTAGACGATGAGGGCTATGGCGATGATGATGGTCATGACCTTCCGGACAAACAGCCAGACCCTCTCCAGGCAGCGGCGCAAAACGCCCTGCACGGTGGGAAGCTGATAAGGGGGCATCTCCAGGATAAAGGGGGCGGTCTCTTTTCTTCGGAGGACGGTGAGGCTCAAGGCCTTGGCCACTGCCAAGGCTACGATAATGGTGATGGTGGCGATGAAGAACATGACCGTCCCTTTGTATCTGGCGAAGTAGATGCTTATGAGCAAGGTATAAAGGGGAATCTTCGCCATGCAGTTCATAAGGGGGACGGTCAAGATGGTCGCCATCCTGGCCCGCTCGTCCTTGATGGCCCTACAGGCCATCACCCCTGGTATGGCTCACCCACCCACATATACGCCTCCAAGGATCAGGGGGAGGGTGGATTGACCATGGAGGCCGAAGTGGCGGAAGATCCTGTCCAGGATGAAGGCCATCCTGGGCATGTAGCCTGTGTCCTCCAGGATGGCTATCAGGGTGAACAATATCAGAAAAATGGGAACGTAGTTCAGGACCGCAATGATACCGTCAACCACCCCTAAGGTGAGGGAGCGGATGAAGGGCTCCTCTATAAAACCGGGCGAAGGCAGAATGGAGGCCACCAGCTCCTTGAACCAGGCGAGCACCGGCCAGCTATAGGCGGTGAGCTTATAACCCTCGACGATGGAGAGCTCATAAAGCGCATAAATGACCCCTGCCACAATGACGGGTCCCAAAAATCTGTTGCAGACGACCTTGTCAATCCTGTCCGAAAGGGTCAGGGTCACCTTTCGTTTCTCCCGGAGGGAGTGCTTTACGATCTCGTCCGCCCTCTGATATCTCCGGATGGCGATAAATCTCTCAGGCGCTTCATTGTGTTGAGAGGCGAACTCCTGCCGCTTTGTCTCCACATATCCCAGGATCTCCCCGGGATCCTCAAAGTGTTTTTCGACAATCCTCTTTGCCTCGCTGTCGCCCTCCATAAGCTTCACTGCGAGCCACCTCAAGGGGTAGCCCGCAGAGGGTTTTGCATTCGCCGAAAGCTTGCCCTGCAGTTCCTTCAATATGGGTTCTAAGGGGCCATAATCGATGCGGAAGGGTTTAAGGGTCTCCTTTCTTCTGGAGGCCTCAAAAATGGCCTTCCGGAGCTCCCTCTTTCCCTTCCCTTTGTTTGCAATCGTAGGGACTACAGGGGCTCCTGTTTGCCTTTCCAGCTCCCTTGTATCGATCTCGTAACCCCGCCTTTCCGCCACGTCCATCATGTTCAGATCGATGACCACAGGGATTTCCATCTCCAGGAGCTGGAACGTGAGATAGAGGTTTCGTTTGAGGTTCGATGCGTCAACGATATCAACAACCAGGGCGGGTTTTTCATGGAGGATAAAGTCCCTCGCTATTCTTTCCTCCAGGGAATAGGAGGTGAGGCTGTAGGTCCCGGGAAGGTCAACCAGCTCTATCCGTGCATTCCCGTGACGGAATGTGCCCGACCTTTTCTCCACGGTTACCCCGGGATAGTTGGCCACATGTTGCCGGGCACCTGTGAGCATGTTGAAGACGGTAGATTTGCCCGAATTTGGCTGCCCTGCCACTGCCACCAAGACCTTTTCTTTTTCTTTCATAATGGTTCCACCTCCACGTATCTCGCCTCATCGTGGCGGATGCTGACCTGATATTCACCCAGCCTGACCTCCACCGGGTCTATGAGTGGGGCATTGCGGATGACCTCTATCTCGACCCCAGGGATAAAACCCATATCCAGTAACCGCTGCCCCAACAGACCCGAGGCCATTATCCGCTTGATCCGGCACCGCTCCCCAGGTCTGATCTCATCCAAGCTCATTGCCCGCTCCTTTTGCCCAACTCATCATCATTTTTCGCCCTCCCGATAAAAAAGGCGTAACCTGATGCCCTTATGGGATCATCAAGTTACGCCTTCACTTCCCCTGCCCGGATCAGGGGTCGTAAGACGTCCCTTTTATACTTCTATACTTCCTCCTCTTCCAAGAGGACTTTCATAAGCCTCTTCCTTAAACCCTCCAGGGTCTTTGATTTAAAGGACTTCTTCGTCTCCTCCAGGACCTCTATCGCCTCACGGATCGCCTCTTTGAGCCTCCTCCTGTGCGGACAATTCAGGAGGGTACAGAGATCAGAAGAACCCGGTCCCTTTTGCCCTCTTCCAAAGAGGGCCAAAAGGAGATGTCGCTGCATCTCTATCCGCTGGTGGAGCTCCTCTGTGCTCCTTTCTATGATCTTTATGGGATCTATCTGCTTCCCTTCCTTCATGTCCCCAGGACCCTTCCTCCTTGATAGACGATGAAGGCGGCGATCCAGGCAACCGCCGTGGTGTAGAGCATGGCGAAAAGGGGCCACTTCCAGGAATTGGTCTCCCTGTAAATGACGGCTACAGAAGCCACACATGGTACGTAAAGCAGTGTGAAGACCATAAGGGAGAAGGCGACAAGGGGAGTGAAGACCTTGCTGCCATCCGGCCACCTGTCCTCAAGCAGGCGTTGCCGCAAGGGAGCTTCTGCCTCCTCCCCCACCGCGTAGAGCGTCCCCAGAACCCCCACCACCGCCTCCTTGGCAAGGATCCCTCCCACCAGGCTCACCCCTATCTTCCAGTTGAACCCGAGGGGCTCCACAATCGGCTCGATCGCCCTGCCAAGGGCACCCGCATAGCTCCTCTGTAGCTTCTCCGCCGCCTGCTCCCTTTCAAGCTCCTCTATCCTTTTGTCCCTTTCTGTCTTAGCCTCCATATACTTCAGGAAAAGCGGGTAGATATCGGGGTAGCTTTGCCGCAGGCTGGCAAGCTGCTTCTGCCTCCATCTGTGGGCGGCTTCCACCTCTGGGCCTTCCTCAAGCCCCTCCACCATCGCTTCGAATTCCCTCTGTACAGCAAGGAAGGCCGAAAACCCCTCGTGGGTCTCGAGCTGCTGGGGAGGCACCTTCAGGGCCTCGGCTATGGCCGCCACCTCGAGCTGGAAGGACTTCTGCGCCTCCTGGATGAGGCCCTCATAGTCCTTGCTGCAGGGAGGATTCCAGGGAAAGGAGGTCAAAAACCACATGAACAAGCACACACCAAATATCACCGTTCCCGCCTTCCTCAGGAAAAGGACCCCCCTCTCCCACATATGGATGACGACCCCTCTTAAGGTCGGAACTCGATAAGGGGGAAGCTCCATCACAAAGGGGGTGGGAGGGCCTTTAAGGACAGTGTTTCTCAGGACCTTGGCCATCAGGATGGCCACCCCTATCCCTATCAGGTAGAGAAGAAACAGCATTGTGCTTCCCCTCTGAGGGAAGAACGCACCGATCAGAAGCAGATAAACGGGCAACCTTGCCGAGCAGCTCATGAAGGGGTTCACGAGGATCGTGACCAAGCGGTCGCGTTCCTGCTCGATGGTCCTGCAGGCCATAATCCCCGGGATGTTGCATCCGAAACCCAACAACATCGGGATAAAGGAGCGTCCGTGAAGGCCTATCTTGTACATGAACCTGTCCATCACAAAGGCCGCCCTCGCCATATAGCCTGAGTCCTCAAGGATTGCTATGCAGAAAAAGAGGATAAAGATGAGGGGGACGAAAACGAGCACACTCCCCAAACCACCGAATACCCCATCAACTACCAGCGACTGAATCACGCTTCCTTCTGGTAGGAGTTTCCCTACTTTATCTCCCAACCAGCCGATCCCCTCTTCCACCCACCCCATGGGAGGCTCGCTTAGGGCAAAGGTGAATTTGAACATGAGCCACATCAGAAAGAGGAATATGGGAATCCCCAAGGCCCGATGCAGTACCATCCGATCTACCTTATCGGAGAAGGTAATGCGCTCTGTGTGCGGACGCTTAAGCACCTTCTTGCACACTCCGCTTATGAAACCATAGCGCCTGTCGGCAATCGCCACCTCCGGATCGTCACCGAAGATAGAGCCGAGATGTCTTCTGCTCCGCTCCGCCTCCTCGAGGATCTCCCTCTTCATCCCTCACCTCCTTCAAAGAGCTTTCTCACCTCTTGGTCACCCTCGAGGAGTTTAAGGGCAAGCCACCTCGGAGGATATTTGTTCAAGGATGGCTCCTTGCGAATCAAGTCCTCGATCTTCCTTAACTCGGCCTCGATCTCCTCCCCATAGTTTATCTGTACTCCGATCTTCTCATCCCCTGAGGCTACAGCAATTATCGCCCTCACCAGCTCCTCCATCCCGATCTTCTTCGTCGCCACCGTCGGGACCACAGGAACACCCAAGAATTTCTCCAAACCCTTGACGTCTATCCTGAACCCTCTGCTTTCAGCGACATCCATCATATTGAGGGCGATGACCAATCTCGCCTCAAGCTCCATGAACTGCAAAGCGAGGTAGAGATTCCGTTCCAGATTTGAGGCATCCACGATGTCGACAACCACATCTGGTCTCTCCTCGACCACAAAGTTCCGCGCGATGAGCTCATCAATGCTGTGGGCACTGAGGCTGTAAGTCCCGGGAAGGTCCACAACCCGAAGGAGGTAGTCTCCCCAGCGCAGTGTCCCTTCTTTTTTCTCCACCGTGACGCCAGGCCAGTTGCCCACGTGTTGACGAGCACCGGTCAAGTTGTTGAAGATCGTGGTCTTACCTGAATTGGGATTGCCCGCAAGGGCGACCAATATCTCCTTTTCCATCTCCATCCCTTTTCTCTTTGATAGTTTAAAATATGTTAAACATCTCTAACTTTTGATTTAAAATTTTTAGATCACCAGTATCTTATGAGCAACCCCATAGCCCAAAGCCACTCTGGTCCCTTTCACCTGGAGCAAGAAAGGCCCTCTTCCCCAATTATTCAGGACTTTTGCCCTTTCCCCTGGAATCAACCCCATGCTCAGCAGCCTCTGCTGCAATCCCTTCCCCGCTCTTATCCCCACTATGGTCACCTCCCTTCCAGGCTCCACCATGCTGAGGGGAATGGCCCTTCCTTCGTCAAATCTCCTCCACATAGACCTCTTCCGCTTCCTCCTTTCGCAGGGAGAGATGGTATCCCTTCACCCTTACCTCCACTGGGTCCCCTAAAGGGGCCACCCTCTCCATCTCCACCAAGGCTCCTGGTACGATCCCCATATCCAGCAACCGTTTCCGAAGTCCCCTTTTGCCCTTTACTGCGGTAATCCTTCCCTTTTTGCCCGGCTCAAGGTCTTTTAGTCTCACCACTTTCATCACCCCCTCTCCTGCCCCAAGGGCACTTACTCTCTCCTCGAGCTCCTCTATAAAGGCCCTTATATGGGTGGCGCACTCCTCATGGGGTATTCCCTCTTTATAGAATCGTTGAAATTGCTTGAGCCACTCTCGCCCACTTCGAGGGCAGAGGAATACGAACTCCGTGAACCTCACCAGCCTCTCCAGGGTCTCAGGGCTTATGGCATGTTCCATCCGGCAAGCGTCCTCCTCAGCCCTCTCCTCATCGACGCCCAGGACCTCTTCCAGAAAACCCTTCAGGATTCTGTGACGGCGGGATACCTCCTCCGCCAGCTCCTCACCCTTTGGGCTCAGGTCCACGTGCTCGTACTTTTCGTGCTCAACCAATCCCCGCTCCCGAAGGGATTGAAGCATGCTGGTGACCGTGGGGAGACGTACCCCCAGGGCACGGGCAATGTCCTTCACCCTCACGACCTTCTTCTCCCTCTTGAGGGAGAGGATGGCCTCCAGATAATCCTCCATTGCAGCTGTAAGTTCCTTCTGCATCTTAGATGCATCTAATTATCATAGATAAATCTCATTGTCAACCCCTCTCAAAAGTACCTCTCCCTTTTCTTCGCCCTGCCCCATGGTTAAATCTCTTCAATAACTTGCAGGGACTTCGTGAAGGTCGCCCCAGACCGCTATGAGGAACTTAACATCGTGGGGAAGGG
>CBEVRB010000039.1:0-15292 GCA_965552155.1 uncultured bacterium
GAACCCGTAAAGGATGCTCAAGAGCGCCGTCTCCATCCCGCTGTTCCTGAACCATCCCACGGCCATCGCCGCTCCCACCTTGTTCTTAAGCCCTCCCCGGTAGAAGTTCCCGTAGAGGAAGGCCCTCCATCGGTCCATGAAAGAGGCGAGGTATCCCGAAAGCCGCGCAATGTAAACAGGAGTGGCCAGGAGGATGGCATCGGCCTCAAGGAGCAGGGGGTAGATCCTCTGCATGTCGTCTTGCTGGATACAGAACTTCCCCTCCTGCTGCTCTGCGACGCACCAGTTGCAATGTCTGCAGTCCCCCACCCTGTACTCGCTAAGGGAGATCCACCGGGTCTTCACCCCATATCTTGAGGCCATCTCCATGGCCCGTTCCACCAGTACGTCCGTATTCCCCCCTCTGATCGGACTCCCTGAAACGCCAAGCAACGATATCTCCATGAGATGCCTCCGAAAATGATCTCATCCACGCCATAACACAACCATCTCCTCCCGTCAAGCCGAGGAGCTAAAACCTTATCCTCCCCTTTCTCCTTCGCTAAGGCCATTACCCGAAGCCCCTCCTCCCGCACCCTGTGTACATCGCCGGCTACAAGCTTCAGGCTTGCGTTCCTGTAGGTGGCGCCGCTTTCGTTCACGATGGTGACCCACCCGGAAAGGTCAGCCATCCTCTGATCCTTCACCAGCAAAACCACCACCAAAACGGAGTGACGATATCCCCTCATCCCTAATACCTCCCGTTTTCTCTTTTTTTCCTTAGACAGAGAAAGACCGAAAAAGTTCCCTGGTTTGCGCATGCTCCTATCTTCCATCCTTTGAACGGGGGAAGGAGCGGCTTTGTTCCCAGTGGCGTCTCTCCTTCGGATTCCCTTCCACCTTCCAAGCCCTTGCGGCCGTCTCCTCCAGCCCCATGGCCCCATGAAGCAGGAACCCGGCAACGAGACGAGGGTCGCCACTTGGGCCGAACGGAAGGGCAGCACAATGACCAGGGAAAAATATCATGGGAGGGGCCGACTCAGGGCTTTGGTTTTCCCCAGGCTATCCGTTTTTTCGGAAATAAATCAAGGGAAAAGCGCCTTAACGGCGAGGGGAAGTTCTGATATATTTGGTTTACTTCCCGGGGGCGACCCTTATGATCAAGCACATAAGATGGGAGAAGGGGAGACTTTTTATCCTCGATCAGAGGAGGCTGCCTGAGGAGGAGGTATACCTCGAATGCCGGAGGGCCCAGGAGGTGGCCGAGGCGATCCGCTCCATGGCGGTGCGGGGCGCCCCTGCCATAGGGATAGTGGCCGCCCTCGGGGTGGCGCTGGAATCCAGGTACGACCCCTCACGGGTGGAGGAGGCGATGGAGACCCTCAGGAGAACGAGGCCCACCGCCCAGAACCTCTTCTGGGCCCTGAAGAGGATGAGGCGAAGGTATGAGAGGGAAAGGGTGGGAGGGGACATTCCCTCGGCACTGGAAGAGGAGGCCCTGAGGATATGGTCCGAGGACGTAGAGGCCAACCGCAGGATGGCCGAAGCGGGGTCCCCTCTGATAGGAAAGGGAGCCCGGATCCTCACCCACTGCAACGCCGGGGCCCTGGCCACAGGGGGTTACGGTACGGCCCTCGGCCTTATAAGGAGGGCCCATGAGGAGGGAAAGGGGATTCGGGTCTTCGCCACGGAGACGAGACCCCTGCTTCAGGGGGCAAGGCTCACCGCCTGGGAGCTCCAGAGGGAGGGAATACCCGTGGTCCTCATCACCGACGGTATGGCCGGATACCTCATGCAGAGGGGGGAAGTGGACCTGGTGATCGTAGGAGCCGATAGGGTGGCGAGAAACGGAGATGTGGCGAACAAGATAGGCACCTATACCCTGGCCGTGCTCGCCAAGGAGCACGGGATCCCCTTCTACGTGGCAGCCCCCTCCTCCACCTTTGACCCTGCTATCCCTTCAGGGGCCTTCATACCCATCGAGGAAAGGAACGGGGAGGAGGTGAGGAGGGTAAAGGGGGTTAAGGTCGCCCCAGAAGGTGTCGATGTCTGGAACCCGGCCTTCGACGTCACTCCCCATCATCTGATTCGGGCCATAATAACGGAGAAGGGCGTAATCGAGGGACCTACCGAGGAGAAGCTCAAGGAGGTCTTCGGATGGTGATAACGCTCCTTACCGACTTCGGCTGGCAGGACGGCTACGTGGGGGCGATGAAGGGGGTGATCCTGAGGATCGCCCCCGAGACGAGGATAGTCGATCTGGCCCATGAGATCCCTCCCCATGATATAACGGCAGCTGCTCTGGTGCTCCGGGGGACCTACCGCTACTTCCCTGAAGGGAGCATCCACGTCGTGGTGGTGGACCCGGGTGTGGGGGGCAAGAGGCGCCCCCTCCTCATAGCCACCGAAAGGTACCGCTTTGTGGGCCCCGATAACGGGGTATTCACCTTCGTCTTGAGGGAGGAGCAGGGTGTTCGAGCCTATGAGCTCAGAGAAAGGAGGTACTTTCTGCCCCAGGTGAGTTCCACCTTCCATGGCAGGGACATCTTTGCCCCAGTGGCCGCCCACCTCGCCCTGGGTGAGGAACCATCGCGGATGGGACCTCCCGTGCCCACCGAGGATCTCGTCCAGTTACCCATCCCCGAACCTCAAAGGAGAGGAGAGGCGGTGCTGGGGGAGGTGATCTATGTGGATCGGTTCGGCAACCTGGTGACCAACATCAGCGCCCAGACGCTGCGGGGGTTGGGTGAGGACCTCATCCTTGAGATAGACGAGGTAGAGGTCAGGATAAGGAAGGCCTATGAGGAGGGGAAGAAGGGGGAGGTAATAGCCCTCTGGGGCAGTTGGGGCTTCTTGGAACTGGCCACCAAGGGGGAGTCCCTTCGGGAGATGGAGGGCTGGGGAAAGGGAAAAAAGATCACGGTGAGGAGAAGGGGATGATCGCAAAGCGGGCGAGGGAGATGAAGCCCTTTTATGTGATGGAGATCCTGGAGAAGGCCCAGGCTTTGGAGCGGGAAGGCCACGATGTGGTCCACTTAGAGGTGGGAGAGCCGGACTTCGACACCCCTGAGCCGATAAAGGAGGCCTGCAGGGAGGCCCTTAAGGAAGGGAAGACCCACTACACCCACAGCCAGGGGGTCCTGGAGCTAAGGGAGGCGATATGCGAGGTCTACTACGAGAACTACGGGGTGGAGGTCACCCCTGATCAGGTCCTGATCACCTCAGGGACCTCACCGGCCATGCTCCTGCTATTCTCGGCCCTGCTGGAGGAGGGGGACGAGGTGATCCTTCCCGACCCCACTTATCCCTGCTATCCCAACTTCATAAGGTACTTGAGGGCAATGCCCCTCTTCGTGAAGACTGAGGAGGACGAGGGCTTCCGCTATGATCTCGAGGAGGTGAAGGCCTCCCTTTCCCCCCGCACGAAGGCGATCATCGTCAACTCCCCCTCCAACCCCACCGGCGTGGTGATGGAGGAGGAGAGGCTCCGCGAGATGGCCTCCCTGCCTTACTGGATCGTCTCTGACGAGATCTATCACGGGCTCGTCTATGAGGGAAAAGAACACACCATGCTGGAGTTCACCGATCGCTGCTTCGTGCTCAACGGCTTCTCGAAGCTCTACGCCATGACAGGGTGGCGCCTGGGATACGTGATCGCCCCTCGGGAGTTCATCCGTCCCATGCAGGTGATGCAGCAGAACTTTTTCATCTCCCCCAATGCCTTCGTCCAGTGGGCAGCCTTGGCTGCCCTGCGGGAGGCCAAGGAATACGCCGAGGGGATGCGCCACGAATACAACCGCCGAAGGCTCCTGCTCCTTGAGGGATTGAGGAAGCTGGGGTTAAGGGTGAAGGTGGAACCCACCGGTGCCTTTTACATCCTCGCCAACGCCCGCCACATCTCAGAGGATTCCCGGAAGCTCGCCTTCGATATCCTGGAGAAGGCCAAGGTGGGGGTTACCCCCGGAATAGACTTCGGTCAGCAAGCCGAGGGATATCTTCGGTTCTCCTATACCACCTCTCAGAAACGGATAAGGGAAGGGCTCAGAAGACTGGAGGAATATTTAAAGGGATTCCAAGGCCTCCCTTAAGGTATCATTGGCCTCGGTGATCTTATCCGCTGCCGCCAATATCTTATCCTCCACTCCCTCGAAACCCGATGAAGAGGCCCTTTCGGCCCACCTCCGGTACTCCTCTAAATGAACCTCATTATGCCTTATCCAGTGCTCAAGGATGACTTTTAACCTCTCTCTTTCTTTCATGCAGATCTCCATATCTTCATATCCATATTGACTATACAAACTACTTCTGCTCTATCTTCTTTCACCTTTTCATATCATCCTCTGTCTCTGAACGCAAGAGAAGAGGTGGAGTTCATTGAGGATCGTCCCCTGGAGTACGAGAGGCTCCGGAAGAGTGGCGAACTGGAAAAGCTGAAGGCCGGCTTCACCAATATTCTGGCCAACTTCTTCTCAGGAGCGGCGGGGCTGGCCGCCCTGATAATAGGCCTTGCCCCCGTCATACTGATCATCTGGGCCCTCATCAAGATATAAGATATAGAGGACCCCTACTCTACCTCCTCATACCCCACTATCATCGCCTTGAAGTGGGAGAAGAAGGTGTGCCCCAGCGTGGCGAGGTAGAGGTGTACCAGCAGGAAGGCGGCAAATACATAAGCCAGGATGATGTGGAAGGCATCCACCACCCTGACCCCTCCTAATCTCTCGATGATGGGATGAAAGGTCTCCAGGTCCCAGAGGAGGACCCCACTTATGATCTGAAGGGGCAGCATCACGAACATGATCCCAAAGTAGGTCGTCTTCTGCAGGGAGTTGAATTTCGCCTCGGGGCGGGGTTCAAAGGGGGGCGGATCACCGAAAAAATAGCGGGCAAAGTAATAGTTGGCCTGCTGAGGGATCCCGATGGTCAGATCCTCGCGGGTCGGAAGGTACTGCTTTGCCAGCTCTCTCCTCGCCAGATAAAAGCCGAGCCAGAGGAAGTAATCAAAGAGGACCAGGAACCCGAAGAAATTATGGAGATTGACTGCGTCTTTGAAGGTCCCAAAAAGCTTGAAAAAGTCCGGAAATCTCAATTGGAACCCTGTAAGGACCAGAAGGACTATCGCCAATCCATGGACCCAGTGCCAGATCCTCACCGCCAGCGGGTGAAGGTATTCCCTTGAGGCCATCTACTCTTCCTCCTTCTTCCTTCTCCTTCTCATGCCGATGGTGATGACCCTCAAAAAACCATGAAGGCCCACGAAGCTGATCCCCCCTATGAGGAAGAGGATCCCGATGATATCGAGCCACTTATAACCTATCTTCCTCACGATGTAGAAGAAATCGGCCATATCCTTCTTCGAGATCCTGCTCTCCCCGAGGAGGTAAAAGTCACTGGTGACGGGTATAGGGTGAATCCCCACCAGTATCTCCCTGTCCACAGGTATGGTCCTTATCGCACCGTCTTCCGGGATCTCCAGGAATAGTTTGGAGTAAAATTCCGCCTTTGAGGAGTGGCATAAGGAGCAGTCCTTGGCCTTTGTCCATTTGTTAGTGAAGTTGTGGGAGGGCTTAAGTACCAGCACCCTCACCCCCAGATTTATCGTCTCCACCCCCTTCATCCGCCTGGCCCTCAGGAAGTTGAGCATCTTGAGGAAGTCAAGGATCTCCCTGCTCTCGAGAAACCCGTTTCCGTCCCTATCGATCGCCTTCACCACATCGGGCTTGTCCACGTCCATCAGGATGGCTATGTCCCGATAGCGGAGGGGGAATTCCTCCCCCCCCTTGCTCACCCCCCGCAGGTAAAAGACGATCCCCCTCTCCGCCTGAGGCGAATGGCACATGGTGCATTCTAAGTACTTAAAATGAAGCGCCTTCTGCGGCAACCAATCGTGAGCCCGCTCGGCATTGGGGTGGCACTTAGTGCAGATGGCCTGTCTCTGGGCGGTATCGAGTTGCGAGAAGGGGACGCTGGAATGGGGATCATGACAGCCGAAGCATATCTTCTTGCTCACCTTGGCGTGCAGGCTCTCCCGGTACTCCTTCATCACCTCCTCATGGCAATGCTCACACACCGGAGTCCCCAGGGTCTTGACCTGAAACTCCTCCTTCTCCCTGAGGATGGTCAGATCTGCATGACAGTCGATGCACTCCACCCCGTTCCTGCCGTGGACCGTGGTGTAAAAGTAGTCCTTGGCAGGGATCGAGGGGATCTTGGCAAGCACCCCCTTGTCAAGGGGCAGATTGGCCCACCCTCCTCCCTTCTTGGGCACCCTGAGGATGACCCGGGAGTAAAAGGGGGCCTTCGAGGTGTGACACATGGTGCAGTCCTTGATGTGCTCCACCTCATCGGTGTAGCTGTGATAAGGTCTCAGAATCAGGACCTCCTCTTCAAGCCATGGGGATCTTATTCCCCCTTTCCTCAGCCGGGCCAAAAACCGGTTTATTTCAAATACCTCCACCACTCCGTTACCGTTGAAGTCGATCGCCTTCGCCACATCGCCCCCGTATTCCCTCGCGAACCCCTTCAACTCCTCGTAATCGAGAGGGACCTTCCTTCCCTCCTCGTCCTTGGCATAAAAGTGAAACAGGAGCCCCTTTTCCGCCCTGGGAGAATGGCAGACGGTGCACTCTAAATACCTGAAATGGATCTCCCGCTGAGGAAGCCACTCATGCCCCTCCTCCTCGTGACACTGCAGGCAGATCCCTATCCTCTCCTTCCGGGAGAGCTGGGAGAAGGGGACGGAGTAATGGGGATTGTGACATTCAAAGCATAACCTCTCGCTCGCCTCAGCGTGCTTGCTACCCTTATACTGCTCCATGATCTCATCGTGACAGGCACCGCAATCCACCAGCCCCATCCGTTGGGGATGGGGTATTTCCCCGATCTCCGTATGGCAATCGACACAATCGAGATCCCCATGTACTGAGGCCCGAAAGCGATCATAATCCAGATACAGGGTGAGGGCCGCCTTCCTCACCTCCTCCTTTCCAGGGGCGGGGATGACAAGCTCCAGCCTCTCCTCCTCGCTCATCGTGAGGATATCCTTCGTCCCGTGACACTCCAGACAGTCTTGATTCTCCACCTGCGCGGAGGCAATGCCGGTAAAAAGAAAGGAGAATAGCAGAAGGAGTAAACCCCCTCTCACTGCCCTCACATCAAACCCTCCTTTCTTGTGCCTTTTTTAACATAGTTCCTCATTGAAAGTCAAGAAAAAAAGTTTTTAGGGTTGACGGAGGGAGGTAGTTCTTAGAGAATGTGACAGCGAAGCGAGAAAGATGGAAAGGGGGTCTTTTATCTATCTCCTCCCGTTCGGAGGACTAAAGGAGGTGGAGTTGCAGGAAGTAGTGAAGGAGATAAGGGTAGAGTTCGGCATACCCGTAAAGGTACATAACTGTGATATAGACCCCGAGCCCTTCTATGACACCTCCCGCAAACAGTACCACTCTACCGGGCTCTTAAAGCGGATCTTGGAACTTCTCCCATCGGATGCCGTGAAGGCGGTGGGACTTGTCCCCTTTGACCTCTTCATTCCCATCCTCACCTTTGTCTTCGGAGAAGCCCAGCTGGATGGTAGAGTGGCCATCGTCTCTACGGCCAGGCTCCGGCAGGAGTATTACGGTCTGCCGTCAAATCCCAGGCTGCTCCACAGGAGGTTAATCAAAGAGATAAAGCACGAGCTGGGACACACCTTTGGACTGGTGCACTGTTCCCTCCGGGAGTGCGTGATGTCGGTAGCAAATAGCGTCTCCGATGTCGACTCCAAAGGGATCACCTTCTGTGAGGGTTGTAAAGAAACCCTCCGTCAAAAACTGAGGGACCTCTCCCTCAGATGTTGAAAAATTACATTCTGTTGATTTTCTCAACACTAAAATAGTCCTTTATTTCTCACTGCTTACAAAACGCAAAGGGGATTATGTTGATTTATTCAGCATCTAAGACTCTCCGACTAAAAAGCGGGACATAAAAATCTACAATGATTACAAATAGTTATGGTTAAAAGCACCCTGGCATGGGAGTTGCTCTTTTTGAATGCGGAGGAAGAGATAATAATGATGAAGGAGAAAAACAGGTGTCCATTCCTCAAGGAGCAAAAGGTGGCCTTCTGCAAGGCCTTTCCCCTGCGGAAGCTCCTTCCCTTCGACAGGATATATGCGGAGGAGAACATCTGTGCAACCAGACGATATACTCAGTGCCCCATCTATCGGGAAAAGGCCACAAGAGAAGGCCCGGGGAAGAATTGCCCCTTTCTGGAAATCGAAACCGTGATCTACTGTGAAGTTTTTCCCATAAAGAAAATGATACCCTCAAGCTGCTACAAGCTGGAATGCCCCTGTACCAGTGAAAAATACCCCCAGTGTCCTCTCTATCAGAAGATGGTCCATGGCGATCTGCCCGTGAGAGAAGAAGAAGCCAAGAAGGTATGGGGGTTTGTGTTGAGGAGCGCCTATTACTACCACCGGGGCCACACCTGGATGGAGCAAAAGGGGGAAGCGGTGCGGGTTGGCCTTGATGACTTTGGGCAGTTCCTGGTAGGCCCCATCAAGGCGGTTATCCTTCCCAAAATCGGGGAAAGGATACGAAAGGAAGAGCCCTTCATGGAAATCATCTCCGATGGGGGTAATGTCCGCCTCCTCTCCCCCCTCTCAGGGACCATTACGGCGGTAAACCAGGAGGTCATTGAAGACCCTGAACTGGTGAACCTTGACCCATATGAACGAGGATGGCTCCTGGAGGTAACCCCTGATGAGCCGGTCCTTCAGGCAGAGGGAGTGTTTCATGGCCAGGAGGCCGAAGGCTGGCTCAGGGAGGAAAGCGCGCGGTTACAGCGAGCCCTGGGAGGGGAGATAGGGACCACCATGGCCGATGGGGGGGATCTGCTTCGGGATCTTCGCCAGGAAATAGGGACCGCCAAGTGGAGGTCCCTTATAAATACCTTCTTAGAAAGAAAGGAGGGATAGCCATGTTAGAGGTGATTAACACCGCACTCTTTGTGACCATCGGGACGGTCTTGGGCATAGTCATCTTAGCCTATGCCCTCTACATCGTCCTCTTCCCCCTGGTGAGGACGATCGGTGGGGGACTCCAGGTGCTCAAGGCCTATGGAGAAAGGAAGGTCTCTGCGAAGGAGCCCAACCTCGTCGCTCATCCGGAGCTTGGCTTGACCCTCGCTGATGGGGGCGAGCAAGTGAAGAAGGAAGAGAAGGAGGAAGGAAAAGAATAGTTCTTCATTATTCTCCAGTACGAATTCCTTTAGGAGGTGACGGATGGACAGAAGGGACTTCCTTAAGGCTCTGGGAGCTGGAATGGCTGGTGCAGCCCTCTTGGACCTTTTTAGCCCGAAGGATCTCTTCGCAAAGGAGGCGGGAGGAAAGGAGTTCTTCGGTGTATTGGTAGATACCACCCGCTGCATAGGCTGTAGGAGCTGTGAGCTGGCCTGTGCCGAAGCGAATGGGCTGCCGTTGCCCGATATCGAGGACACCTCGGTGTTCGAGCACGAGAGGCACCCGACACCCACCCAGTGGACGGTGGTGAACCGCTTCGAAACGGAGGAAGGCGAGGTCTTTGTGAAGAGGCAGTGTATGCATTGCTGCCAACCCGCCTGCGTGGCCGGCTGCCCGGTGAAGGCAATGCAGAAGATGCCAGAGGGACCCGTAATCTGGGAAGAGAACTGTATTGGTTGTAAGACTTGTATTTTCTCCTGCCCCTTCGGGATCCCTACTTTAGAGAACAAGGCCTTTCCCAAGATTCAAAAGTGCATCCTCTGCTGGCCGAGGTTGAAGGAAGGAAAGATCCCCGCCTGTGTGGAGGCATGTCCCCAGGAGGCCTTAATCTTTGGCACGAGGAGGGAACTCTTGGAGGAGGCCCGAGCAAGGATCTACCAGCATCCCGATCGTTACGTCCATTACATCTATGGAGAGCATGAGATCGGAGGAACCTGCTGGCTTTATCTCTCCTCGGTTCCCTTCGAACAGATAGGGCTGAGGACGGACTTGGACAACGTGGCCCTTCCGAGGCATACCACCGGGTTCCTTTACGCCGTTCCCCTGGTCCTGGTCCTCTGGCCCACGTTTCTCTTGGGGGCCTGGCGCACTACCGAACGGACAGAAGAAGAGGAGTAAAGGAGGGGAGAAGAGATGGAAAGGGAGATCAGACCCGGAGGAGAGAAAAGAATAAGGGAAATCGTGGCCTTCATACTGCAGGAGCTTAAGCCCAAGGGGCCGATCTTAACCCCCTTCAACGTGATCACTGCCCCTATCATGGCCCTGGGGGTCGGATTGATCATCTGGAGATTTATAAATGGGGTAGGCTCCATAGTCCATGAGACCCATGGCTTCCCCTGGGGGATCTGGATCGGCTTTAATATCATGGCAGGGGTGGCCTTTGCCGGGGGTGCCTATGTCCTTACCTTCGTGGTCTATATACTTCGCTCGGAGAAATACCACCCCATCATCAGGGCTACTGTGCTCAACGGTTTTCTGGCCTATCTCTTTTACGCCAGCGTGATCATCATAGATTGCGTCCGCTGGTGGAACATCGCAAATCCCCTGATCGGGAATAAGTTCGGGGTGAATGCGGTGCTTTTCCTCATCGCCTGGCACTTTTTCCTCTACATGGTCACCGAGCTGATAGAGTTCTCGCCTGCCATCGCCGAGTGGCTGGGCCTTCAGAGGGCCAGGCGCATCCTGGGAGGACTCACCATAGGAGCGGTGATCTTCGGCATCACCCTCTCCACCCTTCACCAGTCGGGCCTCGGCGCCCTGGTGATGCTGGCCAAACACGACATCCACCCCCTCTGGTGGACGGAGTATATCCCGGTGCTCTTCTTCGTATCCAGCATCTTCGCCGGGCTCTCCATGGTCATCTTTGAGGGGACCATAAGTCTCAGGGTCTTCAGACATCAGATGTCGGAAGACTTCCTGAGAAGGTACCCGGGGATCGTCGTGGGGCTGGGTAAGACCTGTGCGGGGGTCATGATCGTCTACCTCTTCCTGAAGCTCCTGCTCCTCATCCATGGCAGACACTGGTCCCTGCTCACCACCCCCATGGGTTACTGGTACCTGACAGAAGTGGTGGGGCTGACCCTCATCCCCTCCGTGCTATTCATCAAGGGGGTGAGGAGTCGAAGCCTCGCCCTCATCAGGGTGGCGGCCCTCCTGACGATGGCCGGCATCATCATTAACCGCTGCAATTATGTCTTCATCGCTTACAAGTGGTATGTGCCCTTTGCCGAAAGGTATATCCCCACCTGGAAGGAAGTGGTCATCGCCTTTACCGTGGTGCTGGCTCACATCTGGACCTTCCGCTGGATAGTGAACAGGATGCCAGTGTATCGCGAGTCCCCTGAATGGGTTAAAGAGGAGGAAGAAGAGATTATAAGTAAGGAGGTGGTACAATGGAGGGCTTCACGTATGTAGATCTCTTCGCAACCAAGGGAATAGAGTACTTGGTGGTGATCGGTTTTCTCCTGATGCTGATCCCTTTGTGGAGGTTGCTGAGTGCCCCTGCGAGGACGGGGGTAGCGACCGTCAGGAGGCTCGCCCCGGCCCTCTCTTCCTGGTTCTCCCTACCTGAAGGCCTTTACTATCACCAGGGACACAGCTGGGCGGTGCCTGAAGGGAGAGGCCTGGTGAAGGTTGGCCTTGATGACTTCGCCCAGAAGCTCATGGGAAGACCGGCCAGGGTGGAGCTGCCCAAAGTGGGCTCCAGGGTAGAGCAGGGAGAGGTGGGATGGCGGCTCGGGGTGGACTCCAAGACCATAGAGATGCTCTCCCCAGTGACCGGTGAGGTGGTGGCCGTCAACAAGGAGGTCCTGGAGAGTCCCCAGGTGATCAACGAGGATCCCTACGGACGGGGATGGCTGATGATGATCAGGCCCCATAACGTGATGGCCAACATCAAGAACCTCCTCAAGGGGAAACTGGCCTCAGCCTGGATGGAGGCGACCACCAATGCCCTCAGGGAGAGGATGGGAGGTGAAATGGGGCTCCTGTACCAGGACGGCGGTCTGCCCCTATCCGGCATCGCCAGGGCCCTTTCCCCTGAGGGATGGGACAGGCTGGCAAAGGAGTTCTTCTTAACGGCGGAGGAAGAAAGATGAAGGGGATCCTTTGGACGGTTGCCTTTGTGGTGGGGCTCTCCATCCTTGCCCTCGCCTATTCTGGAGATGCCCCTGAAACGATCACCTTAAATTCCCTCGTCAATCTGTATGGGCCTGTAGAGTTCTCCCACGAGGATCACCTGGAGTTCGCTGAGGACTGCAGCAGTTGCCATCACCACAGCGAAGAGGAAGCGGTCTCCTGCAGGGAGTGCCACGAGCCCATCGTCATCTATCATTATAAGGGAATAAAGAGGAAGACCGGACTGGGCCTGAAAGGGGCATACCACGGGCTGTGCATGGGATGTCACAAGGAGAACGAGAGTGGGCCCCTCGGCTGCACCGACTGCCACGAGAAAAGAGCGAAGAGATAGGGAGTTTTAACAGGATGCCTTCACCAGAGAGGGCCTAAAGGGGCCCTCTTTTTTTGGAAGAAATTGCAGTAAGGGGCAGAGTGTGATATTTTATTAACAAATGACCAACTTTACATGGTATCGCAACCTGAGCGTCAAGCTCATCCTTTGGGTGGGGGTGATCACTGTGCTGGTGATCGGGACCTTCGCCTGGGTCAACCTCCGCACCCAGAGACGCCACATGATGGATGAGGTCATCTCAGGGGCTCAGCAACTGAGCGGCACCATAAAGAGGAGCCTCTGGTACGACATGCTCCGCAACTACCGGGACGCCCTCTACAACGTCATCGAGGCCATAGGGAAACAGGAGGGGATAGAGAAGGTAAGGATCTTCAACAAAGAGGGGATGATCATGTTCTCCTCCGATAAGGAGGAGATCGGCCGGATGGTGGACAAGAGGGCTGAGGCCTGCTACGGCTGTCATGCCGTGGACAAGCCTTTAGAGAGGCTCGATATCCCCAAGAGGACCAGGATCTTTCAGGCCGACGGCTACCGGGTCCTGGGGATGACAAGCCCCATCTACAACGAGCCTGCCTGCTGGGAGGCCCCCTGCCATGCCCACCCCCCTGAGCAGAAGGTGCTGGGGGTGCTGGATGTCTCCCTCTCTCTGGCCACGGCGGATAAGAGGATAAAGGAGATAAAACGCAAGACCCTCCTCTTCGCTGTGATGACCATTCTGGCCATCTCCACCATCATCGGGCTATTTATCCGCAGGGCGGTCTATAGGCCTGTGAAGGAGCTGGTGAAGGGGACCAAAAGGGTGGCCCAGGGGGACTTCGAGCACACCATCCCCTTCCGCTCCAGGGACGAACTGGGACAACTGGCAGAATCCTTCAATAAGATGACACAAAGACTGAAGAGGGCTCAGTATCAGCTTTTGCAGTCGGAGAAGCTGGCCTCCATCGGGAAGCTGGCGGCCACCATCGCTCATGAGATAAACAACCCCCTGAACGGCATCCTCACCTACACCAAGCTGATAGAGAGGAAGCTGGCCCAGGACTCGGTGAAGAGGGAGGAGCTGGAGAGGTTCCGCTCCTATCTCTCCATCATGGAGAGGGAGACGGAGCGCTGCAGCAACATCGTGAGGAACCTGCTCGATTTCGCCCGTCAGAGAGAACCCTCCCTCAAGTCCGATGTGGACGTGAACGGGGTGCTGGAGGAGGCCCTCTCCCTTGTGGCCAACCAGATAGCCCTCCAGGAAATCCAGCTGGAGAAGTCCTTTGGGAAGCTCCCCCCCATCATGGCTGATCCGATGCAGCTCAGGCAGGCCTTCCTCAACATCCTGATCAATTCCTGTGAGGCGATCCAGGACGGGGGCAGGATAAGGATAGTGACGGAGTACCTGGAGGGGGAGGGGATGGTGAGGGTGGAGTTCTCCGACAATGGGGTGGGGATTGAAGAGGAGGACCTGCACAAGATCTTCGACCCCTTCTTCACCACGAAGGAGAAAGGGACGGGCCTGGGGCTCTCGGTGGTGTACGGGATCATCAACTCCCACCAGGGAAACATAGAGGTGAAGAGCAAACCAAAAGAAGGTACCACCGTAGTAATCAAACTGCCCTTGCGGACCAAGGACCAGACCTCGGCACAGGAGGGGAGATGAAGAGAGAGGTGAACATACTGGTGGTGGACGACGAGGAGATAGTGCGTTCTTCTTTGGTGGACTGGCTCAGGGAGGACGGCTATCACGCAGAGGCCGCAGAGAACGGCTTTGAGGCCCTCGAGAAACTCAAGGAGAAGCCATGGGACATCGCCCTCGTGGACCTGAAGATGCCCAAGATGGATGGCCTGGAGCTGATGGAGCGGATGAAGAAGCTGAAACCCGATATCCAGGTGATCATCATCACCGCCTATGCCACGGTACATACTGCAGTTCAGGCCATGAAGATGGGGGCCTACGACTATCTGGTCAAGCCCTTCAATCCCGAGGAGATTTCCCTTCTGATCAACCGCCTGATCGAGAGCAAGGAGCTGGTGAAGGAGATCTCCTATCTCAGGAAAGAGCTGGCCAAGCAGTATCAGTTCCACGACCTGATCAGCAAGAGCCCCAAGATGCAGAAGATCTTCGAGTTCGCCCGCACGGTGGCGAAGAGCAACTCCAACATACTGATCCTGGGGGAAAGCGGCACGGGGAAAGAGCTCCTTGCCCGGGCCATCCACAACGAAAGCCTCAGGGCCGCAGGGCCCTTCGTGGCGGTCTCCTGCGTGGCCCTGCCCGAGACCCTGCTCGAGTCGGAACTCTTCGGCCACGAAAAAGGGGCCTTTACCGACGCCGTAACACAGAAGAAGGGAAAGTTCGAGCTCGCCCATGGGGGCACGTTGTTCCTCGACGAGATCGGAGACATAAGCCCCAAGCTCCAGTTGAACCTCCTCCGGGTGCTTCAGGAGAAGGAGTTCACCCGGGTGGGAGGGACGAAGCCGATCAGGGTGGACGTCAGGATAATTGCTGCCACTAACCGGGACCTGAAGAAAGCGGTGGAAGAGGGAAAGTTTCGAGATGACCTCTACTATCGCCTGAACGTCATCTCCATCCAGATACCCCCCTTGAGGGAGCGGAAGGAGGATATCCCGCTTCTGGTCCACCATTTCATTGAGAAGTTCAACATCGAGCTGGGTAAGAGGGTGGAGAAGATATCGGAGGAGGCCTTAAAGACCCTGATGAAATATGACTGGCCCGGGAACGTCCGCGAGCTGGAGAACGTGATAGAGAGGGCCATGGTGATCACCAAGGGCACCCTGATCAAGCCTGAGGACATCCAGATCTCTGCCGAACCATCAAAGGAGGTTCGCGTGGAGGGGGAGGATA
>CBEVRB010000040.1:0-14948 GCA_965552155.1 uncultured bacterium
CTTATCACCTCGGGATCGAGCACCTCTGCCCCCTCTATGTTCTCCTTCACCGTCCTGGAGGTCACGGTGAGGAGGTCACCGTTGATCAGTCCCCCATCGGCCAGCACCCTCATCAGGGCCGGAATTCCCCCTGCCCGGTGAAGGTCCTCGAGGTGATAGGGGCCTGCAGGCGAAAGATTACAGATGTGAGGGGTGCGGTCGCTTACTCGGTTGAAGTCCTCGAGGGTGATGTCCACTCCTGCCTCATGGGCTATGGCGGGAAGGTGAAGGGCCGTGTTGGTAGATCCTCCAAAGGCCATATCGACAGCGATGGCGTTGTAGAAGGCCTCCTTGGTGAGGATATCCGAGGGCTTTATCCCCTTTCTCACCAGCTCCATCACCTTCACCCCTGCCGCCTTGGCCAGACGTACCCTGGCGGCATCCACCGCCGGTATGGTCCCGTTACCCGGGAGGGCTATCCCCAGGGCCTCTGCCAGGCAGTTCATCGAGTTGGCGGTGAACATCCCGGAGCAGGAACCGGCCCCTGGACAGGCACATCCTTCAAGCTCCTGGAGCTCCTCCTCGGTCATCTCCCCCGCTGCCACCTTCCCGATCGCCTCAAACACCGTGATCAGGTCTGCTGTCTTCCCACGGAAGACCCCGGCGAGCATCGGCCCCCCGCTCACCAGTACAGCCGGGATGTCCAGCCTCGCCATGGCCATCATCATTCCGGGGATGATCTTGTCGCAGTTGGGGATCAGCACTAAGCCGTCGAAGGGATAGGCCATGGCCATTACCTCAACGCTATCGGCGATAAGTTCCCTCGAGCCTAAGGAGTACTTCATCCCGATGTGGCCCATGGCTATCCCGTCGCAGATCCCTATGGTGGAGAACTCCATGGGGGTTCCTCCCGCGCTCCTTATCCCCTCCTTTACCGCCTGGGCGATCTGACGAAGGTGGATATGACCGGGTATGAGCTCGTTGGCCGAGTTGGCCACTCCGATGATGGGCCTGGAGAGTTCCTCATCGGTATAGCCCATCGCCTTGAAGAGGGCCCTGTGAGGGGCTCTCTCCCTCCCCTTCTTCATCAGATCCGATCTCATCTCTTCCCCTCTTCCTCTTCGCGGAGGAGCTTATAGTCTATGCTGTCCACCAAGGCCTTCCAGCTCGCCTCGATGATGTTCTCCGATACCCCCACCGTCCCCCAGACCTCCCTGCCGTCGGAGCTCTCGATAAGTACCCGGGTGGTGGCGGCCGTTCCCTCCTTTGTGGAGAGGACCCGGACCTTGTAGTCTATCAGCTTCACCTCCTTCAACTCCGGGTAGAACTTCTCCAGCGCCTTCCTCAGGGCGTTATCCAGGGCGTTCACCGGTCCATTCCCCAGGGCGGCGGTGTGCTCCACCCGGTCCCCCACCCTAACCATGATGGTGGCCTCCGAGAGGGGCTGTTCCCTATCCCCTCGTTTTTCCACCACCACCCTCCAGCCCAGCAGGTCGAAGAAATGCTTGTGCAGCCCCATCTCCTTCTTCATCAGGAGCTTCAACGATCCCTCGGCCCCCTCGAACTGGTAGCCGTCGAACTCCATCTCCTTCAGGGTCTTGAGGATCTTTCGGGTGAGGGGCGTCCCCTTCTTCAGTTCTATCCCGAAGTCCCGGGCCTTGGCCAGGAGGTTGCTCTCCCCTGAGAGGTCCGATACCAGGACCCTTCGGACGTTCCCCACCAGCTCAGGCTCTATGTGCTCGTAAGTCTTCGGGGCCTTGAGCACTGCGCTCACATGGACCCCCCCTTTGTGGGCGAAGGCGCTATCTCCCACATAGGGCTGATGCTTGCTGGTGGAGAGGTTGGCCAGCTCACTCACGAACCGGGATACCTCTCTGAGCCTCCTGAGCCTCTCTCGAGGGATGCACTCTACCCCCATCTTCAGGACGAGGTTGGGGATCACCGAGCACAGGTTGGCGTTACCGCACCTCTCCCCGTAGCCGTTTATCGTCCCCTGAACATGGGTGACCCCCTCCCTCACCGCCATGAGGGTGTTGGCCACGGCAGACTCGGTATCGTTGTGGCAGTGGATCCCCAGGGGGACCTTTACCTTCTCCTTCACCTCCCTGACGATCTCGGCGATCTCATGGGGGAGGGTCCCCCCGTTGGTGTCGCAGAGCACGATGCAATCTGCCCCCGCCTCCTCGGCGGCCAGCACAGTCTTCAGGGCATACTCCGGGTTGGCCTTATATCCGTCGAAGAAGTGCTCGGCATCGTAGATCACTTCCGGGACGTGGCGCTTGAGATAGGCGATGGAGTCCCCTATCAAGGAGAGGTTCTCCTCTAAAGTGAGGTCCATTGCCTCTAAGGGGTGGATGTCCCAGGACTTGCCGAAGACGGTGACGACCTCAGTGCCTGAGGCGAGGAGGGCCTGGATGTTTTCGTCCTGCTCAGGGGAGATCCCCTTACGACAGGTGCTCCCGAAGGCGACGACCTTGGCCCCCTTAAGCTTCAGCTTCTTTACCTCCTGAAAGTAATGGAGGTCCTTGGGGTTAGAGGAGGGCCATCCCCCCTCGATGTAGTGGACCCCCAGCTCATCGAGCTTTTCGGTGATCAGGAGCTTATCTTCGAGGGAGAAGGCGATCTCCTCTGCCTGGGAGCCATCCCTCAAGGTGGTATCGTAGATCTTCACCTCCTTCATCCTTCCTTCTCCAAGGAGAAGGCATCGTGCAGGGCCCTTACGGCGAGCTCGGTGTACTTGTCATCGATGATGCAGGATATCTTTATCTCCGAGGTGCTTATCATCTTGATGTTGATCCCCTCCTTAGCCAGGGCTGAGAACATCCGGGAGGCCACCCCTGTATGGCTCTTCATCCCCACCCCCACGATGGAGACCTTGGCCACCTCCTCCTCGCTCAAAACCTCCTCTGCCCCCAGCTCCTCGGCCACCCTTCGGGCCACCTCCAGGGCCTTGGAGAAGTCTCCCCGGGAGACGGTGAAGGCCATGTTGGCATAACCCGCCTCTTGGCTTGAGGTCTGAATGATCATGTCCACCACGATGTTCGCCTCGGTTAAGGCGTCGAAGAGCCTTGCTGCCACCCCAGGCCTGTCAGGGACCCGGGCGATCTCTATTCGGGTCTGGTTTCTGTCGTAGGTCACCCCGGAGACTACTGCCCTTTCCATCCTCTCGTCCTCCTCGCATACTATCGTCCCCTCCTCTTCGGAGAAGGAGGAACGCACATGGAGGGGGACCCGGTACTTCATGGCAAACTCCACCGACCTTATCTGGAGCACCTTCGCCCCGAGGCTTGACATCTCCAGCATCTCCTCGTAGGAGATCCGGTCAAGCTTCCTCGCCTTCTCGCAGATGTTGGGGTCGGTGGTATAGACCCCCTCCACATCGGTGTATATCTCACAGAGATCGGCCTTGAGGGCCGCTGCCAAGGCGACGGCCGTCGTGTCCGATCCTCCCCTTCCCAGGGTGGTGATATCCCCCTGTTCGTCTTCCCCCTGGAACCCCGCCACCACCGGGATTATCCCTTCGTTGAGGTCGGCCCTTATCCTCTCCACCTCCACGCTCTTTATCCTCGCCTTGGTATGAGCGCTGTCGGTCAAGATCTTTACCTGGTGGCCGAGGTAGGAGCGGGCCTTAAGGCCCAAGGAGCTCAGGACGATGGAAAGAAGGGCCGAAGAGACCTGTTCCCCGGTGGCGAGGATCACGTCTATCTCCCTCTCCGGGGGCTGGGATGAGGCTTCATAGGCCAGCTGCAGGAGCCTGTCGGTCTCCCCTGCCATGGCCGAGACCACGACCACCACCTGGTGGCCCGCCTCAAAGGCCTCCGCAACCCTCCTGGCCACATTGCGGATCCTCTCCAAGTTCGCCACCGAGGTCCCGCCGTATTTCTGGACTATCAGGGCCATCCCTTTTCCTCAGAATTTGAAGGAGGATTTTATCCCCTTCTCATGAGTTCTTCAACTATTCTTCTGAACATCTCCCCTTCGCCTTTAACCCTTATCTCCCTTTCATCTCCCTGACGGAACCGCAGGGTCAGCCAGATCGAGGCCGGAGGGATCGCCTCAGGGATCCTGTCCGCCCACTCGATCACAACGATACCCTCTCCCCCCAGGTACTCCCAGTACCCTATCTCCGTGAGCTCCTCCAATCTCTCCAGGCGATAGAAGTCTATGTGATAGAGGGGGGGCGAGCCCGGATACTCGTTGATGATGGTGAAGGAAGGGCTTGCCACCTCATCTTCTTTTACCCCCAGCCCCCGGGCTATTCCCCTCACCAAGGTGGTCTTACCCGTCCCCAGCTCTCCTGAGAGGGCCACTACATCGCCTGCCCGGAGCCTCTTGGCGAGGCCCTCTCCCAATCTTTCGGTTTCCTCAGGACTCCTCGAGAGGAAGGTGTGCTCCGACACCGGATGCCACCTCTTTTAAGGCAAGGGGGAGGAATTCCAGGAGGTCCGTGGCCAAGAGAGGGAGTTCCCCCAGCTCCCGGGCCCCCAGGTCTCCGCTCAGGCCGTGGAGGTACACGGCTGCCTTGGCCGCCTCAAGGGGGGGATGGCCCTGGGCCAAAAGCCCCCCAATCATCCCGGTAAGCACGTCTCCCATTCCCCCCGAGGCCATCCCGGGGTTCCCCGTGGGATTGATGAAGATCTCCCCTTCTGGGGAGGCCACCACGGTGCGATTTCCCTTCAGCACGACCACGCAGCGATACTCCCCGGCCACTTCCCTCGCCACCTCGATCCTTCGCTCCTGGACCTCAGCCGTCCCCAGCCCCACCAATCTGGCCATCTCCCCTGGATGGGGGGTGAGGATGAAGGGGACCTTTATCTCCCTGAGGGTTTGAGGATGGGAGGAGAGGACGTTCAGGCCATCGGCATCTATCACCAGGGGGAGGTTGGCCTTCCTCAAAAACTCAAGGATTACCTCTTTCACCCCTTCCCCTGTACCGATTCCGGGACCGAGGGCAATAGCGCTTTTGCCCTCGAGGAGGCTGAGGAGGGAGGGGAGAGAATCGGAGCAGAGGAATCCCTCCTCCTCAGGCACGGGTTCTGTCATCGCCTCCGTCAGCTTCACCTCCAGGATGGGATTGAGGCTCTGGGGGATCGCCACCGTCACCAGGCCCGCCCCCATCCTCAGCGCTCCCTCTGCTACCATCGCTGCTGCCCCGGTCTTCCCTGGGGAGCCGGCCACAACCAAGAGGTGTCCATAGGTCCCCTTGTGACTCTCAGGAGGGCGGGAGGCAAAGATCCGGGGGGAGAGCTCTTCGGGACCGAGGAGGTGGGTCTTTATTTCAGTCTTCTCCACAAGGGAAGGGGGTATCCCTATGTCTATCACCTCCAGTCTCCCTACCAGCTCCGCTCCTGGGGATATCACCTGGCCCAGCTTGGCGAGGCCAAAGGTGGGGGTAAGGGATGCCCTGATGGCCGTCCCCAGCACCTTACCGGTGGAGGCGTCAAGGCCTGATGGGATGTCCACCGCGACCACGGGCTTCTTCAGGCCGTTCACGAACTCGATCGCCTCCCGCAGGAGCCCCCTCACCTCCGAGCTCAGCCCCGTTCCCAGCAGGGCATCGACGATAAGCCCCGCTTCAGCGATCTCCCCCTTTATCCTCTGGAAGCCCTCCTCCGAGGTTATTTCCTCAAGCTCTCCTCCTATCCTCAGCCAGACCTCGAGGTTTACGCGGGCATCTCCCCCCACCTTCTCTCTGGGAGCAAAGAGGTAGACCTTTGTCCTCTTTCCCTGACTCCGAAGGTAGCGGGCGATGACAAACCCATCTCCCCCGTTATTTCCCCTTCCGGCAAGGACCGCTACTCCCTTGGAGGAGGCATCGGGGAAGTGTTCGAGGATCAGCTTCGCTGCCTCCCTTCCCGCGTTCTCCATCAGCACCACGCCCGGGATTCCCACCCCCTGGATGGTCTCCCTGTCCAAGGCCTGCATCTGGGCAGCGGTGACCACCTTCATCCTCATCCCTCCAGGATCACCATGGCGAAGCTGTATCCCCCCTCATGGGAGAGGGAAAGGTGAATGCCCTTCATCCCCTCGGTCGCCTCCTTTGCCCTCCCGTGAAGGCGAAGGGTAGGGGCCCCCGAAGGGAGGCTCACGACCTCTATCTCTTTCAAGGATATCCCTGAAAAGATCCCCTTTCCTAAGGCCTTGAGGAACGCCTCCTTGGCAGCGAAGCGGGAGGCAAGGCGTTCCCCCCGCCTCCCTGCTACGAGGAGCTCCCCTTCGGTGAACACCCTCCTGAGAAACCTCTCCCCCCACCTCCTGGTGGCCTCCTCGATCCTGCTCACCTTTACCGCGTCCAGTCCCACCCCTTTTATCATGTCGATGATCAATCAGTATAGGTTCCTCAAGACGTTATTGCAACTTCTCTTTCGGAGTGCTATATTTTAGGCATGAAGGCCTTATCGATCTTGATCGCTGCCTTGATCTTCCTTGCCTCGGCCTCTGCCCCTCAGAACCTCGCAGTAGATCGTCGCGCTACCGAGAGGATAAAGGCCTTTGATCTTGACTTCATTCGCTCTTTCGACGTCTACTCGGCTGGGGTAAGGGAGACGCCCCATGCCCTCCTCTTCGATAAGAAGGGGGATAAGTACCATCTGCCATGCTTCCTCTGGGAGGAGCCCTTGAGCGAAGAGGAGGTCCTCTACGCCATCAGACGCCTTGAGGATCAGTATCAGGAGAGGATATGGGGCTTCTCTTTCCCTCCCCGAGCGCTCCAGATAGTGAATGCGAAAGGGGAAGTGGTGGGGTACATCTATACGGGCCTCGACTGCATCCTAATGAAGAGAGAAAAGGACGGGAGGGTCACCGTCTTTCTCCCCGACGTCACCCCCTCTGATGGCGATGGAGGGGAATGGGGGCTGCCCCAGGTCTCCGGGCCATAAGGCCTTTATCCTTCTTCCTTCCTGTTGATGAGACTGGCTATGTAGCCCGCACCGAAGCCGTTGTCTATGTTTACCACCGCCACGTTTGAGGCACAGCTGTTGAGCATGGCCAGAAGGGCGGCAAGCCCCCTGAAGGATGCCCCGTAACCGACGCTGGTGGGGACGGCGATAACCGGCCTTGCCACAAGTCCTCCCACCACGCTGGGCAGTGCCCCTTCCATGCCAGCGACCACGATGAGCACGTTGGCCCTGTATATCCGCTCCTGGTGCCCGAGGAGCCGGTGGAGGCCTGAGACCCCCACGTCATAGAGCTTGCCCACCGCGTTCCCCATCATGGTGGCCGTAAGGGCCGCCTCCTCTGCCACAGGCAGGTCGCTCGTCCCTGCGGCTATGACGAGGATCTCCCCCCTTCCCCTGTCCTCTATTTCGTGAAGCCTTAAGGTAAGTGCCCTCGCTGAAGGGTGGTAGGTGGCCCGGGGGACCCTCTTCAGGACCGCCATCGCCTTCTTTTTGTCCACCCTGGTGACCAGGACGTTTTCGCCGAATTCGGCCATCCGTTCCATGATCTTCACGATTTGATCAGGGCTTTTCCCTTCCCCGAAGACGACCTCCGGGAACCCCTTTCGCAGGGCGCGGTGATGATCTATACATATCTCCTCCAACTGCTCGAAGGGGAGGAGGCGGAGCTTTTCCATCGCTTCCTCGACCGATATCCGGTGGGAGCTGAGGTCTTCCAATAATTCTTTTATCTTCCTCTGCAGCATGGCTCTATTTTCCTCTTCCCCCTATGATTCAGTCAAGGGAGAATTGCAATTTGTTGATACTTAACGCAAATGATGTTATTATTTTTTCAACGAGAGGAGAAGAGCAAGATGAGGAATACCCTCCCCAAGGGGCTTCTTATATGGCTTATTATTGCCCTGCTGATGATCTACTTTTTCAACTCCTTTACCCCTTCCACCAGGGAGAAAGAGATCATCTTTTCGGACTTCATCGCCGCCGTGGAGGCGGGGAAGGTGGCGAAGGTAACGATAAAGGGCGAAAGGATAAAGGGTGAGCTCGTTGACGGGACGGCCTTCCGGACCGTCACCCCTCATGATCCCCAGCTCATCCCCCTGCTTCGGCAGAAGGGGGTAAAGATAGCGGCCAAGCCACAGGATGAGAACTCCTTCTGGAACTCGGTCCTCTTCTCATGGCTCCCCTTCCTGCTCCTCATAGTCATCTGGATCATCTTCATGAGGCAGATGCAGGCAGGGGGAGGGAAGGCCTTCTCCTTCGGGAGGAGCCGGGCGCGGCTCTTCAACAGAGAGGATGGAAAGAAGGTCACCTTCAAGGACGTGGCGGGGATAGAGGAGTCGAAGGAGGAGGTCAGGGAGATCATCGAGTTCCTCAAGGACCCGGGGAAATTCACCCGCCTTGGTGGTCGGATCCCGAAGGGGGTGCTCCTGGTAGGCCCCCCCGGCACGGGGAAGACCCTGCTTGCACGGGCCATCGCCGGGGAGGCCGATGTCCCCTTCCTGAGCATCAGCGGCTCGGACTTCGTGGAGATGTTCGTGGGGGTAGGGGCATCGAGGGTGAGGGATCTCTTCCTTCAGGCAAAGAAGAACGCGCCCTGCATCGTCTTCATAGACGAGATAGATGCGGTGGGCAGGTACCGGGGGGCCGGTTTGGGGGGAGGCCATGACGAGAGGGAGCAGACCCTGAACCAGCTCCTCGTGGAGATGGACGGGTTTGAGGTGAACGAGGGGATCATCGTCATCGCCGCCACCAACCGTCCCGACATCCTCGATCCCGCCCTGCTCAGACCAGGGAGGTTTGACCGTCAGGTGGTCGTCCCCCTGCCCGATGTGAAGGGGAGGGAGGCGATCCTAAAGGTTCATACCCGTAACACCCCCCTTGACCCTGACGTGGATCTCGGGGTTATCGCCCGCACCACCCCGGGGTTCACCGGTGCGGATCTGGAGAACCTGATAAATGAGGCGGCGCTCCTTGCGGCCCGCAAGGGCAGGGACAGGGTAGGCATGGAGGAGCTGGAGGCGGCCAAGGACAAGGTCCTCATGGGGACCGAGAGGAAGAGCATGATCATCAGCGAGGAGGAGAGGAGGGATACCGCCTACCATGAGGCCGGCCATGCCCTGGTGGCCAAGTTCACGCCGGGGGCCGATCCCATCCATAAGGTGACCATCATCCCCCGGGGGCAGGCCCTGGGCCTCACCCAGCAGCTTCCCATGGATGAGAGGCATATCTACTCGAAGGACTATCTCCTGGCCAACATCACGACCCTCATGGGGGGCAGAGCGGCGGAGGAGGTGGTCCTTAAGCGCTTCACCACAGGGGCCGGAAACGACATCGAGAGGGCGACGGAGATCGCCAGGAAGATGGTATGTGAATGGGGGATGAGCGAGAAGCTCGGTCCCCTCACCTTTGGCCGGAAGGACGAGCAGGTCTTCCTGGGAAAGGACCTGGTCCTGCAGCGAAATTTCAGCGAGGAGACGGCCCAACAGATAGATGCGGAGATAAGGCGGATAGTCACCGACTGCTACGAGAGGGCGAAAAGGACCATCGTGAGCCACCTCGACCTCCTGCACAAGCTGGCGAGTGCCCTGCTGGAGAGGGAGTCCCTCACCGGGGAGGAGGTGGATCAGATCATCGCGGAGGGTGCCAAGGCATGAGGCGGGAGTTCGTGCTCGATTGCCGTGGAAAGACCCTGAGGTTGGGGAGGAGGACCGCGGTGATGGGGATCCTGAACGTCACCCCCGATTCCTTCTCCGATGGTGGCCTCTTCCTCGATCCCGAGAGGGCGGTGGACCATGCCCTGAGGATGGTGGAGGAGGGGGCGGATATCATAGATGTGGGAGGCGAGTCCACTCGCCCCGGGGCTGACCCCATCCCCCTGCAGGAGGAACTGAGGCGGGTCCTCCCCGTAATAGAGGGGCTTTCCCAGAGGACCGATGTCCCCATCTCCATCGATACCTACAAGGCGGAGGTTGCCTCCAGGGCCCTTGAGGCAGGGGCGAGCATCATCAACGACATCAGCGGGCTTCACTACGACCCCCGGATGGGGGAGGTGGCGGCGAAGTACGGAGCGCCGGTGGTCGTCATGCACATAAAGGGGACCCCCAAGACCATGCAGGCCTCACCCCGCTACGATGACCTGATGGGGGAGATAACTGCCTACCTCCGGGAGGGGATCAGAAGGGCCGAGGAGGCGGGCCTTCCTCCTGAGAAGGTCATCGTGGATCCGGGGATAGGGTTCGGCAAGACGGTAGAGCACAACCTGATCATCCTTCAACGCTTGGATGAACTTTCTTCCCTGGGACGGCCCATCCTTATCGGGCCTTCCCGAAAGAGCTTCATAGGGGCGGTGCTCGACGTGCAGGTGGGGGACAGGCTCTACGGGACCCTCGCATCGGTGGCCATAGGGGTGGAGAGGGGAGCGCATATAGTGAGGGTGCATGACGTGAAGCCCGTGCGCGAGGTGGTGGACATGGTGGATGCCATTATGGAGGCTGGGAGCTGAAGGAGGGATGGCGGGGACGTGGGAACTGATCTTTCAGATAAGGTGGCCGGACATACTGGACATCTTCATCGTCGCCTTCGTCATATACTGGATCCTCCTGCTGATCCGGGGGACCCGCTCGGTGCAAATGCTCCTTGGCCTCGCCTTTGTCATCGTCGCCTTCCTCATCGCCCAGAGGTGGGGCCTTGTCACCATCCATTGGATCCTGCGTAACTTTATCGATTCCATCATCATAATCATCATCGTCATCTTCCAGAACGACATCCGCCGTGCCCTTTCCACCATGGGAAGGAACCCCTTCTTCTC
Source organism: uncultured bacterium (assembly GCA_965552155.1). Lineage (GTDB taxonomy): Bacteria > Desulfobacterota > B13-G15 > B13-G15 > B13-G15 > CAYRAR01. The sequence continues at coordinate 10,684 of CBEVRB010000040.1, forward strand.
CGTAAGCCCTGTCAGTTACAAGCCCAGCCTGCTCGAGGAGGTGGCTGAAGCCTCCTCTATCCTGGCGAGAAATCGCCACGGGGCCCTCATAGTGCTGGAGAGGGTGGCCGACGTGAAGGAGCATGTAGAGGTCGGGGTGGAACTCGACGCCAGGGTGACGAGGGACCTCCTCCTCTCCATCTTCAATCCTTCCTCGCCCCTCCACGACGGGGCGGTGCTGATCCAGGGGGGGAGGGTCTCGGCGGCCCGCTGTTTTCTTCCCCTGAGCCAGAATCCGAGGGTGAGCCGCTTCATCGGGACCCGACACCGGGCCGCCCTGGGGCTAACGGAGGAGACCGACGCGGTGGTCGTGGTGGTCTCAGAGGAGAGGGGGGCCATATCCCTCGCCCTGGGAGGGCGTCTTACCCGGGACCTGGACGCTGGGGGGCTCAGGAGGGTGCTCGGCAATCTCCTGGCCCCACCCAAGAAGGAGAAGGGATGGTGGATAAGTTGAAGAGGTTCTTCGCCGAGAACCTCGGGTTGAAGATCATATCCCTCTTTCTGGCCTTCTCCTTATGGATCTTCGTTAAGGGGAGCATGCGGGAGGAAGTGGATGCCAGGGCGGTGGTGGAGCTACGGGAGGTCCCTTCGCACCTCATCGTCACCTCCGTGGAGCCCGAGGCGGTAAACCTGAGGCTGCGGGGGTTCCTCAGCCAGCTTGCTACCCTTTCTCCCAGGGACCTGCGGATCATCGTGGATTTGAGGGATGCCACTCAGGGACTTAACGTCTTCAAGCTCCACAGCACCGACCTTCAAATCCCCCGGGGGGTGGAGGTGCTCGCGATAAGCCCTTCTCAGGTGGAGGTGAGGCTTTCTCGCGTGATAAGTAAGGTGGTGAGGATAAGGCCCCTCATTAAGGGAAGGCCCCGGGAGGGGTTCACGATAAAGGAGATAAAGGTGGACCCCCCCTATGTGATGTTGCGGGGGAACCCTGAGGAGCTTGATGAGCTCACGGAGGTCAAGACCGAGGAGATCGACATATCGGGCATCGACGAGGGACTTTATGCCGAGGTTCCCCTCCAGATATCGAACCTTCGCCTGAAGGGGGAGCCGATAAGGAAGGTGAGGATCAAGGTGGAGGTCGAGAGGAGATGAAGAGGCTTTTCGGCACCGATGGGGTGAGGGGGGTGGCGAACCGCCACCCGATGACCGTCGATGTGGCGATGAGGATAGGGAAGGCCACTGCCTGGCTCTACAAGAACGAGAAGGGGAGCTGCAGGGTGGTGGTGGGGAAGGATACCAGGCTCTCGGGATACATGCTCGAGACCGCCCTGGTGGCGGGGATATGTTCCATGGGAGGGGAGGCCCTGCTGGTGGGCCCCCTTCCCACGCCGGGAATCGCCTTCATCACCGTGGATATGCGGGCTGATGCCGGGGTGGTGATCTCTGCCTCTCACAACCCCTTTTTCGACAACGGGATAAAGGTCTTCGCCTCGGATGGGTTCAAGCTCCCTGACGAGATGGAGGAGAGGATAGAGGAGCTCGTCGCCTCTGACCATCTCGCCGACAGGGGACCCATTGGGGAGGGGATAGGGAAGGCCTTCAGGATAGAGGATGCCATTGGAAGATACGTGGTGTTCTTGAAGAAGACCTTCCCTCCGGATCTTTCCCTTGGGGGGATCAAGATGGTGGTGGATTGTGCCAACGGCGCCGCCTACAGGGTGGCTCCCCTGGTCTTCGAGGAGCTGGGAGCCAGGGTCATACCCATCGGGGTGGAGCCCGACGGGTTGAACATCAACGACGGTTGCGGCTCCCTCTATCCCGAGGCCGTGGCCAGGAAGGTCCTCGAGGAGGAGGCAGAGCTGGGAGTATGCTTAGACGGCGACGGTGACAGGGTGATCTTCGTTGACGGGAAGGGGAGGGTGATCGATGGTGATACTATAATGGCCATATGCGCCACCGAGATGATCGCCGAGGGAAGGCTGGCCAAGAACACCCTCGTGGCCACCGTGATGAGCAACATGGGCCTGGAGGTGGCCCTCGAAAGGGTCGGGGGCCGGGTGGTGAGGACGAAGGTGGGGGATCGCTACGTGGTGGAGGAGATGAGGGCTGGGGGCTACAACCTCGGGGGCGAACAGTCAGGGCACATCGTCTTCCTGGACTATAACACCACAGGGGACGGGATCATCACGGCCCTTCAGCTCCTGGCCATCCTCTGCAGGAGGGAGAGGCCCCTGGAGGAGCTCGCCCGGATCATGATCCCCTTCCCCCAGGTGCAGCGCAACGTGAGGGTCAGGGAGAAGAGGGATCTGTCGACCATCCCCGGGTTTGAGGATAAGAGGAAGGAGATAGACGGGAGGTTGAGGGGAAGGGGGAGGCTTCTCGTGCGCTACTCGGGGACAGAGCCCGTTCTCAGGATCATGCTGGAGGGGGAGAATCGGGAAGAGATAGAGGCGATGGCCGATGAGCTGGCCAGCCTCGTGCAGAAGGCAATCGGTGAAGGAGGTGGAGGATGAAAAAGCTGGCTGTAAATGTGGATCACGTTGCCACTTTGAGGGAGGCGAGGAGGACCTTCTATCCAGATCCTGTGACAGCGGCCACCCTGGCGGAGCTCGCCGGGGCCGAGGGGATCGTCGTTCACCTCAGGGAGGACCGGAGGCACATAAAGGACAGGGACCTCCGCTTGCTCCGTCAGGTGGTAAAGAGCATGCTCAACCTGGAGATGGCCCCCACCGATGAGATGGTGAGGATCGCCCAGGAGGTGAAGCCCGACATGGTCACCTTGGTGCCCGAAAGGCGGGAGGAGCTCACCACGGAGGGGGGGCTTGACGTGATAAAGAACAAGGAGAGGCTTTCGGAAATCATTCCCCGGCTTAAGGGGGCGGGCATAAAGAAGGTGAGCCTCTTCGTGGACCCGGTCTTGGAGCAGATAAAGGCATCGAAGGAGGTGGGGGCCCAGGCGGTGGAGATCCACACCGGGCTTTATTGCGAAGCCAAGACGGAGGAGGAGCGCCTCCAGGAGCTGCGGAAGGTGGAGCTTGCCGCCAAGCAGGCGAGGGCCTTACGCCTCGAGGTGAGGGCAGGGCACGGTCTCAATTACTGGAACGTAAAGCCGATAGCGGCCATCCCGGAGATAGAGGAACTGAGCATCGGTCACAGCATCGTCGCCCGGGCCGTGCTTGTGGGGATGGAAAGGGCGGTAAAGGACATGATAGAGCTGCTCAGAGGACCATCTCCAGGATGAGCTCAAAGAAGAACTGGGTGGCGAAGAGGAGGTTTTCCACCGAAATCCTCTCATCATGCCCGTGTACAAGCCTCAACTCCTCATGAGTGAGACGGAAAGGGGTAAAGTCGTAACAGGGGATCCCCAGTTGACGGAAGAAGCGGCTGTCCGTGGCGCCGGTGATCAGGAAGGGGATGATCACACATCCGGGATCCTTCCTTTCCGCTACCCTGCAGATCGCCTCCCAGAGGGGGTTGTCCGTGGGAGAGGGGAGGGCATCCGTTCCCTCAAAATCCCCCAAAGGTTCAAGGGTTACATCTTCATCCTTGATCAAATCCTTTAACTTATTGAGATATCCTTCTCTTGAGGTCCCGGGCAGGAGTCGGCAGTCGAACAGGGCCTCGGCCTCTGAAGGGATGACGTTTACCTTTTGGCCGGCCCGCAGGACCGTCAGGGTATGGGTGTTCCTCAGCATGGCGTTGTACTGGGGGTTGGAAAGGAGCTTTCCCCTGAAGCCATCGTCCTTCAGGGCCTTCTCAATGTCCCGGTAAAAGGAGGCCTCCTCCGGGGACTGCAATTCGGCGAGCCGAAAGAAGTATTCCTTCACCAACGGGATCACCTCCAAAGGGGCCTTCCAGCTTATCAGCTTGTTCACTGCCCGGATGAGCTTTTCGGCGGCGTTGTCTTCATGGGGTATGGACCCATGGCCTGTCCTGCCGGAGGCCTTGAGGCGAAACTGTGCGACCACCTTCTGGGCTGTGGAGATCTCGTAATGGTGCAGCGTGCCGTCCTCCCTTATGCGGATGTTCCCGCCCTCATTGAGGACAAATCCCACCTTCCTGAGCTCGGGCTCGTTCTCGAGCATCCACTTGACCCCCCATCTCCCTCCTGCCTCCTCATCGGCGGTCCCGAGGAAGATCAGAGGCCTCTTCAGGTGGAGGCGGAGCCTGTGCACCAAGAGGAAGGCCATGAGTTTTGCCGCCCCCGCCCCCGGCCTGTCTCTGGGCCCCCTCCCGCGGCGGTGCCCGGCGTGCTGCTCCGCGGGGTTGGGGGGGCCGCGCCG
>CBEVRB010000041.1:0-14926 GCA_965552155.1 uncultured bacterium
CCCTGAGTAGGTCGAAACTTGCCTGAGATGACATTGTAGAGGGTGGTCTTTCCTGCCCCGTTGGGCCCGATCAGGGCGCTGAACTCCCCCTTCCTCAACCTGAGGGTAACATCCTTTAAGGCCATAAAGTCGTTGAAAGCCTTGCTCACCCCCTGAACATCGAGGATTACCTCACCCCTTTCCATGGCCCCTCCTCACCACCGTCCCCAGGATCCCCTCGGGAAAGAAGATGACCAACAGCACGAGGATCGCCCCGAGAAATATCATCCAGGAGGTGGTGAACTTGGTGATGATGTGCTCCAGAAAGAAGAAGATGGCCGCTCCCACCATCGGCCCTAAGAAGAGATTGGCTCCCCCCAGGATGCTCATGAGCACGGGTTCTGCTGACTTGGTCCAGTGAAGCATGGTGGGGGAGGCCATCCGATCGAAGGGGGAAAAGAGGGAACCTGCGAGCCCGGCAAAGATCCCGGCGATCACAAAGGCAAACCAACGATAGCGCCTCACGTCCACCCCCAGGAAGGCCGCCCGTTCGGGGTTCTCCCTCAGGGAAAGGAGCAGAAGGCCGAAAGGGGAGCGGGTGATCCTCCAGAGGAGATAGGAGCTCCCCGCCACCACCGCCAGGGCAAAATAATAGTAGTGGACGGGATGACCTAAGGAAAGGGTAAGGCCGAAGAGTTTGAGGGTGGGGCTTCCGAAGCCCGTTATCCCGTCGCTTCCACCGGTGACCTCCCTCCACTGGTGGACCAGGGTGAAGAACATCATCCCGAACCCCAGGGTGAGCATGGCGAAATAGATCTCATCGAGCCTCACGCTGAGGTAGCCTATAAGCACCGCCGCGGCACCAGCGACGATCACCCCTCCCAGCATGGCAAGGGCCATGGATGCCCCCCAGTCCCTGATCAGGAAGGCGGCGGCGTACCCCCCTAAGCCGAAGAAGGCGGCATGGCCAAAGGAGAGGAGGCCCGTGTATCCGAAGAGCAGGTTGAAACTCAAGGCAAAGAGCCCCATAATCAGGATCTCGGTGAAGAGGAGGACGAAGTATATGGGAAGAAAGGACGGCAGAAGGATCAAGGCCAAAAGGACGAGGATGCCCAAAAGCCTCTGAACCCTCATGCCTCCTCCCCGAACAGCCCCCTCGGCCTCCAAAGGAGGACCGCTGCCAGAAGGATAAAGGGTATGGCCATGTGGATGCGGGGGACGAAGTGGATGCCGAAGGCATCGAAGAGACCGAAGATCATCGCCCCAATGAAGGCTCCGGGAAAGCTCCCCAGTCCTCCTATCACCACCACGATGAAGGACTCGATGATGATCTTCTCCCCCATGGCAGGGCCGATGGCCCTCAGGGGGGCGGCCAAGGCCCCCCCTAAGCCCGCAAGCCATGAACCGAAGAAGAAGACATAGGTGAAGAGCTTCGGCACATCCACCCCCAAGGAGGAGGCCGTCTCCCTGTCCATGGCCGCTGCCCTCACGATCATCCCCACCTTCGTCCTGTAGAAGAAGGCCCAGAGGGCAAGACCCACCGCGGGTCCGAGCACCAGGATGAAGAGGTTGTATACCGGGTAAGGTCTGCCCAAGACCCTCAGGGTCCCTGCGAGGAGTCGAGGTGGGTCCACCGTGTGATAGCCCGCCCCCCAGAGGATCCGCACCGCATCATCCAAGATTAGGAGAAAGGCGAAGGTGAGGAGGAGCTGAAGGGTGAGGTGGCGGTCGTAGATCTTCCGCAGGAACTGCACCTCTATCGCCATCCCCAAAAGCCCCACGGCCAGAGGGGCCACCAGGAGTCCCAGCCAGAAGTTGTGAAAGAGCCTCATCGCCTGAAGGCACATGTAGGCCCCGAGCATGTAGAGGGAGCCGTGGGCGAAGTTCAAAACGCCCATCACCCCGAAGATGGTGGTAAGCCCCATGGAGATGAGGAAGAGCAAAGTCCCCAAGGAAAGGCCGTTCAGTGCGGTGATGATGAGGGTCTCCATCATTTGGAGGGAAAGAAGGGGGCGCTTCCGCGCCCCCTTCCCTTTACTTCATCTTGCAGCCGGTCTCCTCAGGAGAGGGGGTCACCTCCTCCCCGGAGAAGGTGACCATCGGTTTCAAGATCCGGATGGGGTAATTGGGATCGGCGGCCGTCTTCCCCCAGGTGACGTTCAGGATCGCCTGGTGATCCTGGGGACGGATATATATCTTCCCCACAGGGGCCTCTATCCTCAGCCCCTCCAAGGCCTTTATCACCGCCTCGGTCTTTGTGCTCTTGGCCTTCTCTATCGCCGCCTTCAGGGCATAGATGGCGGTGTAGGCGTTCTGGGCGTTATAGGAGGGGTAGGCGTTATAGCGCTTCTTGTAGGCCTCAACAAAGCGCTTGTTGGTGGGGGAGGGATTTGCCAAGAACCAGTATCTGGTGCCCACCCACACCCCCTCGGGCATCTTGTCCTTCAGGGCATAGAGGACCTCGGTGGCCGCTCCCAGGCTCATCAGGACCTTGTAACCCTTCTTGAAAAAGCCGTAGGCGTTGGCCTGACGGACGAAGTTTACCAGGTCCCCGCCCCAGAGGGAGATAAATACCCCCTCAGGGTTGGCATCCATAATGGAGGTGATGTAGGTCGAGTAGTCCTCTGTGGCCAGTTTGGGGAAGGCGACCTTCTCCATGAAAACGGCATCAGGGACCAGCTTCTTCAGGTACTTCTGAAAGTACTCCCAGGACTGATGGCCAAAGGCATAGTCCGGACCAATGGTGGTCCACCTCTTGGCACCCGTCTTGGCGGCTATCCTGGCCCCTGCCCCCACGTTCTGGTTCAGGTTGACGCTGATCCTGAAGGCGTACTTGTTGCACTTTTTCCCCGTAACATCAGGGGTGGCCGCATGGGTGATGATGAGGATTCGCTTAAGCTCCGGCAGGGTGGGAACCACCCCCAGGGCCACTCCCGAGCTATCGAGCCCCACCAGAAAGTCCACCTTCTCCTCGTAAACCAGTTTCCGGAAGGCCCTTATGGCCACCGCGGGCTTGGCCTTGGAGTCCTCGAAGGTGACCTCCACCTTCCTGCCCAGGATCCCGCCCTTGGCGTTTATCTCATCCACCGCCAGGTTTATCCCGTTACGGGCAAACTGACCATAGGTGGCAAAGGCTCCCGAGAGAATGTAAACTGCTCCAATTTTAAGGGGTTTCTTGGCCACCGCCCCCTGGGGCATCCCCAGTACGAAGATACCGAAAATGACCAGGATAAACGCGCTCAATATACCCTTCCCTTTCATCTCATTACCCTCCTCCTTTCATATTTTTCAAAGCTTACTTTTATTTAATCTCCCACCTTTGTCAAGGACTTTCTTCCCCGCCTCCTGCAGAAGCCTCTTTACCTCCTCCGTCCTCTGCTGGGGGACGATGAGGGTCCTTCCTCCTGCCCTCACCACCACGAGGCCCTTAACCCCTATGAGGGCCACCTGCTCCTCTTCGTCTTCACAAAAGACCAGATTCCCCGAGGCATCTAAGGTCAGGAGCTTACCCCTGTAAAGGTTTCCCTCACCGTCCTCTTCCAGGTACTCCTTCAGGGCGAGCCAACCCCCTACATCGCTCCACCGAAAAGAGGCTGCTACACAGCGGACCCTCTCCGCCCTCTCCATCACGCCGTAATCTATAGAGATGGGATCGATGGAGGAGAAGGCCTCCTCAAGTCCCCCTTCCCATCCTTCCCTTCCGTAGTACTTCATGGCCTGTTGCAGGGCCTGCAGATGACCGGGGAGGCATCTCTCGATCTCTTCAAGGATGACCGTGGTCCTCCAGGCGAACATCCCGGAGTTCCACAAGAAGCGACCGCTTCTGAGGTACTCCTCTGCGGTCTCACGATCCGGCTTCTCCTTGAAGGTCATGACCTCATAGTGTTCGATCCCGCCGTCCTCCAGCACCATCTTCCCCAACTCGAGGTAGCCATAGCCTGTGGCCGCATAGGTAGGCCTTATCCCGAAGGTGTAAAGAACCCCGTCGTCCTTCGCCGCCTTAAGGGCAGAAAGGGCCGTCTTGTGGAAGAGTTCCAGGGGCTCTATTAAGTGGTCGGCCGTGAGGACCAACATGAGGGGGTCTCCGAAGCGCTCCCGACAGATCAGGGAGGCGAGGGTGATGGCCGCTGCCGTATCCCTCCTCAAGGGCTCTCCGACTACATTTATCGGCGGGACCTCGGGAAGCTGCTCCATTACCAGCGGCAGGAAATTCCTGTTGGTCAGGACGAGGACGCGCTCTGGAGGAGCCAGTCCTGAAACCCGCTCATAGCTCATCCGCAAAAGGGATCTGTCCCCGAAGAGGCTGAGGAACTGCTTCGGTCTCTTCTCCGTACTGAGGGGCCAGAAGCGGGTTCCCGCCCCACCGGCCATGATGACGGCCACCAGATCCAATCCCTCAATGACGCCCGTAGTCATCCTCGATCCTTTCGATGTCGTCCTCTCCGAGATAATCTCCTCTCTGGATCTCGATGAAGACCAGCTCCTCCTCCCCGGGGTTGAAGATCCGATGGGCAGCCCCCACAGGGATGTCCACCGATCCACCGGCCCGAAGGGGAATATCACGCCCATTGAGGGTCACCACCGCTTCTCCCTGGACCACATACCAGTGCTCCTCCCGGTGGTGGTGCCTCTGGAGGCTGAGGCGCCTTTGGGGAAATACCACGATCCGCTTCACCTTATAGCGGGGAAACTCCGCAAGGATCTGATAATACCCCCATGGCCGGTGATCCTCTTCCTTTATCTTTCCTACCAAGATCCCCTCCTACCCTTTTGATACCATTTTACCACAACTTCGGCTTGACTTCCTTTTCGTCCCGGATTAAAAGGTGGAAGAATATTTGTGAGAAAAGTCCAAAAGGGTTTCCCGTGGATAGGGAAAAGGAGTTCAGAGAGGTATTGAGCAGCCTTTACGATAAGCTCTCTTCCCTCAAGGGAAGTAACATCATTGTGGGAATCCCCTTTCTCGGGACCCCCGATGAGATGAGGACCCTGAGGAGGGTGGTCGAGATCACCCGGGAGGGCTTCGGAAGATTTTTCCCGGAAGTGGAACTTTCCTTCATTTTTGCAGGTTCTGAGGGGGGAAATCGCTTTCTCCCCAGGATAGAGGGGATCATTGCGGAGGGGGGGATCAGGGGGATCTGTTACACCCTGAAGAGGGGTATAGACGGAAAGGGATGGGCCTTCCGTTCCTTCCTCGAGATCGCAAGGCTCCTCGACGCGGACCTCATCCTCATGCCCTCGAACCTCCTGAGGAGGAAGAAAAAGGGATTGCAACCCGAATGGATCTACTCCCTCTACAGGCCTCTTCAATTGGGGTATGAATTCGTCCTTCCGGTGTTCAACAGGCCCCCTGAGGGGAGGAGATTGACCGACCATTTCATATCTCCCCTGATCATCTCCCTTTACGGATATCGGCTCAAGGAGCCCATAGGAGGAATTTACGGGATCGGGAAAGGCGCCCTGAAGCACTTTCTCGGCGAGGAGGAACTCTTCTCGGAAACCGATGTGGGAGGCTACGGGATAGATATCTTTTTGACCCTAAAGGCGATTGTTGAAGGTTTGAGCATCTGCCAGGCCAATCTCGGCACAAAGTTTCAGCTTCCACCAGCCGGAAGCTTTGCCGTCAGGTTGAGGCAGATACTGAACACGATGATATACCTCATAGGCCGCACTTCCGCCTGGTGGATCAGGTGGGGAAGGGTGATGAGGGCGGAACCACCCTTCTTCGGGAATCTCCTCCAGGAGCCCCTACCCTCCTACATTACCTTGGACCTTCCCTTCGAGATCAAGCGGTTCAAGATGGACCTGGAACGCTATAAGGAATACCTCTACAAGAGGCTCTTCCCTCCTTCCCTCTACGAGAGGCTCCTGGATCTCTCGCTGAAGAACGGTAAAACCTTCTACTTCTCCCCCGCCGACTGGGCCGAGTGTGTCTACATCCTGATCCTCGCCTACTTCTTCCAGAAAGAGATCCCCAAACAGGACATCCTCGAAAGCCTCCTCATCCTCTATCGGGCCAGGCTGGCCACCTTCTTTAAGGAAGTGCGCGAACTGGACGATGAAATAAGAAGGCTGGAGGCGGAGAGGCTGAGAGAGGTACAGATAGCCGAGTTTGCGAAAAGGAGGGATCCCTTTGAGAAGCACTGGAGAGAGGGGAAGCTGATCTACAAGGCCCCTGTTGAAAGGGTCCTCTTGGAGTTCCTCCCCGACGTTCCCCTCAACCTCCCCCGCGAGGTCCAGGATCAGAGGGGAAACCGGGTGAGGGTATCGGAGATATACGAAGAGGTAATCGCTCACATTGATGAGAAGGCGGAGGAGTTCCTCCCCCCCTACCAGCCAGTAACCTTCCTGGAGAAGACCCTCACAGAGGTGAACGAAGCCCTCAAGGAGAGATTAGGAGGGGACATATACTCGGTGGGCGGCGTGAGGGCCCTTGTCGAGAAGATCTTCGATGAGCTTCCGGACGCCAGGAAGGAAGGGTTCTTCCTGGATCGGTGGAGGATAGAGAGGTTCCTCGAGGGAAACGTCCCCTACAACCTCCTCGAGCTCATCGGGCAGAGGGATCTGGAGGGGGCCCTGAAGCGAAACGATCCTGCCGATCTCCTCATTATGTCCTTCTTCACGGAGGGTACTGACTTTCACGAGAGGTTTTGGGACTGGTTCAGAAACGCTCGAGCAGACTGGTTCACCCCTTCTCCAAAGGGGTTCCTCATCCGCGAGAGAAAGAACTTCCCTCAATGGGTCCAGTCGAGGGGGGAACCATCAGAGGCAGAGCTGCTCTGCGGCAAGATCCTCATAACCCCTTACCCAAGAGCCGCTGAAATAGAATTCCCTTATCTTCTTTACCTTTCCTTGATAGCGAAGCTAAACGTGGAGCTGGAGATCTTCTCCGAGGACTGGAGGAAGTTCTCCCAGGAAGGGCGCTTTGCCGAAAAGGTGATGAACTCGCTGAGACAGCGATGGTCAAAGGACCCTCTCTCTGCCCATGAGGTCTTCGAAGCCTATGTGAACGAATGCTCGGTGAGGAGGATTGGGGCCTCTCCCCTCCTCCAGGAGGTCCTGGGAAAACTCCTTGAACTTTATTACGTGGTTTACAGGAGAGATGGAACCCTCCTCACCTTAGGGTTTCCCTCCTGGGCCATTTATAGGACTTGGGGAAGGAAGGGGGTCCCATCCAAGGGGTTCCTGAGCGGCAAGACCAAAGTGGAACAGCGCTGGTTCGTCCGGGAGATCATTTCCAGGGTTACCGAAGTGATGGGCATCGGTGACCGCGACTATCTCTATGAGAAAATCAGAGAAATAAGGGGAAAAGGAAAGGCAGCCCAAAACCTCGCCATCGAATTGGGACTTTTTCCCCCTATTTCCGTGGACAGGGAGAATCTCCCTGTCCTCTTCTCCCCTCCGCCAACCCCTGAGGACGTGAAGGGGTTAACCCAGAGGATAGGGGCCCTCCTTGAATCATTGCCCCACCAGCCCACCGTTGAGGATTTCATCACCAGGCTCCCCCAGTCCCTGCGCCCTGCTGAGGAGCAGATTGAGGAAGTGAGGCTCTATGCCGAAAGGCTGCGGGGGCTGGAAATCACCCATGTGAATTCCACCCGTCTGGGGGGAGGGGTGGCGGAGATCCTCCACTGGCTCGTCCCCCTCATGAACAGCATAGGGATAAGGGCAAAGTGGCTGGTCATAAGGCCTCAAAATCCAAAGGAGTTCTTCCCGGTGACCAAGGCCTTCCACAACGCCCTCCAGGGGGCAGAGATCCCCCTGAGCGAGGCCATGAAGGAGATCTACCTTTCAGAATCGGAGCGCCTCTTCAGGGAGCTCAGCAGAAGGGGGGAATTGAGAGGGGATGTGATCATCTGTCACGATCCACAGCCCCTGGCCACAATCTCACAATTCGACGGAAAGAAGGTATGGCGAGCCCATATAGACCTGTCTTCCCCCAACCGGGAGTTCGTCCGCTTCCTCCTCCCCTTCGTCGAGGAGTTCGACGTCGCCGTCTTCCACTTCGGGGATTTCGTCCTCGAAGAGTTGAAGGGGAGGCTCCCCATCTACCTCATACCAGCGGGGATCAGCTTCCTGACCCCGAAAAACGTGGAGCTCCCCCAGGGATTCTGTTCATACGTGCTCGAAAGCCTGGGGATAGACCGGCAGAAGCCCATGGTGCTCCAGATCTCCAGGTTTGACCGCTTCAAGGATCCGAGGGGCGTGGTGGAGGCCTTCGAGAGGGCAAGGACGGAACTGGCCAGGGAGGGGATAGAGATACAGCTCGTTTATGCAGGCAACATGGCCCGTGACGATCCCGAAGGGGGGAAGATCCTCTCCGAGCTCATCGGCGAACTGGGGGCGAAGAAAAGGCCTATGCCCAAGAGGCCCTTGATCCCCAAATCGGTGGTATGGGCGGTAGGAGATCCACCCCACATATTCATCGTCAACCTGGGCGCCACACCCCTTACGGAAAACAGCTTGGTGGTCAACGCCCTTCAGAGATCGGCCACCATCGTGCTCCAGAAATCCCTAAGGGAAGGCTTGGGCCTTACCATCCTCGAGGCGATGGGAAAGGGCAGGCCCGTAATAGTGGGCAACGTGGGAGGACCTGCCCATCTGATAAAGGAAGACGGGATGTATGGATATGGCGTGGGATATAAGGACGCCAAGGGAAACCTGGTGTATACCGCTGAGGAGACGGCAGGGAAGATCCTGCAATGTTTTGAAACCCCCATGAGGACTATGGAGATGGCAAGGAGGGCCCAGCGGAACGTGGCCCTCAATTACTCCGCCATTCGCCATCTGCTGGACTACCTGAAGTTGCTGGACGACCTGGTGAACGGCCCTTCCCTTTCACCGAAGGTGAGTGGACCCAACTTTTACCCCATCTGATCCCTGCTCAGGTCCTGCAGGAGGGAGCGAATTTCGGTATAAGAAGTGACGTTGAAGCGGCTCTTCGAGGGTCCCAGTCCCACCCTTATGGAATACGCCTTTTCTGGCAGGGCGGCGAAGAGGTCCTCATCGGTCCAGTCATCTCCCACGGCCAAGATAAAGTCCCATTCCTCCTTTGAGATCCAGCGCATGGCGGCCTTCCCTTTATTTATCCCGAGGTTCTTTATCTCCACCACCTTGCTCCCTTCCAAGACCCCGATGTCCAGATTGGCCGTGAGGTGAAAGAGGGCGTCCCTCAGTTCCCGTGCCCTCACCGAGGCGAGCTCTGGGTCGGCTCGTCGGTAATGCCAAACCAAGGAGAACTCCTTCTCCTCAATGAAAGAACCAGGGGTCCTGTCCATGTAGGACTCCAGTATGGGGCGAATCTGCTCCTTCCAGTCGCTTTTCATCGGCTCAATGAGCTCCCATTCTCCCCCCTTCTCCTTTATCCAGACTCCATGCTCGGCGATAAGGCTCACGTTAAGTCCCCCGAACCACCGCTCTATGCTCTCCTTGTCACGCCCGCTCACGATCACCACCTCGGTGCCCCGGTCCTTGGCTATGGTCTCGAGGGTTTTTAAGAGGGCGCCATCGGGTTTGGCTCCGTTGGGCTTCTCGGAAAAGGGTATCAGGGTGCCGTCATAGTCGAGGAAGATGAGCCTCCTTTCACTCCGGCGGTAATCGTCGATCAGCCGCTTCAATACCTCCTGGGTGAGCCTCCTGGCGGCGAACTCCTTCTGGAGGTCCTTTGTCCCCTCCAGCTTCTCCATGAATTCTGTGGCCCACCGGATCACGTTATATCTCTGGAGCCTCCTCTGCATGATCTTGTTGCGGGCCACCTGCTCTTCCTCTGACATCTCCAGTGCTTCCCTCAGGGCCTCGGCCACCTCCTCCTCGTTGTTGGGATTGACGGTGATCGCCTCTCCCAGCTCCTTGGCCGCTCCCGCCATTTCGCTCAAGATAAGGACCCCCCTCCCGTCGGTCTTGGTGGCGATGAACTCCTTGGCGATCAGGTTCATACCGTCCCGCAAGGGGGTGACGAGGGCCACATCGGCAACGCTGTAAAGGGCCACCAGGTTGGGGAAGGCGAGAAAGCGATAGAGGTACCAGATAGGGGACCAGCCTATGGTGCTGTACTTCCCGTTTATCCTGCCGATCAGCTCGTCCACTTCCCTCTTGAGCATCGCGTAATGTTCCACCCCTGTCCGGGAGGGGACGGCCACCAGGATGAGGGTGATCTTCTCGATGTATTCAGGGTATCTCTGCAGGAATATATCAAAGGCCTCCAGGCGCTTCGGTATCCCCTTGGTGTAATCGAGGCGATCGATGGAGAGGACTATCTTCCTATCCCCCACCTTCCTCCGGATCCTCTCTATTTCCCTCTTCACGCCCCTCTCTGTGGCCCCCTGCGCAAACTTCTCGAAGCTTATTCCCATGGGAAAAGCATCTACCTTTATCACCCGATCAGACGTGGTGATCTGCCCGAGGGCGTGCTCATACCCCAGGAGCCTCCTGATGCTGTCAAGGAAATACTGAACGTAATCATACGTGTGAAAACCGATAAGGTCTGCCCCCAGGAGGCCCTTAAGGATCTCGATCCTCCAGGGGAGCAGCCGAAAGACCTCAAAGGACGGGAAAGGTATGTGCAGGAAGAAACCTATCTTTGCCTCGGGAAGCCTCTCCCTCAGGAGCCCTGGCAAGAGCATCAGATGATAGTCGTGAATCCAGATGGTGTCGTCCTTGCCCGCTACCCTCAGGACCTCATCGCAAAAGAGCTCGTTCACCTTCCGGTAGGCCTCCCACAGCTTCTCATTGTATTCGGTGAACTGAGTGAAGTAATGAAAGAGGGGCCATAAGGTGCGGTTACAAAAACCATCATAAAACCCCTCCACATCCCCTTCAGTGAGGAAGACGGGAAAACAACTTTCGCTTCGCAAGCGACCCCTTATTCGCTCCTCATTCCCTTCAATCCTTTCGGCAGCGATTCCGGGCCATCCCACCCACTTCCCGTCAAAGGACCTGTAAAAGGAGCCCAGCCCCGTAGCCAGGCCGCCCACGCTCGCCTTGAAGTAAAGCCTTTCCTGCCCTTTAGCGACCGTGATGGGAAGTCTGTTGGAGACGATTAAAAAACTGGACACCCCCTTTGTCCCCCAGACAAAAATATTTTTTTAAAATTTTACAACTAATTCCACGCGGTCGCAAGGAGCCAGGGGGGAAATTTCTCCTCCGTCACTCTTCCTTACTTACGGTAGGAAGCGGAGGTTCGGGGATGCCCTCCCGCCGCTTCCCCTCCGTCACCTTTGGGGCCTCGGGGGCGGGAGGATGGGGCCTCTTCAGACCCCAGCGGACAAATACCGCCTCCCCCTTCAGGAGCTGGATGGCCAGGGCGGGGTCCACACCCTTTGGACATGCCTCAGAGCATGCCCCGGCAAAGTGACAGTGCCACAGGCCCTCAGGAGAGCACGCTACCTCCATCCTCACCTCCCAGCCGCCGTCGCGGCTGTCGGTCGTGTAGCGGAAGGCCTGGGCTAAGGCCTGAGGGCCGAAGTACTCCTCGTCTGTGGCCACGGTTGGGCAAGCGGCATAACAGAGCCCGCACTTTATGCAATAGGCGAACTGTAAATAGGCGTTAAGTTCCTCAGGGCTCTGAAGGAGTTCTCCCTCGGGTTCGTCCTGACGGATGATGTACGGCATGAGGGAGCGGTGTTTCTCGAAGAAAGGGGAGAGATCAGGGACTAAATCCTTTATCACCCGATAGTTGGGCAGGGGCTTCACCTCGATCAGATCCGATTCCAGCTCCAGTATCTGGGTCTGGCAGGCGAGCCGGGGTAGGCCGTTGATGAACATCCCGCAGGAACCACAGATGGCCATCCGACAGCTGAACCGGTAGGAGAGGGTAGCATCGAGGTTGTCCCGGATGTAATGGAGCCCCTCAAGTACCGTCATCCCCCGTCTCACCGGGACCCGATACTCCTGCATCCTCGCCCCGCCCCCGTCAGGGGAAAAGCGATGGACCCTGAAAAGGACCTCCTTTACTATCTCCTCACCGAACACCTTCCCTTCCCCGGCCATCTTTCCCCTCCTATGATACTGAAGAAGCGGCTATAACTATATAGGCCCCGTAAAGGAAGAGGGCCAGTCCTGCCAAAAAGATGATCCAACCCAGGGGCTTCCCTACCCTCCTCAACCCCTGGAGCTCCAGCAGGATATTCCTGAGCCCATAGAGGCCATGATAGAGCCCTGCGGCAAGGATGACCAGATAGATGAAGGGGAAGAAGAACCCCTTGCCCCGCGAAAGGACCGCACCCCAGCTTGTGGGCTCCTTGACCCCCATGATGGCATCGAGGTGCATTACCCCCATGTGAATCCCCAAAAAGACGAGGACGATGATCCCTGTTAAAAGGTGTAAAGACCAAAGGGTTACCTCTCTCATCTCTTCCCTCCTTAATCAATGAGCGACCACGAAGAAATCGTATCCTCCCAGAAGGAGGAGGATGACGACTATCCCCATAAGGACCAGAAAGAGGGGACGTCCCCTGTCCAGGGATATGCGGTAAGGGTAGACGGGCCTTGCCGGCTTCCCCAGGGTGAAACCCAGCTCCGCGAGGATGAGTCTTATCCCATTTAAAGCATGAAAGACGAAGGCCGAAAAGACCAGGTACTCGCCGAAGTGAAAGAGGGGGCGAGAGAAAGAGGCCATAAGCCCTTCCCAGGCTCCCTGTCCCTTGAGGCGGACAGAGGAGAAGAAGATATGCAGGATGAAGTAGAGTAGCAGTCCGAGTCCCGTTATACGGTGCAGGGTGTATGCGTAACGCTCCAACCCGTAACGGCCCGCATAGACCCACCCCCTGATCCCTATCCTTCCTCCCACCTTCTCGGCCATGGCTCCCCTCCTAATATTTCCTCTCCACCGGCTTCCAGGTGGTGATCACCACCGGCTTGTACTCCAAACGAGGCCCCTCTGGGGTGAAGAAGGCGAGGGTGTGCTTGAGCCACCCTTCGTCGTCCCTCTTGGGGAAGTCCCTCCTGGAGTGGGCGCCCCGGGACTCCTCCCTGGCCAGGGCCCCCGCCAGAAGGACCTCAGCCACATCTATCAAGTTCTCCGTCTCCAGGGCATTTATCAGGTTGGTGTTATAAGCCCTTCCCTTGTCCTCAACCCTTATCTCCTTGAACCGCTCCCTTATCTCCCTGACCTTCCTCAATCCCTCCTTCAGCCCATCGCCCGTCCGGAAGACCCCCGCTGCCTCGATCATCGTCTCCCTCAACTCCTGACGGAGCTGATAGAGGTTCTCCTTCCCGTCCCTCCCCATCAAATCCTCAAAGATCCTCCTCTCCTCTTCCCTCACATGATCCTCTGGCGCCCTGGGCACATCCCCTGCCTCCCCGACATACTTGGCCGCCTCCCTTCCAGTTATCGCCCCCCAGGCGAGGCACTCGGCCGTTGAGTTGGTCCCCAAGCGGTTGGCGCCGTGGAGCCCGGTGCAGGCCGCCTCCCCTGCGACCCATATCCCCTCGACCCGGGTCTTTCCGTTGATGTCGGCCTCGATCCCTCCCATGGAGTAATGGGCCACAGGCCTCACCGGGATCGGCTCCTCGATCGGGTCAAGCCCGAGAAAGTGCATGGTCACCTCCCTGATCAGGGGGAGGCGCTCCAGGATCCTCTCCCTGCCCAGATGACGCAGGTCCAGATGAAGGTAATCCAGTCCTCCAGGTCCCTTGAACCCCCGTCCCTGCTCGATCTCGGTCATCATCGCCCGGGAGACCACATCCCTGGGGGCGAGCTCCATCCTCTCAGGGGCATAGCCCTCCATGAAGCGCTCCCCTTTATTGTTCAGGAGATACCCTCCCTCTCCCCGGCAGGCCTCGGTCATGAGGATCCCGCTGGGCACAAGGCCCGTGGGATGAAACTGGAGGAATTCCATGTCCTGAAGGGGAATCCCCGCCCGATATGCCAGGGCAAGGCCGTCCCCCGTGACGGTCTGGGAGTAGGTGGTGAAGCCGAAGAGGGTCCCCGCGCCACCGGTGGCGATGATCAGGGCCTTCGCCTCAAGGAGGTAGAACTTCCCCGTGGCCATCTCTATCGCGGTAAGGCCCCGGAACTTGCCGTCATCAACCAGGATGGAGGTGGCAAACCACTCCTCATAGCGTCTCCAGTTGGTATACTTAAGGAGGGTATCGTAGAGGGTCTGCATCTCGAAGAATCCAGTCTTGTCCTCGGCAAAGACGGCCCGGGGGAAGCTGTGTCCCCCGAAGGGACGCTGATTGATCCTCCCATCGGGCCTCCTTGACAAGGGGAGGCCCCAGTGATCGAGCTGGACCACCTCCTTGGGCATGAGCTCGACAAACCTGAAAACCACGTCCTGATCCGCCAGAAAGTCGCTCCCCTTCACCGTATCCCAGGCATGAAGATCGAAGCTATCCCCTTCCTCGGGTCGAAGCATAGCGGCGGTTCCTCCCTCAGCGCATACCGAATGGGCCCTCATCACCTGGACCTTGGAGATAAGGCCAATATCTATCCTGCCCTCTGTTATCCGGGAGGCCTCCACCGCTGCCCTCAACCCCGCCAGCCCTGCCCCCAAGATCAAAAGGTCATGCCTTAGAACCTCAACCATCTCCCCCCTCCTCTCAAGAATCAATCTCTCCTGTACTTGGCTGCCCCCTCCTCGTAGAGGTCCCCTCCGTGGGCGTCGTTGATCACCACCACGGGGAAGTCCTCCACCTCCAGGCGCATGATCGCCTCAGGCCCCAGGTCTTCGTAGGCCACCACCTCGGCCTTCTTTATCGCTTTGGCGATGAGGGCCGCCGCCCCCCCGGTGGCGCCGAGATAGACCGCCTTGTGCTTCACCATGGCGTCCTTTACCGCCTGGGACCTCATCCCCTTCCCTATCATCCCCTTGAGCCCCCGCTCCAGGAGCTTGGGGGCGTAGGGATCCATGCGACCGCTGGTGGTGGGCCCTGCCGAACCTATCGGCTTCCCCGGCTTGGCCGGAGAAGGTCCCACATAATAGATGATCTGCCCCTTTATATCTAT
>CBEVRB010000042.1:0-14893 GCA_965552155.1 uncultured bacterium
TTTTTGCATGGGGTATCTCCTCCTTTCTCTTGGGTTTGAGTCGGGAGATACCCCCTATCTTTTTAAACCCCGAATTTCAACACAAACTTATACAGACTCCCTCTGAGAGGAAGGTCGTCTTAGCTTGAGAGGAGTTCTTTCAGGATCTGATTGACCAAGCGAGGATTGGCCTTTCCCTGGGTGACCTTCATCACCTGACCGACGAAGAAGCCGAAGAGCTTCTCTTTCCCTTTCTTGTATTCCTCCACCTCTTTGGGCAGGGACTGGAGAACCTCCTTCACCTTCTCCCTGAGGAGTCCCTCATCGCTTATCTGGACGAGCCCTCTCGCCTCCACTATCTCCCTCGCCCCCTTTCCCGTGCGGTACATCTCCTCCAGGACCGTCTTGGCGATCTTGCCGCTTATAGTCCCCTCCTTTATCAGGTCCAGGAGCTCCGCCAACCCCTCTGGCCTCACGGGGCACTCCTCCACCTCCTTCTTCTCCTCGTTCAGGAGGCGAAGGATTTCCCCCATAACCCAGTTGCTCACCTGCTTAGGTTCCGGGAAGAGGCGGACGCACTCCTCGTAGTAGTCGGCGAGGGCCTTGGAGGAGGTTAGGACCCCTGCGTCGTATTCCGGGATCTGATACTCCCTTACGAACCTCTCCTTCCGCTCAAGGGGCAGTTCCGGCAGCCCCTTTCTCACCTCTTCTATCCATTCGTCCTCCACCACCAAGGGGACCAGGTCAGGGTCAGGGAAATAACGGTAATCGTGGGCCTCCTCCTTGCCTCGCATCGGTTCGGTCACCCCCCTCTGGGGGTCCCAGAGCCTTGTTTCCTGGACCACCTCTCCTCCCTCAGAGATGACCCTTATCTGCCTCTCTATCTCATAAGCAAGGGCCCGCTCTACATGGCGGAAGGAGTTCATGTTCTTCACCTCGGTGCGGGTACCGAAGGTCTCTGATCCCTTTGGCCTCACCGAGACGTTGGCATCACAGCGGAAGCTCCCCTTCTCCATGTCCCCATCGCATATCTCCAAGTACTGGAGGATGGCCCTGAGCATCTTCAGGTATTCGACGGCCTCCTTTGGGGAGCGGATGTCGGGTTCGCTCACTATCTCCAAGAGGGGCACCCCGGTCCGGTTGAAGTCCACATAGCTGTAAGGTTTTTCCTCGTCGTGGATGAGCTTTCCCGCGTCCTCCTCCATGTGGATCCGGGTTATCCCGATGCGCTTCCTCCCCCCGTCATCGGTCGGTATCTCGATATAACCACCCCTGGCGATGGGGAGCTCATACTGGGAGATCTGATAACCCTTGGGAAGGTCAGGATAGAAGTAGTTCTTCCGGGCGAACAGGCTCCAGCGGGCTATCTCACAGTGGGTGGCCAGGGCGAGCTTCAGGGCGAACTCCACCACCCGGCGGTTGAGGACGGGCAGGGATCCCGGCATTCCAGTGCAGACCGGGCAGGTCTGGGTGTTGGGTTCGGCGCCGAAGGTGGTGGAGCAAGGACAGAAGATCTTGCTATCGGTGAGAAGCTGAGCGTGGACCTCCAATCCGATAACCGCCTCGTACTCCATCACGGGGACAGATTACGCAAAATCCTCCCCACCGTCAAGCAGGGTTTACCCGCCATGGGGTTAATGATATGTTTTTAAAAAGGATGGAAAAAGGAGAGATCTCCCTCTGCGCTCGTTTTATAAGGGAGCTTCAGGACGAAAGGACCCCCCTTTCCGGGATAATGGAGGAGGTCCTCTCTTCTGGCCTCATCGAAGACGAGATGACCCTCAAAAGGATCGAGAGGGAGCTGGAGGGATTCCCTCCCGAGGAGAGGGGAGAGATGGAGGCCCTCGGACGCAGGATAAAGCGGGCGGGGGAATGGGAACCCTTCTTCGGGTCGATAAGGGAGCTGGAAAGGTTTCTGGAGGTAAAGAAGGAAGTCGAGGCGGAGGTCTTCGAGCCCGGAAGCGTGATGATCGGGGAGTTTCGGCCCGAGTTCTTAGAGGATCGGGAGGAGGCTGAGAGCGTTAGGGCCTATTTGCGGAAGGTCCGTCGTTTCCTGCTGGAGGCGATCGTGGAGAAGTATTTCGTCATCACCGAGAGATTCATCCGCCATTTTGAGGGATGGCTGTGAGGGTAGTGGGTCTCGATGTGGGCACCAAGAGGATAGGGGTTGCGGTGAGCGATCCGATGGGGTGGACGGCCCAGGGATATGGAGTTCTGCAGAGGCAGGGGGCCAGGACCTTGGAGACCTTGTGCAGGATAGTCCAGGAGGTCGGCGCCGAGGAGGTGGTGGTGGGCCTGCCGAGGAGGACGGACGGGACCTTAGGGGATGAGGCGAAGGAGGTGATGAAGTTCGCCGAAGAGCTGAAGGAGGCCCTCAAGCTTCCCGTCGTCTTCTGGGACGAGAGGTTCAGCACCGCCGAGGCAGAGAGGGTCCTCCTCATGGCGGATCAGAGCAGGAAGAAGAGGCGCAAGGTGATAGATAAGCTGGCCGCAGTGATCATTCTCCAAGGCTATCTCGACAGCCGCAGGGAGAAGGGTTGAAGAAGGTCCTTTTTCTGATCCTTCCCCTTTCCTTTCTTTTTGCCCTCTGGTGGAGGGGGTTCATTTTCATCTCGCTTCCGGCCTCCCCGAAAGGTTCTCCCCCCTCCAAGGTCCTCATCCCTGAGGGGGCTTCCTTTTCGGAGGTGGCCCGCATCCTGAAAGAGAGGGGGGTAGTGAGGAGCCGGTGGTGGTTTGAACTTTATGGTCGACTTCGGGGCATAACCGAAAGAGTAAAAGCAGGGGAGTATTTCCTCAGCGCCTCCATGTCTCCCCAGGAGATCGCCGATACCTTGGTCAAAGGGAGGGTGGTCACCTACAAGGTGACCATTCCGGAGGGCCTCACTGCGAGGGAGATCGCATCCCTCTTGAAAGATAAAGGGATAATAGAGGATGAGCAAGAGTTCGTGAGGCTCGCCTTCGACAGGGAGTTCGTGAGATCCCTGGGACTGGAGGGGGAGACGGTCGAGGGTTTCCTCTTTCCCGATACCTACTTTTTCCCCCACCGCTGCCCTCCGCGGCTGGTCATTCAGGAGATGGTGGCCAATTTCCGGAGGGTCTACACTCCGGAGTTCTCCGAGCGGGCAAGGGAATTGGGGCTGAGCGACTTTGAGGTGGTAACCCTCGCCTCCATCATCGAGAAGGAGACGGGGAGGTCGGAGGAGCGACCCCTCGTCTCGGCGGTCTTTCACAACCGTCTCCGCAAGGGCATGCCCCTCTGCAGTGACCCCACGGTGATCTACGGAATAGAGGAGTTCGACGGGAACCTCAGGAAGGAAGACCTCCAGCGGCCTTCGCCTTACAACACCTACCTCTTTGCAGGTCTGCCCCCCACCCCCATATCCAATCCCGGGAAGGACTCCCTCCTGGCGGCCCTCTATCCCGCTCCGGTCGATTATCTCTATTTCGTCTCCCGCAACGACGGGACCCACTACTTCTCCTCCAACTTCCGCGATCACCAGAGGGCTGTGACCATATACCAGCGTCATAGGGCCGGTTCGAGAAGGGGGCAAGGGCAGGCGGGGCGAAGGTAAAGGGTTTGATTTACTGGTTGACTTTATCATCCCATACGTGATATTTTTTCCATGTTTTGGGGAGCGTACAGATGGAGGGAAGGTACAAGGTCATCTTCTTGGGGCCGGCTGATGAGGCCCCTGAGGCGGTGCAGAGGCTGAAAGAAGAGGTGGTACGCCGGTTTCGGCTCTCTCCCCAGGAGGCCGAAAGGCTCGTCGAGAAGGCCCCCATCAAGGTGAAGCGGAATGCGAGCTGGGAGGAGGCGACAAGGTTGAAGGAGGCGTTGGAGAGGGCTGGGGGGAGGGCCTCGGTGGAGCCGATGGAGGCGATCCCGGCTTCGTCACCAGATACCCCCAGGATGATGCAGTGTCCCCAGTGCGGTTACGTGCAGCCAGAAGGGGAGGAGTGCATCCGCTGCGGGGTGGTCATATCCAAGTACCTGCGTTACAAGGAGGCCGAGAAGCAGAGGGGAGTCAGCCCCGCCGGTGAGGAACCGGCATGGGAACAGATAGGGGAGAAGGGAGTACTTAGGGGGATATTCCAGACGATCAAGGAAGTCCTCTTCTCTCCCACCCGTTTCTTCCGCCAGATGCCCGTGGAGAAGGGGATCCAGATGCCGCTGCTTTTCGGCGTCATCATGGGGACCTTCGGGGGATTGATGCCCCTCTGGTGGAACTTCCTCCTCTCGGCCAGGATGATGGGGATAAGGGGTCTCTTCTCCTCCACCTTTTTCATCCTTTATGCGCTCCTCCTCCCCATCTTTACCGCCATCACCATCTTTGTGGCCAGCGGCGTAAACCACGCCTGCCTCATGCTGGTGAAGGGGAACAAGAGGGGTTTTGAGGCCACCTTTAGGGTGATAGCCTATAGCGAAGCGGCCTATCTCTGGAACATCATCCCCCTCCTGGGGGGGCTGATATACTCCTTCTATACCGTGATCTTGTACATAATCGGCCTGAGGGAGGTCCATGGGATAACCACCGGCAGGGCTGCCCTGGCGGTCTTTATCCCCCTTATCGTCTTCCTCTTGGTCTTCTTCTTCCTCGTCGCCGCCGTCGTCATCCCACTGATAATGGGGATTTCGGGAATGGGCCGACCCCCAGGGATGGGTTTCTAACCCTTTGACCTCTCGAGGTAGAGCTCGGCCGAGTAAGCGGCGATGGCCCCATCCCCCACCGCGGTGGACACTTGCCGCACCGATTTTCTCCTCACATCCCCTGCTGCAAATATCCCGGGGGTGGAGGTGGCGCAGCTCTCGTCGGTTACCACATAGCCCCCCTCATCGAGTTCCACTACCTCCCTGAAGGGCTCGGTGGCGGGCCTCCTTCCTATGGCCACAAAGATCCCGTCCACGGGAAGCTCTTTTATCTCTCCGGTGTCCACCCTCTCCAGCAGAAGGGCCTTCACCCCTGTCTCATCGCCCTTTATCTCCTTGACCACGGTCTTCCATATCGGCACCACGTTCTTCTGCTCGAAGAGCCTCTCCTGCAGGATCTTCTGGGCCCTGAGCTTATCCCTCCTGTGGATCAGGTAGACCTTGCTTGCCATGCGGGAGAGGTAAAAGGCGTCCTCCACCGCACTGTCCCCTCCGCCCACCACGGCCACGACCTTCTCCCTGAAGAAGGCACCGTCGCACATGGCGCAGACCGAGACCCCCTGTCCCATGTAGCGTCCTTCCCCTGGGACCTCAAGCTTGGAGGCCTGGGCCCCGGTGGCAATGATCAGGGCCTTGGAGCGGTAAGGTCCCCCTGTAGCCTCCACCACCTTCGCCCCGTCCTCTAACCTCACCCTTTCCACGGGACACAACGTCTTTATCTCCGTGCCAACGGCCTCGGCCTGCTTGACCATCCTCTCGGCCAGCTCCCTTCCGGTTATCCCCTCGGGAAAACCCGGATAGTTCTCTATCCTCTCGCTGAAGAGGGCCTGTCCTCCCGGGGTCATCGCTTCGAGGATCACCGTCCTCAGCTTTGCCCTGCCCAGGTATATGCCAGCGGTCAGACCAGCAGGACCAGCTCCGATGATGATGACATCGTATTCGTTCTCTCCCATCCTCAGACCTCCTGATCTTTTATTAGACGAAAGGCGACGCGTGCGTTTCGCTCCGTTATCTCTTCCATCTCCCCCACCTCCCTCCCCTTTATGGCCGCTATCTCCTGCAGGGTAAAACGGACGAAGGCGGGCTCATTTTTGTCCCCTCGATGGGGCACCGGAGCAAGGTAAGGGGCATCGGTCTCCACCAGGATCCTGTCCTCGGGGATCCTCCTCACCACCTCCCTGAGCCCCTCGGCCCTGGGATAGGTGATGATGCCGGAGACTGAGATAAAGAAGCCGAGGTCAAGATAGGATTTCGCCTCCTCCCATCCGTCAGAGAAGCAGTGGATTATGCCCCCGACCTCCCAGGCCTTCTCCTCCCTGAGGACCCTGAGGGTCTCGGAGGCGGCCTGACGGCTGTGGATGACCAGGGGGAGCCCAAGGCGACGGGCCAGGGCGATCTGTTTCCTGAGGGCCTCTTTCTGGATTCCCCTTGGGGAGAGGTTCCGGTAAAAGTCCAGCCCCACCTCACCCCAGCCTATCACGAGGGGATCTTCGGCCATCTTGGCGATCTCTTCCAAAACGCCGTCCTTCGCATCCTTGGCATTATGGGGATGGATGCCGAGGACGGCATATACCCCATCATGGGACCGGGCTATTTTCAGGGTGCGGCGGCAGCTTCCTCTATCCACCCCCACCGAGAAGACCGCTCTCACCCCTTCGTCCCGTGCCCTTCTCAGGACCCGATCGAGGTCACTGAGAAGGGGTTCCATGTCCAAATGGCAGTGAGTATCTATCATCTTTTCCCTTAGCCGAATATCTTCTCTATGGCCTCTGCCCAGCCGGAAGGGCCTTCGCCCTCGGTGACGATCAGATTGGGAAGGTCAAGGGTTTTCCTCTCCGGCCCTCCTTTCCTCCTTATTAGGACCGGGATGTCAGCCCTCCTGAGCATGGGGAGGTCATTGAGGCTGTCCCCCAGGGCGACGATCTTCGGCCTTTCTTTCTCACCGTAAGCCCTTATGAGCAGTTCCACCGCCTCCCCCTTATCGTGGTGCCCCTGCAGGTGGAAGAACCTGCCCCCTTTCACAGTGGTGAGGCCGAGGGCGGAGACCTCAGCGAGGAACCTTCCTTCGTCTCCGTAAATGAGACAAGGCTCCGAGAATTCCCTCATCTTGGCGAGGTTGGCCTCGAAGAGGTTCAGTCCCGTGAGTTCCGCCACCTCCTCCGCTCCCATGTCACCGAACCCCCGGACCCTCAGCCCTCTTGAGCGGAGATCATCGACGGCCCTCCTCAGGGCAGGGTAATCGATGCCCAGCTTTTGGGAGCGATACTTCCCTTCCTCTTCCCATCCCTCTACCATCCAGGGGGAGCAGTCCTTCGGGACGAAGATGCCCCCTCCGTTCTCGGAGATGAAGGGATGGAGGTTGGAGAACCTCTCTCGCCATAGCTCTATCTCGGCGCGGGTCTTGCTGCTGACCAGCACCAGGGGAACCCCCTCCCTCTCCAAGAGGGATAACCCCCTTTTTGCCTCATCGAAGGAGTAGTCCTTCAGGTCGAGGAGGGTTCCGTCCAAGTCGCTGAATACCAGAAAGGGAGCCTTTCTTGACCCGTCCATTTTAATAGTTTATCATTAGCCGGCTTTTCAATTAAATTCAAGGGGAGTGAGGTGGCCGATTTCTATCAGACGGGGGTAGTTTCGACCCTCCATAAGCTGGGAGAGGTCGATCTGGAAAGGCTTGAGGCAGAGCTTTCCTGGTACTCCCAGGAGAGGCCCATTGCCCTGGTCCTCCCCTCCCTTTTCTCCGAGCTGCAGGGGGAGGCCCTGAAGGGGATCGTTGAGGAGCTCAAGGGGGCCAAGTACATCGCGGCGGTGATCGTCTCCCTGGGGAACGCCAACAGGGAAGAGTTTGAGTACGCAAAAAGGTTCTTCTCGGTCCTCCCCCAGAGGACGAGACTCATCTGGGCCGACGGAGAGCGCATCCAGTCCATCCTGGATGCCATCAGGGAGGCAGGGCTCCAGGTAGGAGAGGCAGGAAAGGGGAGGTCTGTGTGGATAGCCTGGGGTTATGTCCTCTCTCAACCGGACTTTCACGTCATCGCCCTTCATGACTGTGATATCGTCACCTACAATCGGACCCTCGTGGCCAGGCTCTGTTATCCTGTGACCAATCCCAACCTCGACTACGAGTTCTGCAAGGGATATTACAGCCGCGTCACTGACCGGATGCACGGCAGGGCCACCCGCCTCCTGATAACCCCCCTGCTCCGTTCCCTTCAAAGGGTCTTCGGTTACCTCCCCTTCCTGGTCTTCCTTGACAGCTTCCGTTATCCCCTCGCCGGAGAGTTCTCCATGCACACCGATCTCGCCAGGGTGACCAGGATCCCGGCGGACTGGGGCCTGGAGATAGGTCTGCTCTCCGAAGTCTACAGGAACGTCGCCCCCAAAAGGGTCTGTCAGGTGGACATCATCGATCAGTATGAGCACAAACATCAGCCCCTCTCCCCGGATGACCCCTCAAGGGGTCTCCTTAAGATGTGCATAGACATCTGTAAGTCCCTATTCCGAAACCTCGCCTCTGAGGGCATGGTCTTCAGTGAGGGGGTCTTCAACACCATAACCGCCACCTATGTGCGCACGGCCCATGAGATCCTGAAGCGGTATGAGGACGATGCCGCCATAAATGGTCTGGTGTTTGACCGCCATGAGGAGAGCCTGGCCGTGGATACCTTCACCAAGGGGATAAAGATAGCCGCCAAGACCTTCATGGAGGACCCCCTGGGGATCCCCCTGATCCCCAGCTGGGATCGGGTGACCTCCGCCATCCCCGATATCCTACGCCGCCTCCGTGAGGCAGTGGAGGAGGATAATCGATGAAGAGGTGCTTTTTTATCCTGGCCGTCATTTCGCTGCTGCTCTCCTGCCAGCCACCGCAATACTATTTCATCCAGATAACCCCCACCTTCGAAAAGGTGAAAGAGGGGAGGAAGACAACCGTTGCCTTTTATCCCGTTGCCGATCTCAGGGAGGTGGCGAGGAAAGATCAGGTGGGAATCAGAAAGAAGGGTGAGCGGACGATTCCCATCTATGCCCTTATGCCACCGGCAGAGACCGTGACCCTGGCGGTCAAGGATTACCTCGAGGCGAAGGGAGTAAAGGCCATAAAACTGGCCCCTGAGGCCGAAGGGGGACCTCCTGAAGCGGAGGCCATCATCAGGGGTGAATTGAAAGAGCTATGGGTGGAGGCGGAGGGGACCGTAGCCACCCTTTATAAGTTAAAGATCGCCTTAAAGTTCGAATTTGAGCGGGAAAAGAAGCGATTTTCTCACAAGGTGGAGCTCAAGACCGAAAAGAGGGAGAAGATCTTCAGCATATTAAAAGTGGAAAAGCTCGCGAAGGAGATGGTCAAGGAGGCCGTCCGGAGGGCCCTCGATGCCCTGGAGCTTCCTTGATGCCCCCCTATCTCCTTCCTTTTGCGATTCACAATCATCAGCCAGTGGGGAACTTCGAATCCGTTTTCGCCAGGGCGGTAGACAACTGTTACCGGCCCTTCCTGGAAGGAGTGCTCCATGCCCCTTACTTCCGCTTCAGCCTCCATTTCTCGGGTCCCCTCTGGGAGTGGATGGAGGCGAAGAGGCCAGAGGTCCTCGCTCTGGTAAAGGAGATGGTGGATAGGGGGCAGGTGGAGCTTCTTGGCGGGGGGTTCTACGAGCCCCTCCTGCCCTATATCCCGGAGAGAGATGCGGTAGGGCAGATCCTCCTCATGTCTGACTATCTGGAGGAACATTTTCTCAGGAGGCCTAAGGGAATCTGGCTCGCCGAACGGGTGTGGGATCCGTCCCTGCCGCGCCTGCTGAGGCCCTTGGGCATCGAATATACCCTCCTGGATGACGCCCATTTTCTTAACGCTTGCCTCCCTTCCGAGCAGATCAAGGGTTACTTCGTCACCGAGAGGGAAGGGGAGCCGCTGGCCGTCTTCCCGATAAGGCAAGAACTGCGATATCTCATCCCCTTCCGTGAGCCAAAGGAGGTGCTCGACCTCTTCCGTTCCTTCCCCCCTTCTGAGTGTCTCTGCCTTGCCTATGGGGACGATGGCGAGAAGTTCGGGGTATGGCCCGGGACGAGGGAATGGGTATATGTGAAGGGGTGGCTCAGGAGGTTTTTGAGATTTTTGGAAGAGAGGCAAGATCTCATTGAGGTCCTGCCTTTGGGGGACTGCTTGGAGCGTCTCGCCCCCGAGGGGAGGCTCTATCTGCCCCCTGCCTCTTATGAAGAACTCACCGAATGGGCCCTTATGCCCGATGATCAGAAGGCCTTCTCTCAATTTGTCGAGGAACTTAAAGGAAAGGGACTCTGGCAGAGGTACCGACCCTTCCTCCGAGGGGGAAGCTGGGACGGTTTCCTCCGGAAGTACGAGGAAGCGAACTTGATGCACAAGAAGATGATCCAGGTGAGTCGCCACCTGGAACGGTCCCCCCACCGTGAGGCCATGAGGGAGCTGTGGAGGGGACAGTGCAATTGTGCTTACTGGCACGGCCTCTTCGGAGGGATCTATATGAACCACCTGCGTCATGCGGTGTACAGGCACCTTCTTGTCGCCGAGTCCCTTCTTCAACACGAAAGCGAAGTGAGAGTGGAGGATATCGACTGTGACGGTTATGAGGAGTGGCTCTACAGCTCTCCCCTCTACAACCTCTACGTGAAGCCCCATTATGGAGGAGCGGTTTTTGAGCTCGACCTCCTGCCCCCGAAGGTAAACCTCACCAGTGTGGTTGCCCGCCACAAAGAGGCCTACCACGAGAAGATAGCCGCCTCAGTCCCCGTCGATGAAGGAGGACAGGTAAAATCGATACATGAGACCTTTCGCGTAAAAGAGGAGGATCTTTTTCGCCATCTCCTTTACGATCGTTTCCCCCGCTTCAGTTTCTTCGAGCGACTCTTGAGGAAAGGGACCGGATGGGAGGAGATGTGGAGGCAGACCTTCGTCGCTCTTCATGAGCCCTTTCATTACCTGATATCCGGTTGGGAAAAGGAGGAGGGTGGGGTGGAGTTAAGGATGGTGGCTGAGGGGGAGGGGTTTAGAGCCCAGAAGGTATATCGCTTCAGAGACGATCCCCCTCAAATAAAAATAAACCTCTTGCTCCGGGCTTCCCTCTCGGCCCTCTTGAGCTGGGAGATCAACTTCAATCTGCTCTCCCCGGGGGACCCGAGGCGTTATCTCTTGATAAGGGGGGAGAGGATCGCAGCAGGGCACTTCGGCGAGTGGGAGAGGATAGGATCCCTTTCGGTCGTCGATGAGGCGGAGGGGTGGCGAGGGATGATCTCTTCCGCCGAGCCCTTCTCCCTCTGGTTATACCCGGTAGAGACCGTAAACCTGACGGAGGAGGGTGCCCAAAAGACATATCAAGGGAGCTGCCTCACCTTGGTGAGAGAGTTTGGGGGAGGGGAGATGGAATGGTCCCTCATCCTCAGATTTTCCTTTAATAAAAAGGGTTCCGCGGGATGACCACAACGCCGGAATCGTCGACGTGATATCGTGAGGCGTCTTTTTCCCGGTCGTAGCCTATTTTCTCTCCTCGCCCGATCGTGTTTCCATGGTCGATGATCGTCCTGTAAATCCTTGCTCCCTCCTCTACCACTACGTTGCCGAGGAGGATCGATTCTTCCACCCATGCACCGCTCGAGACAAAGACGTTTCTCCCGATGATAGAGTCCCTTACGTAGCCTCCAGAAACGATGCTCCCCCCGCCTAATAGGGAGTTTTCCACATATCCCATCTTTCCCCAATTGTCCACCACCACCTTGGCGGGGGGATCGTGGTATTTGGCCGATTTGACCGGCCAGTGGTTGTTGTAGAGGTTGAGCTGGGGTAAAGGGGCCTTCAGGTCCATGTTCGTCCGGTAATAGCTTTCAATGGTCCCCACATCGCGCCAGTACCCGGAGGAGCGTTCATCCCCCGGGATAAGGTTGGTGTGGAAGTCATAAGCGTAAACTTTCCTCTTCTCGCATATCCGGGGAAGGATGTCCCTGCCGAAATCATGAGAGCTCTTCCCATCCTCAGCATCTTGGGTTAACTCTTCGAGCAGTGCCGCTGTATCAAATATGTAGTTCCCCATTGAAACAAGGGCCTGATCGGGACGGTGAGGGATGGGTGTGGGACTTGATACCTTCTCCTCAAACCTCCTCACCCGCCATTCCTTATCGACCACCGTGACCCCGAACTGGTGACACTGGGAAAGGGGCATAGGGATGGTGGCTATCGTCACTTCCGCCCCCTTCTCCAGGTGATACTCGATCATTTGGCGGACATCCATCAGGTAGACGTGGTCAGCCCCGAAGATCAGCACCAGATCGGGCTTCAGGCGCCTTATTAGATAGGCGTTTTGGAAGACGGCGTCCGCAGTCCCCAGGTACCAGGTTTCACCTGTTCTCATCTCCGCGGGCACTGGCATGATGAAAAAGCCGTTTAGGGGATGAGTGCCTACCCAGCCTTGCTGCAAGTGCCGCAGGAGAGAATGGGACTTGTACTGGGTGAGGATATATATCTGGTGGATCCCCGAGTTCACCAGGTTGCTCAGGACGAAATCTATGAGCCGGTAGATGGAGCCGAAGGGAACGGCAGGCTTTGCCCGATGGGCGGTAAGGGGATGAAGCCTCTTCCCCTTTCCCCCCGCCAAAACCATTGCTAAGAACTTTTGGCCACCCAGCATTTCAACCTCAATGCAGGACCGTTTTCCCTTCTTTTCCCTTCTTCCTCCTCTTACCGAGGAGGGAGAGCTGATCCTGTAAGTCCTTCGCTTCCGGTGCTTCGTAAAGGACGATCCGCCATCCTTCCTCCTTTCCTTTCCTCAGGATCCAGACCTCACCTCCCTCCCCCACGACCTTTACGTAGACGTGATCTTTTCCATACCAACGATCTATCACCTTCTTGACCTTGAGTCCTTTGGGAAGGCCTTCCTCAGAAACTCCGCGATTCTCCTCAAAATTCCCAAAAATTCCTTTTGTCTTCATTTTATTCCAATTTTTCCTCTCAATTTTTGATCTTTCAAATTTTTTCTAATTCTACAATACATTTTTGCCCTTTGCAAGGAAAAGAAATATGGGCTAATTTATTAGCACTCAAAAAAGAGGAGTGCTAACAATGATGGAAGGTGAGGTGAGGGAGAACTTGGTTCAGTATTTGAGTCGGATAAGTTCTTACCCCCTCCTGAGCCCCGAAGAGGAGCGGCGGCTCGCCGTCCTTTATTATGAGCACGGGGATGAGGAGGCGGGAAAGCGGCTCATCACCTCGAACCTCCGTTTCGTGGTCAAGGTCGCCCTGGAATATAAAGGGTATGGGATAAAGCTTCTGGACCTGATCCAAGAGGGTAACCTGGGTCTGATCGTCGCCCTGAAGCACTTCGATCCCTACAAGGGCTACAGGTTTATTTCCTATGCCATCTGGTGGATAAGGGCTTATATCCAGAATTACATCATGAAGTCTTGGAGCTTGGTGAAGGTGGGGACTACCCAGGCCCAGAAGAAGCTCTTTTACAAGATGGGGAAGATAAAGGATATATCCTTTGACGAGGAGGCAAGGGAGGAGAAGCTCCATAATCTGGCGAGCGAGCTGGAGATAGATGAGGAGGAGATAGAGAGGATGGCCGAGAGGTTTACCTCCCGCGACCTCTCCTTAGATGCCCCCGTGGGGGATGAACAGGAGACCACCTTCCTCGACTTCTTGGTGGACCTTACGCCTAATCAGGAGGAGGCCCTCGCTGAAAAGGAGAGGAGGGACTTCCTCCACAGGGAGGTCAGGCGGGCCCTGGAGAAGCTCAACGGAAGGGAGCGGGTGATCATCGAGAGGAGGATAATGGCCGAGGAGCCGGCGACCCTCCAGGAGCTGGGCGATCTCTTCAAGATTTCCCGGGAGCGGGTGAGGCAGATAGAAGGGGGAGCCCTCCGGAAGTTGAGGAAGGAGCTTCAGGGCAACGAGGAGCTATGGGGTGAGGCCTGATGTCACCAGTTAGTGGGCCAGGCCTCCGTCCTTTTCCTCTTTTTGATGATCTTTAGGACCTGATCGAGCACTATATCCGCCACCTCGTCCTTAGTGAGGAGGGGGAGGTTGCGGACCTTCCCACGGGAGTCGATTATCCGGACGATGTTGGTATCAACGCCGAAGCCGGCTCCTGGTTGGGTGACGTCGTTGGCCACGATCAAGTCCAGGTTCTTCTCCCGGAGCTTCGCCTCGGCATGCTCCATCAGGCTGCTCGTTTCAGCGGCAAACCCGACGAGGATCCTCTCCCCCTTCCTCTTCCCCAGTTCCTTAAGGATATCGGGGTTCTGTTCCAGCTCCAGGAGATAGGTCCCATCGGCCTTCTTGATCTTCTCCGCCAGGGTATCCTTGGGCCTGAAATCGGCGACCGCGGCCGCCTTGATGATCACGTGGTAGTCCTCGAAGTTGTCCATCACCGCCTCGTACATCTCCCTCGCCGAGCTCACGGTGATGATCCTTATGTCGTTTCTCGGAAGGGTAAGGTAGTTGGGTCCGGTGATAAGCAGCACCTCGGCCCCCCGGCGGCGGGCCATCTTGGCCAAGGCAAAGCCCATCTTCCCCGTGGATCTGTTGGTGAGATACCTGACCGGATCCAAGGGCTCCAAGGTGGGGCCCGCAGTCACCAGCACCCTCTTCCCCTTGAAGTCCTTCTCGGTGAAGATGTCCTCTATCTTCTCCAGAATCTCAGGGATCTCGGCGAGCCTCCCCCTTCCCTTGCTCCCGCAGGCGAGGTCTCCCTCAGAAGGGCCGACGAAGTGGTAACCGTAGGCCTTGAGCCGCTCCACGTTGTACTGGACGAAACTGCTCTGCCACATCTTCACGTTCATGGAAGGAGCGAAGAGCACCGGCACGTCCATCGCCATCACCATGGTGGAGAGGAGGTCATCGGCGATCCCATTGGCTATCTTCCCGATGATATTGGCCGTGGCCGGAGCGATCACCATCAGGTCGGCGATATCTGACATGGCCACATGGCCTATCTTCGATCCCTCCAGAAGGCGAAACATCTCGTGAAGCACCGGGTTCCCTGAGAGGGTCTGGAAGGTCAGGGGGGTGACGAACCGCTTGGCATTCTCCGTCATGATCACGTGGACGTTTGCCCCCCTCTTGGTCATTTCCCTGAGGAGCTCCACCGCCTTGTAAGCGGCGATCCCTCCCGTTACCCCCAGAAGGATCTCCTTCCCCATGAGCATGCTCTTCTTCCTCACCCCGGCCCCATCGTCCAACCTTTCCCCCCCTCTTGCAAACGACTTTTTACGCACTACCTATCTATCGGAAACCCCTGGGGATGTCAAGGT
>CBEVRB010000043.1:0-14696 GCA_965552155.1 uncultured bacterium
ATGGGGAGAAGATCATAGACTTCTTCGTCCACCTCCCCCTGGTCACCCAGATACTGGCCGCGGGAGAGACCAAGGGATCGGCCATCTTCCAGGACCGCTATCAGGTGGACATGCGGGTGGTGCCAAGGGAGTCCTTCGGGGCGGCGCTTCAGTACTTCACCGGATCCAAACAGCACAACATCCACCTCCGAACTATAGCCAAGGGGGCCGGGCTCAAGATCTCGGAGTATGGGGTCTTTAGGGGGGAAGAGAAGATAGGGGGAGAGGAGGAGAGGGACGTGTACGAGGCCCTCGGCCTCCAGTGGATGCCCCCGGAGCTTCGCGAGGACTGGGGGGAGATAGAGGCGGCGGCCTCAGGACGCCTGCCCAAGCTGGTGGAGTATGAGGAGATAAGGGGGGACCTCCATGTCCACTCCCGCTACTCCGATGGAACCATGACCCTGGAGCAGCTCCTGGAGGAGGCGGACAGACAGGGCTACCAGTACATCGCCGTATGCGATCACTCCCGCAGCGCCAAGTACGCGCGGGGGATGGAGACGGAGAAGCTCCTGGAGAAGGTGGAGCGAATCAGGGAGCTTAATAAAGGGAGAAAGGGGGCAAAGCTTCTGGCGGGCACGGAGGTGGACATCCTCCCGAACGGCTCCCTCGATTATCCCGACGAGGTCCTGAGGGAGCTCGATTTTGTGGTCGCTGCCATTCACTCCTGGCGAAAGGATGAGGACGTGACGGAGCGGATCCTTAAGGCGATGGAGAACCCTTACGTTCACGCCATCGCCCACCCCACCGGAAGGCTTATCTCCACCCGCGAGGGTTACAGGGTGGACATCGACAGGGTGATAGAGAAGGCTGCTGAGACGGGCACGGCCTTGGAGATAAACGCCTATTATGACCGCCTTGACCTCTGCGACATTCACGTGCGGAAGGCGAAAGAGCTGGGGGTGAAGCTCGCCATAGGGACTGACGCCCACAATCTCGGCCAGCTCTGGATGATCTCCTTAGGGGTCGGGGTGGCCCGCAGGGGCTGGTGCGAGTCCTCCGATCTGCTCAACACCTTGGGGTATGAAGAGATCCTGAGATGGGCTAAGGGGAAAGGAGGTTAGAATTTTTCAGCCCCTCCACAGGACCTTGTGACCATTCCCCCTTGCAAAAGAGGGAGCCTTGTGCTAAAGGACAATCTCTAACTAAGCACATCCCCTGATCGCCTGGGCGGTGCCCTGAGGGTTCCCAGGGGAGATGACGGGGGTGGAAGGATAACCATAAGGAGGGAGAGATGGCCGTTGTGACCATGAAAGAGCTGCTTGAGGCGGGGGTCCACTTCGGACACCAGACCAAGAGGTGGAACCCGAAGATGAAGCCTTACATCTTCGGGGCGAGAAATGGGATCTACATCATAGACCTCCAGAAGACTGTCCAGATGATGGAGGTGGCCTACAACTTTGTAAGGGATCTCGTGGCGGAGGGGAAGACGATCCTCTTCGTGGGCACGAAGAAACAGGCCCAGGAGGCGATCTACGAGGAGGCGACCCGCTGCGGGATGTTCTACGTCAACCACCGCTGGCTGGGGGGGACGCTCACCAACTTTCAGACGATTCGCCGCAGTGTGGAGAAGCTGAAGGAGCTGGAGGGACTGGAGGAGAAGGAAGAGTACAGGAAGCTCCCCAAAAAGGAGATGATGAGGCTTATAAAGAAGCGGGAGAGGCTGAGGAGGACCTTGGAGGGGATAAAGGACATGGAGGAGCTCCCCGGGGCCCTCTTCATCGTCGATCCCAAAAGGGAGGAGATAGCGGTAAACGAGGCCCGGAAGCTCGGCATCCCCATCGTGGCCATTGTGGACACCAATTGCGACCCTGACCTGATAGATTACGTGATCCCGGGCAATGACGATGCCATAAGGGCCGTGAGGCTCTTCTCGGCCAAGATAGCCGACGCAGTCCTTGAGGGGAAACAGCTCAGAGAGGAAAGACTCCTGCAGGAGACAGAAGGGGAGGGAGTAGAGGAGGAGGCATCGACGGAAGAACCCGCCCCAGAGGCGGAATCCTACGAATATGAGGAAGAAATGGAGGTGAGTTAGGAGGGAGAAATGGAGGTGACCACTCAGCTCATCAAGGAGCTGCGGGAGAGGACTGGTGCGGGGGTGATGGACTGCAAGACCGCCCTGAAGGAATGCGGCGGGGACATAGAGGAAGCGATCGCCTTCCTGCGCAAGAGGGGGTTGGCAAAGGCGGCGAAGAAGGCCGGGCGGGTGACCTCTGAGGGGCTCATCGGTTCTTACATCCACGCAGGGGGAAGGATCGGGGTGCTGGTGGAGGTGAACTGCGAGACCGATTTCGTGGCCCGAACCCCTGACTTTCAGGACTTCGTGAAGGAGATCGCCATGCAGATCGCGGCGATGAGCCCGAAATACGTGAAGAGAGAGGACATCCCCGATGAGGTCCTGGAACGGGAGAAGGAGATCCTGCGGGAGCAGGCGAGGAGCACAGGAAAGCCCGAGAAGGTGATAGAGAGGATAGTGGAAGGGAGGCTGGAGAAGTTCTTCGAGGAGAACTGCCTCCTGGAGCAACCCTATATGCGGGACCCGAACATCAAGGTGAAGGAACTCTTGGCAGGGCTGGTGGCAAAACTGGGGGAGAACATAACGGTCAGACGATTTGTGAGGTATCAGCTGAGCGAGCCCCTGGAGGGATAGGGACTCCTTGGAACGGAGAAGGTTCAAAAGGGCGCTCTTGAAGGTAAGCGGTGAGTTCTTGGGAAAGAGGAAAGGGATCGAGGAGATGGCCGATGAGCTCCTGGGAGTGCTCAGGGAAGGGAGGCAGGTAGCGGTAGTTCCAGGGGGAGGGAATCTGATGAGGGGGGTGAGAGCTGGGGAATACGGGGTACGTCGGGAGACGGCCGACCTGATAGGGATGCTCGGGACGATGATAAACGGCCTCCTTTTACGAGATGCCTTGAGGGAGAGGGGAGCGGAAGTCCTCCTCTTCTCCGCTCTTCCCCTCATGGGCTGGGTCCCTCCTTACAGCATCGAGGAAGCACGTAAAGGACTTTCTTCAGGAAAAGCGGTGATACTGACGGGTGGAACAGGTAACCCCTATCTCACCACCGATACCACGGCGGTACTCAGGGCCCTGGAGCTGGATTGCGAGGTGGTCCTGAAGGGGACCAAGGTGGATGGGGTCTATGAGGAGGATCCCATCCTCAGGCCCGAGGCAAAGAGGTTCGAGACCATTTCCTATCAGGAGATCCTACAGAAGGGCCTCAAGGTCATGGATCAGGCGGCTATCTCCCTCTGCATGGAGCACCGATTGCCGATCATCGTCTTCAATCTCTCCGAGAAGGGGAGTATAAAGAGGGTTTTAGAAGGGGAGAAAATAGGGACCTTAGTGGGGTGAAAGATGGGCGAAGAGGTACTCAAGGACTGTGAGGGCAGGATGAAGAAGGCGATAGGGGCCCTGGAAAGGGACCTGAGCAAGGTGAGGACAGGGAGAGCCTCGGTGGCCCTGGTGGACGACATCAAGGTGGAGTATTACGGGACCCCTACCCCAATAAAGCAGCTCGCCACCATTTCCGTCCCTGAAAGCAGGCTCATCGTGATCCAGCCGTGGGACACCTCCATCATCGGGGAAATAGAGAAGGCGATCCTCAAATCGGAATTGGGAATGACGCCTTCCAATGACGGGAAGGTAATCCGCATCCCCATACCCCGACTCACCGAGGAGCGGAGAAGGGAACTGGTGAAGCTGGTGAGGAAGATGGGGGAGGGAAGCAGGGTGGCGATTAGGAACATCAGGCGCGATGCCATAGAGAAGCTCAGGAGGATGGAAAAGGACAAGGAGATCTCTCAGGACGAGCTCCGTCACTACCAGAACGAGGTCCAGAAGCTGACGGATAAATACATAGAGAAGGTGGAGGAACTGATAGAGGGGAAAGAAAAGGAAATTATGGAAATTTAATACTTAAGGAGGTGAAAAGATGCCGTACGAGATCACAGATGATTGCGTCGCTTGTGGGACTTGTGCTGAGGAGTGCCCAGTGGGCGCCATCGAGGAAGGGGAGGACAAGTACGTGATCAACCAGGACGAATGCACCGAGTGCGGGACCTGCGTGGAGGTTTGCCCATCAGACGCCATCATTGAGGTCTAAGAGGAGGGGGCCTTTGCCCCCTCTCCCCTTCCTTTTTTTCTCAATCCCTAAAAATTGAAGAAGGTTAAAAGATGTGATAAATTGTTGGATTAGTATAAAAAAGTTATGCAAAGCCTCGAGGAGAAGAAAAAACAGTTAATACCCGAACTCCTTCCCCGCCATGTGGCTATCATCATGGATGGAAACGGCCGCTGGGCGGAGAAAAAACGCCTCGATCGCATAAAGGGCCATCAGAAGGGGCTCGAGGCCGTCAGGAAGGTGGTGGAGGTCTGTGGAGAGCTGGGGATAAAGGTCCTCACCCTCTACGCCTTCTCTAAGGAAAACTGGCTCCGTCCCAGGGAAGAGGTGAACGAGCTGATGAGGCTCCTCAACGAATATCTCATCAAAGAGGGCAAGACCCTGGTAGAGAAGAACATCAGGCTCCGTCCTATCGGCGATCTAGAGGACCTTCCAAAGGGGGTCTACCAGGCCCTGATGAGGACGGTCGAGATGACGGAGAGGAACACGGGACTTATCCTCAACCTGGCCCTGAGTTACAGCGGCCGTTGGGAGATAATCCAGGGGATAAGGAAGGCGATCCAGGAGCTCAAATCGGGAGGGTTGAAAGAGGAGAACCTCACCCCTGATGTATTCTCCCGCTTCCTCTCCACCGAAGGGCTCCCCGATCCCGATCTCCTGATCCGGACGAGCGGTGAGCAGCGCATAAGCAACTTCTTCCTCTGGCAGATCGCTTACACCGAGCTCTACTTTACCAAAACCCTCTGGCCTGACTTCGGAGAGGAAGAGTTCATCGATGCGCTCCTGGACTACCAGTCCCGGGAGAGGCGCTTTGGCCTCCTGAGCTCCCAAATTCGCCAAAAGCTCCAGATGGGGGGCGCCTCGTAGTGAAGAGGATCCTTACCGCTTCTCTGGTAATTCCCCCCCTTCTCCTATTCTTCACTTATGGTCCCCCTTATGCCCTCTGGCTGATAATATCCGCCGTCAGCTTCCTCGGGTTGATGGAGTTCAACACCTTGACCTCAGGGAAGGGACGCTGGCTTTGGGCGCTTCTGGGAACGGGGATATGCCCCTTTTTCCAGTGGGGTGAGGGGCTGTGGGTGATCTTTCCCCTCGCGTTGCTCCTCGTCGTGATATCCTCCACTTCCCTCTTCCTCTTCTCCCAGGATAAAGAGGCCTTCCCGCAGGGGGCCCTTGTCTTCGGGGGCATCTGCTATATCCCCTTTCTCCTCTCCCATCTCCTCCTGCTGAACAATCTCTACGGGAAGGGATGGATCCTGATGTTGATCGGATCGGTATGGGTGGGCGATACCCTTGCCTTGGTGGTGGGGACCCTCTGGGGAAGACACCCCCTTTACCCCCGGGTCAGCCCGAAGAAGACCAAGGAAGGGGCCCTTGCCTGCCTTGCAGGGGTGGTGGCGATGGTGCTAATCTTCCGCCCCTTCCTCTCCCCCCTGCTCTCGGTGGGCCAGGCCCTCCTTCTGGCTACAGGGATCTCCTTCTTCGCCCAATTGGGGGACCTTTTTGAGTCGATGTTGAAGAGGCGGGCAGGGGTGAAGGACTC
Organism: uncultured bacterium; assembly: GCA_965552155.1. Lineage (GTDB taxonomy): Bacteria > Desulfobacterota > B13-G15 > B13-G15 > B13-G15 > CAYRAR01. The sequence continues at coordinate 5,699 of CBEVRB010000043.1, forward strand.
CGGAGGCCTCATCCCTGGCCATGGTGGCATGCTCGACAGGCTCGACAGCTTCCTCTTCTCCGCCCCCTTCCTCTTTTATTTCCTGCACCTTTTTCGGGTGGAGGGATGAATGAGGAGACTGGCCATCATAGGCTCTACCGGCTCGATCGGAAGCAGCGCCCTGGAAGTGGTAGCCATGTTCCCGGAGGAGTTCTCCGTGGAGGTCCTGGCGGCAGGGGACAACCTCAAGCTCTTACGTCAGCAGATAAGGACCTTCTACCCCCGGTTCGTATCGGTGCGCACCCAGCAGGGAGCAATGGCCCTCAGGGAGGAGTTTCCGGGGCTTGAGGTCGGCTGGGGAGAGGAGGGACTCAAGGAGGCGGCCCTTTGGCCGGAAGCGGACCTGGTCCTTCTGGCGGTGGCAGGAAGCGTGGGCCTTTCCCCCGCCTTTGCTGCCTTAGAAGGGGGCAAGGATCTGGCCTTGGCCACCAAGGAGGTCCTGGTGATGGCCGGGGGGCTGATAATGGAGAAGGCCTCTGAGGTGGGGAGAGACGTACTGCCCGTAGATAGCGAGCACAGCGCCATCTTTCAGGCAATGGGGGGAAAGAGGGGAGTCCAGGACCTGAGAAAGATCATCCTCACCGCCTCTGGGGGGCCCTTTTATTCCCTTCCGAAGGAAAAACTTTCCCGGGTGAGGCCGGAGGAGGCCATAAGACATCCGGTTTGGAAAATGGGGCGCAAGATTTCGGTCGATTCGGCCACCCTGATGAACAAGGGGCTGGAGGTGATCGAGGCCCACTGGTTCTTTCGGCTGCCCCCAGAGAGGATTGAGGTGCTCATCCACCCTCAGGGGATCGTTCATTCCCTGATCGAGTTCACGGACGGCTCTATGCTCGCGCAATTGAGCGTCCCTGATATGCGCATCCCCATCGCCTACGCCCTTGCCTATCCTCGCCGCCTCCCCCTCCCCCTGCCCCGTCTCGATCTATCCGCCCAGAGGGGGCTCACCTTCCATCCCCCTGACCTGGAGCGTTTCCCCGCCCTGAGACTTGCCTTTGAAGCGGCGAAGGCTGGAGGTACCCTCCCTGCAGTGCTAAACGCTGCCGACGAGGTGGCGGTGAAGGGATTCCTTCAAGGGAGAATAGGTTTTGACAAGATCACCGAGGTGGTGGAGCGGGTGATGGAGCGACACCACAACACCCCCCTCCGCACCCTCCAGGACGCGATCGCCGCTGATCGGTGGGCGAGGGAGGAGGCAGAAAAGGCGATGGAGGCGATCTGATGTCCTCGGTCCTGGCCTTCGTACTGGTCTTGGGAGCGCTGATCTTTGTCCACGAGCTCGGCCACTTCCTCGTGGCCAAGCTGTTCCGGATAAAGATCCTGAAGTTCTCTCTCGGCTTCGGCCCCAAACTGGTGGGAAGGAGATGGGGGGAGACGGAGTACCTGATCTCCCTCCTTCCCTTGGGCGGCTATGTGAAGATGCTGGGGGAGGATCCGGAAGATGAGGTGAAGGAGGAGGAAGAGGAGAGGGCCTTCTGGAGCCAGCCTCCTTCCCGGAGAGGGGCCATCGTCTCTGCAGGCCCGGTGGCCAACCTGCTCTTCGCCTCTCTTCTCTTTGCCTTCATCTTCGCCATTGGGGTACCTCAGCTCGCCCCCACCATAGGTGAGGTGGCCGATGGCTTCCCGGCGAAGGAGGCAGGGATAAGGCCTGGGGACCGCGTCATCTCCATAAACGGGAAGAAGATAAGGTACTGGTCCGATCTGCTCGAGCAGATCCCAAAGAGCGGAGGGAAAAAACTTCACCTCACTATAGAGAGGGGTGAGCAGACTTTCACCGTAACCGTGACTCCCAAGGCGGTCAGGAGGAAAACGGTCTTCGGTGAGGAGAAGACCATCTATCAGATCGGGATAGTCCCTTCAGGGGAGACCGTTTTGGAGAGGGTGCCTCCCCTTCAGGCCGTCATAAAAGGGTTCTCCCACACGTTGAAGATCTCCTACCTGGTGGTGGGGATAGTGATAAAGATGGTGGAAGGGGTCATATCCCCAAAAACCCTGGGAGGCCCCCTACTGATCGCCCAGATGGCAGGAGAACACGCCCAGAAGGGGATCATGAACTTGCTCTTCTTCACCGCCGTACTGAGCGTGAACCTTGGTATCCTCAACCTCTTTCCCATCCCCATCCTTGACGGCGGGCAGCTGATCATCATCCTGCTGGAAGTACTGAGGGGAAAGCCGATAAGTGTCAAGAAACTGGAGCTGGTCCAGAAGGTGGGCATCATCCTCATCATCCTTATAATGGCCTTCGCCTTTTACAACGACCTGATGCGCATATTCTCACCAAAGGGCAGATGAGGGTATTGGGGATAGAGACATCCACCGGGGTGGAAGGGGTGGCAGTGGTGGAAAGAGGGAGGCTGCTCGGGGAATGGACCCTGAATCTCCCCCAAAGCCATTCGATCCGCCTTCTGCCCTCCATCGATGGTCTTCTGAGGGCGCTGGGGATGGGGATAGAGGAGGTGGAGGGGATCGCCGTCTCCATAGGCCCCGGCTCCTTTACCGGCTTGAGGATAGGACTGAGTACCGCAAAGGGGCTCTCGATGAGTTTGGGAAAGCCCCTCCTCGGAGTCCCCACCCTGAAGGCCCTTGCCCTCCCCTTTTCCTCCTGGCCTTATCTCCTCTGTCCCCTGATCGATGCCCGAAGGGGGGAACTTTACATCGCCCTTTATCGGAGCCGAGGAGATGAGTTAGATGAGATCCTCTCCCCCCAGGTTCTGCCCCCGGAAGAGGTGGTGAAAAGGCTCAGGGGCGAAAGGGCCCTCCTGGTAGGCGATGGGGCCCTCCTCTACAAGGACCTCTTCCTCAAGGAGTTGGGTGACAGAGCTTATTTCCCACCCCCTCCCCTTCATCACCCTCGCGCCTCAGCCGTAGCCTTCCTCGGGGAAGGGAGGCTCCTTCGAGGCGAAAGGGACGATCTCCTTACCCTCACCCCACTTTACGTGCGCCCCTCCGATGCTGAACTGAAGTCATCTCCCTGAGAGAGCAGGATGGCGTATTCAAATCCATCGAGCAGGGCAAGGAAGGAGGCCTTGTTTATGTTTTCGGAGAAGGCATAGACTTGCCAGATCTTCTTCCCGTTGCTGAAGATGATCCTCACCTCAACCCTCGCCTCGGTTCCGGCTCGCGGGTCGAAGATGCGGGAGCTGAAATCTATAAGCTTCACCTCCGCCAAGGCCGGAAACAGGGGCAAGAGGGACTTCTTCAGGACCTTTGCCAGGGCGTCCACAGGGCCTACGCCCGTAGAGGCCTCATGCATCTCCTCCCCATGGGCCCGGATCAGGATCGTAGCCTCGGGCCTCTTCCCATCATCTATGAGCCGGTAATTGCCTATTACCTCAAAGGGAGGGGTGTATCCCTCCAAGGACCGGAGGGCATTAAGATATTTCGTGGCATCCTCAATAGATACGGCTACCATCCCGAGAAAGAAAAAAGAGGGGAAGAAAACTTCCCCCCTTTTCTTTCAGACCTGTCCCAAACCCTACTTGGCCTTCTTGGCATGGCATTTACTGCATTTCGTCGTGGGACCTGTCTTTTTCCCCTGCTTGGCCAAATTCTTGTGGCATCCCATACAGTTTTTATGAAAAGCCCGCTTTAAGCTGAGAACCTTCCCCTCTTTCTTCTCCTTGTGGCAATCGCTGCACTTTTTCGGCTGCTTCTCCTTCTCCTTCTGCCACTTGTGATGGCACTCAGTGCAGGCTACCTTATATTCCTTGACGTGTTTTGTGTGAGAGAGCGTGACCGGCCCCTTCTTCTTTGCGGTGTACTTGTGTTCGATTTTTATCACATCCGGGGGCCCAGCCAGAGATACCGTAAGAAAACCCACCAGTACCCCTATGACTAATATCCCCATAATGCCCTTTCTCATCACCTACCCCCCTTTCTTTGTGAATTTTTCTACTTTTTACAGTATACGCCCTTTCCCTCTTTTGTCAAGGAATTTTTGGGGAAACCTTCTGGCTCGTTGCACTCTTGAGGAATATGTAGTATAAACCCAAGGCAAACCTCAAAGGGGTGTTCCGTGCGGATAAAGGGACAGATCCTACGGGCCTTAAAGATCAGGCCCATGACCTTCTGGGAGCTGATAAACTACCAGGACGGCCACATCGTTGCCTTCATCGAGGAGGTCCAGAAGCTCATGGAGGAAGGGACCATCAACTATGAGGGAGGACGTTTCCGCCTCATCACCCCTGTGCCCTGGGGCGAGAAGAAGGAGGTTCTTTGCAGCCGTTGTGGCGTAGGGGTGGAGCTGAGGGGATATTTTGAAGAGGTGCTCAGGACCTTCCTCGAAGTGACCCGTTCCAGGCCCCTCCCCATAAGCGACTACGACCAGGGTTTCATCCGCCCCCAGGACACCATCGCCCGGATGGCCTTCGTCTACGAACGGGGCGACTTGGAGGGGCAGGAGATCTTCATCCTGGGGGACGATGACCTCCTGAGCGTGGCCATAGGGCTTACTGGGATGGCCAAGCGAGTCACGGTGGTGGAGGTGGACAGGAGGATAACGGAGTTCATCCGGCAGTTCTGCCGGGACCACGGCATAAAGAACATCTCCGTCAAGGAATACAACGTCTTGGAGGAACTTCCCTCCGAGGACAGGGGTTGCTATGACGTCTTCGTCACCGATCCGGTGGAGACGAAAAAGGGGCTCAAGCTCTTCGTAGGCCGCTGTATCGAGGCCTTGAAAGGGGAAGGGGCGGCAGGATACATAGGATTTACCCACCGGGAGGCCTCCCTTTCCAAGTGGAGGGAGTTTCAGATCTTTCTTACCGAGGCGGGCTTTGCCGTGACCGACATTCTCAGGGACTTTGCCATCTATCCGGAGAGGGAGAACCGGTGGGAGGACTTCTACCGGACCTACGAGGTGATGAAGAAGATGCCCCTGCCCATGCCCGAGGTGGACTGGTACAAGTCCTCCTTTGTGCGCTTTGAGGCGGTCGAGCCCCCCCGGGTCCCTCCCTTCGATCCCCCACGGGACCTGAGGGAGCTTTACTTCGACGAGGAGTCGTGGGCCACTCCTTTGCCCCCCTACTTGGAAGATGAGGATAAGGGAGGTTGAGTTCGTAAGGAGTGCACGAGTCCCCGAGGATTACCCCCCTGAGGATCGGCCAGAAATCGCCTTCGCAGGGAGATCGAACGTCGGGAAATCTTCCCTGATCAATGCCCTTCTGGGCAGAAGGAAGATCGCCCGGGTCAGCTCCACCCCGGGTATGACCAGGGCGATAAACTTCTACCTCGTCAACCGCTCCTTCTACTTGGTGGATCTCCCCGGTTACGGGTACGCTAAGGTGCCGCTTCGGCTGCGTCGAAGGTGGCGCCCCCTGATGGAGGGCTATATCGAGGGGCGGAGGAGCCTCCGGGGGATGGTGGTGATCATGGATACCAAAGTGGGGGCCACCGATCTTGACCTTCAGCTCATCCTCTGGCTCAGGTCCAAGGGGATACCTTTCCTTCCCGTCCTCACCAAGGCCGATAAGGTCTCCCAGAGGGAAAGGACTCAGGTGCTCAGGATCGTATCTGAGAGGATCTCCTTCCCTTCCGGGGATATCATCCCCTTTTCCGCCCGAACTGGGGAAGGGAAGGGGGTGCTATGGGCGAGGATAAGGGAACTTCTGGAGGGAAAAGCCCTCCCGGGGACGGTAGAGTAGAAAGGAGAGCTCCTGCCAGCTGCCCACGTTGTAGTAGATTCCCCTCCTCCCCCCAACTTCTATGGGGCATTCCTCAGCCAAATGGGTGTGGGCGAGGATCACGACGTCAAACCCCTGGGCGATCTTCTGCCGGGCAAAGCCCCGCAGCCCCTCCGCGACCTTCCTCACCCCTCTCCTCATCCCCATCCACCTCGACGCCCTGCTCCAGAGGAAGGCGACCTTGGTGACGAGCTGGGGGTTCAGTGAGGAGATGAGCTTACAACTTAAGGGGTTTTTCAGGAGGAAGTAGAGGGGGAACCCCATAAAGCGATCCCCATGGGCGACGAATACCCTCCTGCCATCAAGCAGAAACTCCGCTGAAATGGGATAGGCCCTTACCCCCTCGATGGACCTCCCTATCGAGAAGTCGTGGTTCCCCTCCATGTAGAGGACCTCTGTCCCTCCCTCAGCGAGCCCCTCGATCCCTTCGATCAGCTCCCTGTACGCCTCCTTCAGTGGGGAGGGATCGGGGAAGCCAAACCAGAAGTCGAAGAAATCCCCCATGATGACCAGTGCTTCCATCTGACCCCTTCGCTCCTCGATCAGCTTCAGGAAGGGTTCCCAGCTATCTCTGTGGTAGGGAGGAAAGTGGGCGTCACCCAGGAAGATCCAATCCTTCACCGGCCGACACCGCAGTAACGGAATCCGAGCCGCTTCATCTGGTCGGGTTCGTAGACGTTCCGCAGATCAACGAATACCGGGGCGCGCAGAAGCTCCCTGATCCTCTCCAGGTCAAGCCTCCTGAACTGATTCCACTCGGTCACCAGCACTAAGGCATCGCTCCCTGAGGCCACCTCATAGGGGCCGGAGCAATAGGTGATCTCGGGGAGGACCTTTTTTGCGTTGGTCATGGCGGCAGGATCGTAGGCCCTCACCCTGGCCCCTTCCTCCAGCAATCCCTTGATTATCTCTATGGCCGGTGCCTCCCGGATATCATCTGTGTTGGGCTTAAAGCTCAACCCCAGTACCCCTATGACCTTCCCTTCCAGCTCTCCCCCGACCATCCTCCGGATCTTCTCCACCATCAGACGGCGCTGCCTCTCATTGACCCTGACCGTCGCCTTCACTATCTCCATCGGGCAGCCGTGGGCTTCCCCTAAGCGGACCAGTGCCTTGGTGTCCTTGGGGAAGCAGGAACCCCCGAAGCCCGGACCCGGGTGGAGGAACTTTCTGCTTATCCGCCCGTCGAGGCCCATGGCCTTGGCCACGTGGTGCACGTCCGCGCCAACCCTCTCACAGAGATTGGCGATCTCGTTGATGAAGGAGATCTTGGTGGCGAGGAAGGCGTTGGAGGCATACTTTATCATCTCGGCCGTCTCCGGGGTGGTGATCACGAAGGGGGTCTCTATCAGGTAGAGGGCGCTGTATATCTCCTTCATCACCTCTATAGCCCGCTGGGAGGTGGCCCCGATGATCACCCGATCCGGCCTCATGAAGTCCTCAACCGCCGCCCCCTCCCTCAGGAACTCGGGATTGGAGACCAGGTCAAAGGGAACAACCCCAGAGAGCTCTTCCTTCAAGATCCCTTCCACCCAGCGGAAGGTCCCCACGGGCACGGTGCTCTTTATGACGATGATCCTGTAGCCGTCCATATGCCGGGCGATCTCCCTTACGGCCTCCTCCACCTGGGAGAGATCGGCGGAGCCATCGGAGTTGGAGGGAGTCCCTACGGCCACGAAGATGACCTGGGCCCACCTCACCCCCTCACCCAGGTCGGTGAGGAAGCGCAACCTCCCCTCAGCGCAGTTCTTGGCCACCAGGTCATCGAGCCCCGGCTCATAAAAGGGCATCCCCCCCTTCTGTAAGAGGACGATCTTCTCCTCGTCCTTGTCCACACAGGCCACCTCCATCCCGAACTCGGCAAGCCCGGCCCCGGTGACAAGACCCACATAGCCTGTCCCCACCACACAGATCCTCACCTGCTCCGCTCCCTTTCTGAGAGATAGTCCTTTAAGGCCTCCTGCCAGGGGCGCATCTCATAGCCCCCCTCCCTGCGGAGCTTCTCGTTAGAGAGGACGGAGTAGAGGGGGCGGCGGGCTGGTCGGGTGAGATCGGCGGAGGAGATGGGAATCACCTCCACCCCATCTATCCCAGCCTGCCTCAGGATCTCGCAGGCAAAATCGTACCAGGAGCACTGACCGCTATTGCTTATGTGGAAGATACCCCAGAGGTCCTTCTCCAGGAGGGTGGCGATCGCCCTGCTCAGATCGAGGGTGTAGGTAGGAGTCCCTATCTGGTCGTTGACCACCTCGATCCTCTTCTGTCTCTCGCTCAGCGAAAGGATCGTCTCCACGAAGTTCCTCCCCCCCAACCCGTAGAGCCACTGGGTGCGGACGATGAGGTAGTCGTCGGCGAACTTCTCCACATACCTCTCCCCCATCACCTTGCTCTCTCCGTAAACGTTGAGGGGGTTGAGGGGGTCCTCCTCGGTGTAAGGGCTCTCCTTCTTGCCGTCAAAGACATAGTCGGTGCTGATGTACACCACCTTGGCCTTAACGAGGCTTGCGGCCCGGGCCAGATTCTTCGCCCCCTCACCGTTTACCGCAAAGGCCAATCGGCTCCTGCGCTCGCAGCCGTCCACGTCGGTGTAACCCGCTGCGTCTATGACTATGCGGGGAGAGTCCTGTTTGACCCATCTCTTCACCTCTTTGTAGGCGGTTATGTCCAACTCTTCCTTCCCCAGGGCCACCACCTCATACCTTTCCCCCAGGACCTTCACCAGGTCTTTGCCCAACATCCCCTCGGCTCCGACGACCATTATCCTGTCGTTCATCGAACCCCTCGGCCAAAAGGCAGAAAAATATTAACCCAAAAGGATGGACAAAAACAATCCCCTCTCGGCGGCAGGAAAGGATCAGGGGGCCGCCTTCTGTGGACCTCCCATTTTCATCCTCGCATCACAGATAAGGGGCTCTCCTCGGGAGAGGAAGACGGGGTTTAGGTCCATCTCCAGGATTTGTGGGTTATCTTCTATAAGCCTTGAGACCTTGAGGAGGAAGTCCTCCAGCCTCTCCAGATCTACCTGTATACCCCTTGCCCCTGCAAGGAGGGGATAGCCCTTCAGTTCCCTTATCATCTGCCGGGCGTCTTTCCTTTCGATGGGGATTATTCGGAAGGTGACGTCCTCGAGCACCTCCGCAAAGATCCCCCCGAGGCCGAACATGAGGACAGGCCCAAACTGCCCGTCGAGGAGGGTCCCGACAATCACCTCCACCCCGTCACCCTGCTCCTGTACCAGCACCCCCTCGAACCTCCCCTCGGGCCTCCGGGCCCTGAAG
>CBEVRB010000044.1:0-14673 GCA_965552155.1 uncultured bacterium
TGAGGGTGTCCTCGTTGTACCTGCGGCCTCTGCAGCCCTCGCACTCGATGTAGACATCGGGCAAAAACTGCATCTCTACCTTTATCTTCCCCTGGCCAGCACACTCCTCGCACCTTCCACCTCGGACGTTGAAGGAGAAACGGCCAGGGTTCCATCCCCTGCTTCGGGCCTCAGGCGTGGAGGCGAAGAGTTGCCTTATCTCGTCGAAGATCCCCACATAGGTGGCAGGGGTGGAGCGCGGGGTACGGCCTATAGGAGAGTGGTCCACCTCCAGCACCCGCTCGATCTCCTCCCATCCCCTGATCTCCCGAAATCCGTTCTGCCCCACCTCCCCTCCTCGAAGGAGCCCCTTTAAGGCCCGGTAGAGCACCTCTTTTACCAGGGTGGACTTCCCCGAGCCGCTCACCCCGGTCACGCAGATAAGGGTTCCCAGGGGAAAGGCCACATCTATCCCCTTCAGGTTATACTTCTTCGCCCCTATCACCTGAAGCCACTTCCCGCCCCTGGGAGGACGGAGCCTGGAGGTGATCTCTCTCCTCCCTGCCCCGTTGAGCCACGCCCCTGTCACCGACTCGGGACAGGCCCTTATCTCTTCGAGGGTCCCTTGAGCGACCACCCTCCCTCCCCTCGGTCCTCCTCCAGGGCCGAGGTCTATGATGTAGTCGCTTGAGCGGATCGTCTCCTCGTCGTGCTCCACGACGATGATCGAATTCCCCCTCCTCTTGAGCTCCCTCAAAGCATCGATCAGCAGCGCGTTGTCCCGGGGATGAAGCCCTATGGTCGGTTCATCCAGGATATAACAGACCCCGTGGAGGTTGGAGCCCAGCTGGGCGGCAAGCCTTATCCTCTGGGCCTCGCCTCCCGAGAGGGTATCCCCCCGGCGATCGAGGCCGAGATATCCCAAGCCCACCCTCCTCAGGAAGCGGAGCCTCTCCAGCAATTCCCTCATTATCCCCTGGGCGATCGTCCACTCCCTCTCGTCGAAGGAAAAGGAGGAGAGGACCCTTTCTGCTTCCTCCACCTCCAGGGCCGTGAGCTCCGCTATCCCCCATCCCTTCACCTTTACCCACAGGGCCTCCTCCCTGAGCCTCTTCCCCTTACAGAGGGGGCAGGGCCTCTCTCCCATGAACTCCAGAAGGTAGGAGGCCTCATCCTCCAGGTAGTAAAGGAGCTCCTGCAGGATCGGTACCACCCCTCTGAAGCCGTCACCCCCATAGAGGACCCGGTGGCGCTGCTCTTCGTCGAGCTCCCTGAAGGGGATCCGAAGGGGAACCCGGAGCTTCCCTTCTATCTCCTTGAGGACCTTTTTCCTCTGGCGGCGCAGGGGGGGCGTCTCGAAGGGGGCCAAAGCGCCTCCTTCAAGGCTCTTGTTCGGGTCGGGGACTATCAGCTCGGGGAGGAAGTCGTCGAAGCTCCCCAGGCCCTGGCAGCGAGGGCAGGCCCCCTGACGGCTGTTGAAGGAGAAGAGCCTGGGGTCAAGTTCCTCGAAGCCCCGGTGACAGCGGGGGCAATAGAGTTTGGTGCTGAAGATCGCTTCCTCGCCCTCCTCATTTATCACCCGTATCGTGCCCCTGCCCAGATCCAGGGCCTTCCTCACTACCCTCTCCAGAGAGGGGTCTCGGGCCTGGACTTCCCCCACCACCACCTCAACGTCGTGTTCCCGGTAGCGATCCAGATCGGGCAGGGGGTCAAGCCCCATGAGCTTTCCGTCTATCATCGCCTCCCGGAAACCGGCCCTCTTCATCCTCTCCAGGAGGTCCCGATGGAAACCCTTCCTGCCGAAGATCAGGGGGGCGAGGACCCTGATCTCCTTCCCTTCGAACCTGGAGGTTATCTCCCTCGGGATGGCCTCGGGGGGGTAGGGGGAGATGGCCTTGTGGCAACTGGGGCAGTACTGGATCCCCAGTTTGCTGAAGAGCAGCCTCAGGTAATGGTAGATCTCGGTGAGGGTCGCCACTGTGGATCGCTTTCCCCCCTGGCTTATCCTCTGCTCTATGGCCACGGTGGGGGGGATGCCGGCGATGTAGTCCACCTCAGGGCGGTCCATCACCTTGATGTACTGGCGGATATAGGCGGAAAGGCACTCCAAGTAGCGCCTCTGACCTTCGGCGAAGACGATATCGAAAGCAAGGGTGGATTTCCCCGAGCCGCTCATCCCGGTTATGGCCACGATCCTGTCCCGGGGAATGGTGAGGGAGAGGTCCTTGAGGTTATGCTCCTTCGCTCCCCGGATGACGATCGCCCCATCGGAGGCAGGTGGCCTGACTCCCTCTTCAGGTCCGGTGACTTCCACCTTTCCCTCCAGGTGTCTCTTCAGGAACCGGCCCGTATGGGATCGGGGCGAGCGGGCTATATCCTCAGGGGTGCCCCTGGCGACCACCCAACCCCCTTCGTCCCCTCCCTCAGGACCGAGATCTATCACGTAGTCGGCGCACTTTATTACGTCGAGGTGGTGCTCGATCACCAGTACCGTGTTCCCCTTCTCAATGAGCCCTTCAAAGACATCGAGCAGCTTCTTCACATCGTGGGGGTGAAGGCCTATGGTCGGCTCGTCGAAGATGAAGAGGATGTCCCTTCCCCCTTCCCTGGCCACGTAATGGGCAAGCTTGAGTCGCTGGGCCTCCCCTCCTGAGAGGGTGTTTATGGGTTGCCCCAGCCTCAGGTATCCGAGGCCCACTTCAAAGAGAGGAGCCAGGGCCTGAACGATCTTCTTCCTGTCGGAGAAGAACTCCAGGGCCTCCTCGACCGTCAGTTCCAGCACCTCGCTTATGTTCTTCCCCTTATAGGTCACGTCAAGCACCTCTTCCCTGAACCTCTTCCCCTTGCAGACGGGACAGGTGAGAAAGATATCGGAGAGGAACTGCATCTCCACCTTTTGGAAGCCTTCCCCCTGGCACTCCTCGCACCTTCCCCCCGGCGTGTTGAAGGAGAAGGTCGAAGGGGTGTAGCCCCGCTGCCTCGAGAGGGGCTGCTCGGCAAAGAGCCTCCTTATGGGGTCGTAGGCCTTAAGATAGGTGAGGGGGGTCGCCCTCGGGGTCTTTCCGATCGGCCTCTGATCCACCAGGACGACGTCGGATATGAGCTCCGCCCCCTCTATTCGGTCGTGTTTTCCCGGTTTCTCCTCGTAATGACCTTTAAGCCTCTTCAAGCCCTTGTACAGGATATCCCCCACCAGGGTGCTCTTTCCCGAGCCCGAGACCCCGGTGACGCAGACGAAGAGTCCCAGGGGAATCTCCACATCGATCCCCTTCAGGTTGTGCTCCCTTGCCCCCCGGATGACGATGGCTTTCCCTTGAGAAGGCCTCCGCCTCCGTTTGGGGACGGAGATGGCAAGTTCTCCCTTCAAGTAACGTCCGGTAAGGGATCTCTCCTCCTTCAGGAGTCCATCCACGGGGCCACTCCAGAGGAGTTCTCCTCCCTTTTCCCCTGCCCCCGGGCCGAGGTCCACCACGTGGTCGCACCCGCGGATGATCTCGGGGTCATGCTCCACGACAACCACCGTGTTTCCCATATCCCGAAGGTCTTTGAGGATCTTGAGCAGCCGGTTGCTGTCCCGGGGATGAAGCCCCACGGTGGGTTCATCGAGCACATAGAGGGTGTTGACCAGGGAGGAACCGAGGGCCTTGGTAAGACTCACCCTCTCCACCTCCCCGCCCGAAAGGGTACGGGACTGGCGGTCGAGGGTGAGGTAACCGAGTCCCACCTCCAAGAGGTACTTGAGCCTCCTTTTGATCTCGCCCACCAGGAGGGCCGATGCCTCATCGAGCTTCTGAGAAGAGAGCTCGCAGAAGAACCTGTGGGCCTCCTCTATGCTCAAGGCGTAAAGCTCGGCGATGTTCTTCCCCTGTATGCGCCAGAGGAGTACCTCCTCTTTGAATCGCGTGCCCTGGCATCGGGGACAAGTCACATAAGTCCGGTAGCGGGAGAGGAAGACCCGGACGTGGAGCTTGTACTTCTTCGTCTCGAGCCACTCGAAGAACCCCTTCACCCCATAGAAGGTGCTATCCCCTTCGAGGATCGCCCTCCGGTGTTCCTCATCGAGATCCTTGAAGGGGACGTCGGTGGGGATGCCCCGGCGGCGGCAGAAGTGGAGGAGGTCCTCAAACTCCAGCCTGGCGATCCCACTCCAGGGCTTTATCGCTCCCTCCTCGATCGTCTTTGTGGGATCGGGAACGACGAGCTCCGGGTCTATGTCGATCACCCGACCGAACCCCCGGCAGAGCTCACAGGCCCCAGCCGGTGAGTTGAAGGAGAAGAAGTTGGGAAAGGGTTCCCTGTAAAAGATGTCGCAGTAAGGACAGTGCAGAGAGGTGCTGAACTTGAAAGTGGCGGAAGGGAGGGCATGGACGTCAACCCTCCCTTTCCCCCACTTTAAGGCCATCTCTAAGGAGTCGATAACCCTCTTTCTTTCGGAGGGATGAAATGCGAGCCTGTCCACGACCACATCCCAGCTCTTCCCTCCAGGAGCTACTTCAATGGGAATGAAGCTCCCCTCCTTCCAGATCCGGTAGAAGCCCTGGGCGGCGAGGGCCTGCTTCTCTTCCTCAATTCTCTTCCCCTTAAGGGGGTAGGGGAAGGTGATAACCAAGCGGGCCCCCTCCTCGAGGGAAGAGAGTTCCTCATAGATCGTCTGGGGGGTGTCTTTCCTTACCCTGCGGCCGCACCCCTGGCAGAAGAGCTCGGCCATCCGGGCGTAAAGGAGCTTGGCGTAATCGGTGATCTCGGTCATGGTGCCCACGGTGGAGCGGGAGGTCTTCACCGGGTCCCCCTGCTCGATGGCGATGGCAGGGGGTATCCCCTCTATCCGCTCCACCCGCGGACGGTCCATCCTCTCCATGAACTGGCGGGCGTAGGAGGAGAAGGTCTCCACATAGCGGCGCTGGCCCTCGGCGTACAGGGTGTCAAAGGCCAGAGAGGACTTACCCGCCCCGCTCACCCCCGTGATCACCGTGATCCTGTGGAGCGGGATCTCGAGGTCGAAGCCCTTGAGGTTGTTCTGGCGAGCTTCCTTTATTCTTATTACCCCTTCGGCCATCACCTAAATTTTATCCCCGCCCCTTATTCACTTCAATCGCAGGGTTTTGACTTGCCCTCTTGATTTTTCCCTCTGAGGCTTTATCTTAAAAAGAAATTTTTACTCGGAGGTGGGGTTCCGATGGAAAGGAAAGGGATGAGCAGATGGGAGCATGCCTTTTTTATCGGGGTGCTTATAGCATTTCTTTTCGCCTCTCTTCCCTCGCTGGCGAAGGAAAAGGAGGAAGATAAGAGGCCCGAAAGGGAGATAGGGGTCCACTTCCTTTATCCTACCGTGATCATCTCCCAAGGGGAGGAGGCAAAAGTAGACCTTCGGGTGGTAAATCATGGCAAGAGGGACGAGGATGTGCTTCTCGAGGTGGTGGAAGCCCCGAAGGATTGGTACACGAAGATCACTACCTACAGCTACACCGTAAGGGGTGTCCATGTCCCCAGCGATGAGACCAGGACCCTCACCTTCTCTGCGGACCCTGAGGAGGGGGTAGGGCCGGGGACGTACCATTTTAAGGTAAGGGCCAGGACGAAGGATGGGAAGCTCAAGGCCGAGACCGATCTGAACGTCATCATAGAGGAGGTGAAGGCGGGAAAAAAGGGGAAGGAGATCGTCCTGACCACCTCCTATCCCGTCCTTCAGGGGCCTTCGGACGCCACCTTCGAGTTCTCGTTGGAGGTGGAGAACAAGCTCCCTAAGGAGGTGGTGCTGAACCTTTCTGCCGAGGGGCCAAAGGACTGGGAAATAAACTTCAAGCCGGGATATGAGGAGAAGTACATCTCCAGTTTGCGGCTTAAGAGCGACTCAAGCCGTACCCTCGCCATTGAGGTGAAGCCTCCCCGCTATGCGCAGGCTGGGGAGTACCCGATCAAGGTGACTGTGGGTACGGGTCCCCACAAGGCTGAGGCCACCCTCAAGGTCATCCTTACCGGCACATACAAACTTGAGGCCGGGACCATATCGGGGCTGCTTTCCGTAAGCACCCAGAAGGGGAAGTCGGCCGTCGTCTCCCTCTACGTGAAGAACTCGGGGACAGCCACCCAGAGGGACATCTCCTTTCTCTCCTTTAAGCCTGAGAACTGGAAGGTGAAATTTAAGCCCGAAAAGATTGACATCCTGAAGCCGGGGGAGATAAAGCAGGTGGAGGTGACGATCACCCCGGCCGAGGAGGCCCTGGTAGGGGATTACTCGGTTACGTTGAACGTGAAGGGGGAGAAGAGCACCGATGATGTGGAGCTCAGGGTGACGGTGAAGGCCTCCACGGTCTGGGGATGGGTCGGCATCGGGATCATCCTCTTTGTGATCGCCGGGCTCTCCGTCCTCTTCGTCTATCTCGGGAGGAGGTAAATGGAAGGGAAGCCCATTATCGAGACGAGGGAGCTCACCAAGGTTTACGACAGCACCGTGGCGGTGGATCACCTCAACCTCACGGTGTATGAGGGGGAGGTCTTCGGGTTTCTCGGCCCCAACGGAGCGGGGAAGACGACCACCATCCTGATGCTCCTGGGTCTCACCCAGCCCACCTCGGGCACCGCCAACGTTTGCGGTTTCAATCCTGTCCGGGAGGCGATAAGGGTGAAGAGGCTCGTGGGGTATCTCCCCGAGCACCTCGGCTTCTATGATGACATGACGGCAGTGGAGAACCTCCAGTACGTGGCCAGGCTCAACAGGATTTCTGAGAGGCTGGCAGCGGAGAGGATCGAGGAGGCGTTGAAGATAGTGGGGCTTTCCGATGAGGCGGAGAAGAAGGTGGGGGCCTACTCCCGCGGGATGCGCCAGCGGCTCGGGATAGCGGAGGTCCTGATCAAGGAGCCAAGGCTCTGTATCCTGGACGAGCCCACCCTGGGGCTTGACCCGGAGGGGGCCAACCGGATGATAGAGCTGATCCAGGACCTGAGCCGCCGAAAGGGGATGACCATCCTCTTCTCTTCCCATCACCTCGGACAGGTGCAGAAGATATCGGATCGGATAGGGATCATGATCGAGGGAAAGATGGTCGCCGTGGGGACCATAGAGGAGCTGGCCAGGGAGAAGCTCGGGGTGGACAGAAAGGAGTACACCCTGGAGGAGCTTTACATGAAATACTTCCAGGAGGAGTAACCTTGCACGGGGTATATACGGTCTTCAGGAAGGAGCTTTCGGACCACTTCAGCGGTTACCGTTTCATCATCCTCTTTGCCCTCATCGCCATGCTGAGCCTCATCATTGTCTACATGGCGGGGATGGGGCTCAGGGAACAGCTGGAGGGGATGGTTAAGCCGAAGTTCGTCTTCCTGATGCTCTTCACCACCCCAGGAGCAATCTTCTCCCTGGTCCAGTTTGTGGCCTTCTTCGGTCCTTTGATAGGACTGGTCCTCGGCTTCGATTCGATAAACAGGGAGAGGGCTACGGGCACCTTGAGCAAGCTCCTGTCGCAGCCCATCTACCGAGATTCGGTCATAAACGGGAAGTTCCTGGCCGGGGTGGTCACCATCGCCATCATGCTCACTTCCATAGTGCTGCTCATCTCCGGTCTCGGGCTTCTGATCCTGGGGGTGGTTCCCGGGGTGGAGGAGGTCCTGAGGCTTGTCTTCTATCTGATCATCAGTATCTTTTACATCTCCTTCTGGCTGGGGGTGGCGATCCTCTTCTCCGTCCTCTTCCGGGGAATAGCCACTTCGGCCCTGGCCTCGGTGGCCCTCTGGATCTTCTTTTCCTTCTTCGTTCCTTTAGGGGCCGACATCATTGCCAACGCCTTCATCCCCGTGGACAAGGAGACGAGCACCATAGAGAGGGTCATAAAGCACGCCCAGCTCCAACGAGCGATTTCCCTCTCCTCCCCCATGACCCTCTATTCCGACTCCACCGGGGTCATCATAGACCCCCTCCGCAAGACCACCCGGCCCCTGATCTTGATGGGGGCGATGGAGCGGATCTCCATGAAGAGGTTCGAGGGCCCCTTGCCCCTTGAACAGAGCCTCCTGATCGTCTTTCCCCATATAACGACCCTTTTGGCCCTTACCTTCCTCTGTTTCGGGATAACCTACGTGATCTTTATGCTCCAGGAGATACGCTCGGCTTAGGAGGGCTTTTACGCCATCGAGAGGAGGTCGATGTAGGGGGCCTTTATCCTTTCCCTGATGAGGTGGCCTGCCAGGTCGAAGACCTCTTTGACCTGATCCACGATGGCCCCGTCGCTGCTGACCACCACTCCCTCGAAGGGGATGATCTCCCTTTCAGGAATCCTCACCGCTTGAGCCCCTCCTTCGACCCCCTTTTCCCGAAGCAGTTCCTCCATCTTCTTGGCCAGGAGGCCGCTTCGGCTTATGGGAGAGTCGAAGTAAAATTGCACCTCTTGAGGTCCAAGCTCTTTCAATTCCTCCACGATCATCTCCCAGGCCCTCTCCGTTTCCTCCCCCCATCTATGGGCCCCTGAGACTCCGGAGATGTCCCTCATGAGGCCATCGTCCGACAGAAGGACCACCTTTCCCTTGAGGGCGCTTTCCACCGTTATGAGGACGTTGTAACCGTCCACCGCAAGCCTTCTGCCCTTCACTTCCCAGGGGAAAAGGAGCTTGTTTTTTCTCGAGGAGGCCACCCGAGGGGAGAAGACGCCCCGGCGCAGGATCTCCCTCCCCTCCCGGGGGAGGTTATAGCGGTTCCCCACCAGGGTGATGGATGCCTCCTTAGGGTAACCCCGGGAGAGGAGATATCTGAGGTCAGCGGCGGCATCCCTTAAGAACTTATCTTCCTCCATCATCCCCTCAACTTTATCAGGAGCCCTTTAGTGAAGCGAGGGTTTATGGGGCGATGGGTATCGAGATATCCGAACTCCTCGCAGTAGTCCTTAAGGACCTTCTGCCAGAACCTCCATCCCATCTCCCTTTCTTTCGGGGTGAGGGAAGAGGAGATCCCCTTGAAGCATTCCCTCACCTTCTGGAGGAACCCTTCATGCAAGGAGGGTAGCACCTTTCCTCCCTCACCCGCAGACAGGGTAAGGGAGAGGAGTTCCTTCAGCCTCTCTTCCGGGATGGGTCTGAAGGCGAATTCCTCATCCAGGGCCAAGTTGGCAAGGGAGGTCAGGGTGATGGTGCCAAAGGTGATCTCCTCCCACCCTCCAGGATGGCAGCGGGAGAGGTCCATCTGGTGGAGGACCTCTGGGTCATAGCCATAGACCTCCCCATGGAGCCGGCCCAAAAAGGAGACTTCATCCAGGACCTCCTCCACCGCCTTTATCTCCTTCAGCTCCCTGAAGGGGCGGTAGAGGGAGCTCATGTTGTCCATGATCCCTTCGTAAAGGAGGGGTCTTTTCCGCAGGAGCCCCTCCATCACCTCCCTCCAGGGGGAATCGAGAAGCCCCAGATCCTCCTTCCCCTTGCGGTACCAGGGAGAGCGGAGGGTCCTCTTGGCCCGGCGCCCGAGCCTCAGGGTGAGGCTGAAGCCCACCTGAAATATCTGATGGAGGTAGAGCTTCTTCACCCCCCTTATCCCCTCATCGAGTCTGCCCTGAGAGAGATGACTCAGTCCGAGGTTCAGGTAGCCGTAAACCCGATCCAGCAGCTCCCTTACCTCCTCTAAGTTAGAGGGATCCACCCCTTCGGCGACCATCGCCTTATTGCAGAGATAGACCAGCTCCCCCCCGAGCCACTCCATCCCTTCCTCCGAGGCGACCTTCAGTACCTCCTGCAGAAAGAGGCCTGAAGGCAGGGGAGCGAGGTAGAAATTAGGGGTTATCTCTCCCCATCGGGTCATCTCCTCATCGGGGGGATAGAGGTCCTTCGTCCCCTCGTCTATCCTTATTATCTCGGGGTCCACATAACGGTAAAGGTCGAGGGATTCCTCCAGTTCGGGGAAGCCCCTGTCCATCAGCCTGCTCTGGCGCCAGCGAAAGGCCAGCTCCTCCACCTCTGCAGGGACCCCCCAGATCACCCCTTCCATCAGCCGGAAGTAGAGATCCTGATCCTCCCGGAAGAGGAGGTCGAGCAGGTGGCCCAGGACCCTCTCCCCTTCCCGGAAGCGGAATTTGACGAAGTATTGATTGTCGAGGGTGAAGAGTTTTTCCTCATCTATCTCCACGGGATCGATCTCCGCATCGGGTTTGTAGACCTTCATGTACCTCTTGAGGAAGGTAACCAGTAGCTCCTCGTCCATCCCCCTGAGCAGCTCTATCGCCTTCCCCTCGCCGCACTCCAGGATCAGCTCGATCCACTTGAGGAAGTCCCTGTGCTTCAGGCGGTCCTTCCTCCAAGTCTCTATGTCGAAGAGGAAGAGGAGCTGACGTGCTGAGGCGAGGGAAAGCAACTCGATCGCATCTCCTTCACCGATCTCTTTCACCGTGTAATAAAACTCCTCTTCGGGGAGGCGTTGAACGATCTTTTGGGCATCCCTGGCAAGGAGGATCAGCCTTTCTCTTTCTTTGCCCCTCAGGCTCAAGGCCATCCCCATCCTCTCCTCAAAGGAGAGGCGGTTGAAGAGGGCTTCGGCCATCTTCGGCTCCTTCTCCGAGAGCTCAAGGATTTCCCGGGCACCCTTTGGTCCTATCTCGAGGGGTCTTTCTTCCATCTTCTTACTTGAGGGATATGCTGGCGAAGGTCACAGCACCCTTCCCCTGCGGGTCCCGCCATTCCCGGTACTCCAGGAGTTGTCCTTTACACTCTTCAATCAACAGCAGAAGGCTGTAGATGGGGGGAAGCCCGCAAATGTTACGTTCATCCCGTTCCCTCCAGATATAACGGAAGAAGCCTTCTGCATCACCGCTGAGCACGTGGGAGATCATCTCCATGTCTTTATTCCTCACCTCTATCATCAACCCCGGGGTAGCCTGGTAGAGATGGCCGAATTGAGGGCCTACATGGGCGAGGTCGGCGCTGGCCAAAAAGACGGCCTCTTTCCCAACAAGGGCCTCTTTTACCGCTTCGATGAAGGAACGAAAGTAGGGATCATCGATGGGGGACTTCCCCTCCTGAATATACTCCTGGAAGGACCTGCAGAGGACCGGGAGGATCCGAAAGGAGTTCCCCCAAAGGTACTGGAGGAAGATCAGTTGGAACTCGATAGTGTGCTCCTGCCGATGGAGAAACTCGTCCTCGAAGGGATTGAAGGGGAGAGCTCGGGCGATCCCCTCCACCAGCTCTTGATCCGTCTCCACCCTACCGAAAGGCGTCTCGAAGGCCTTCTTGGTGAGGGTGAAGGGTTCCTTCATGTGGGTGTGGCACGTCCCGAGGATCACGTAGAGGGAAGAAGGTCCTGAGGCATCCAGGGCCCTGTAGGCATGTGCATAACACTCCCCTCCACGGGCAAAGTCTATGTGGGGGGCGATTAATCCCCTGAGCTTCTCTCCCCTCGTTTGAGGAGGGACCCTGGAGAAGAATCCCGCAAGTTCCCGCTGGAGGGCTTCCTTCGTGGCGGGATAGCTCTTTCCCGCAAAGGCCGCCTCCCTCACTTGAGAGCGCCGGAATTCCTCTTTCAGGCGCTTTAAGTGTTCGAGGAAATTGGGGGTTTCCAGGAGATAATGGGCGTCAAGCTCCCTTATCAGGTCCTCTATCCTTTCGGTAAAGATCAGTTCGCCGAAGCGCCGCATATAAGCAGCCTGTATGTCCCTCAGGCTGTTCTTCCCGTCCATCAGGCTCGCTATAAAAAAGGCCTCAGGGGAGAGAAAGAGCACCTCCGGGCTTATCCCCAGGGGGTCCCTCAAGCCGATCATCTTTCGCCCCTCGACCTCAACAGGAAGGGCCTCCACCTGCCTCAGCTTCGGTACTTCCATGATCCTGTAACTTTTTGATCTCCTTTCAATTTTAAGGTAGCAGGAAACCCGATGGGCGTCAAGGAAAGGGGCTCTGTAATTTGACATCTCGCCATCTCTTCGATTATGGTAAGCCAAAATCCCATTAAAAAGGTTTCGAAATTGAACGAAGAGGTCAACGCGCGCAAGGCGGCCTTCCTGATCGTCCTGATCTACTTCCTCGCCTTCCTCCCCCTTCTTCCCCGAACTTCTTACTATCGGGGAGATGAGCGCTTTTACACCGATGCCGCTATCCGGATGGTCCAGACTGGAGACTACCTCACCCCCTACTATCACACGGGTCAAGTGAGGTTCAGGAAGCCGATCCTCGTGTACTGGATCATCGTCGCCAGCTACAAGGTATTTGGGATAAGTCTCTTTTCCTCTCGGATACCCTTTCTCATCGCCGGCTGTCTGGTCCTCTTCTTCACTTACAGGATCACCTCTGTGCTTTTCGGTGAGAGGGAAGCCCTTCTCGCCTCAGCAATCCTTGCCTCCAATATGACGGTCTTCCATACCTCGATCCGCTCTCACCCGGATATCATCCAGTGCCTTTTCCTCGCCATGAGCCTTTACGGGTTCATGAACCTGATCCTCAGAGGGGAAAGATCCTCCCACTATCATTGGCTCGCCTACATGGGGGCAGCCCTCGCTGTCGCCTCCAAGGGCGGATTGGGGCTTTTACCCGTGGCCTTTTCTTTCATCTTCGCCTCCTCCTGTAAAGGGGTGAGGGTGAGGGAGCTCTTGAAGGGAAAGGTCATCATCGCCTCCGCTGCAGTGGCCCTCTTCTGGTTTGTGGCCATCTCCCTCAAACACGGGGAGGCAGCTCTGAGGGACTTTTTCTTAGACCAGGTGGGGGAGCGGCTCTCAGGCTCAAAAATTTACATTCTGGAGAACGCCTTCCTTTACCTTGGGAGATTGCTCAAGGAGCTTATGCCCTGGTCCCTTATGAGCCTGATAGTCCTCGCAAGGGATTGGGACAGGGTGAAAGGGCTTTATCTCACAAAGAAGAAGGAAATCCTCCTCGTCGCGGGCTGGTATCTCTCCATCTTTGTGATCTTTGCCCTGAGCAATATCCAGAGGGCCCGTTACTTCCTTCCCACCTATCCCCTGCTTGGGGCCCTCCTCGCCTCGGTGCTCATGGAAGGGGAAGAGGGGCGCTCCTCAAAGGCGTTGAGGATGATTGAGAGATGGGTGCTGATCTTGGGGATGGTGGGAGGGGGCTTCCTCATCTTATTGGGAGCACTCCTCGATCTGAGGGTCGTCGTTGGGGGGATGATAATCCTTTTGGGCTCTGTGGCGCTGTATCGAGCCCTCTTTCAGCGGGGCCATTTACCCGGGCTTCTGGCCGTGGCCCTTTTGGGGATCATGGGGTTTTCGGTGATCCACAACTTTCTCCGCCCCGTCATCTTCGCTTCTCCCGCTCCCTGTGTGGTGAGGGAGGTTCTCAGGGAGGGCGGGGGTACGGTCGCCGTCCTCGACCTTCCGGACAAGTACAGGGGGCAGATCAACGTGCTGTCAGGAGGAAGGATCAGGATGAAAATATTTACCGGAAATGACCTTAAGGGACTGGAGGGAGTGCGCTTTATCATCACCTCGCATGCCTTCCTTGATCGTCTGATCAGGAGGGGCTACGAATTGCGGAAGGTGTGCGGATACTCCTACAGAGAAGGACCGCCCCTGAAACTCGAAGAGGTCATCAGGGCTATGGCAAAGGGGGACCTTTCCCCCCTTTTCTGCCGGTTCAGGGAGCATTACTACCTCCTGACGAAGGTGAGATCGGGGCAAGGGAAATGAGAAATATAATCCGGGGATTCCTTATCCTTTTCTGTATCCTCTTCTTCTCCTTTGAACTCTACAGCGGCTTCCTCCTCCTGCGGGCTCCCTCGGGGCCACCTCTAAAACTGGGGAATCGTAAGGAGGTGATCTCTTACCTGAAGGAGGGGAAAGGAACCTTCAGTTTTGCCGTGGTGGGAGATACGAAGGGATTCGGCGTCTTCGAGAAGATCTCAGGACGCCTGAGGGAGATGCCCCTTTCCTTCCTCGTCCTTCTGGGAGATTGCGTCTTTGAGGGAAACCCAGAAGAGCACAGGTTTCTCTGGACGGAGATCAACAGGGCCTCTTTCCCCTTCCCCGTCTTCTATGTGGTAGGCGAACACGATCTGGGGGAAGGGTTCGATCTGAGGAGGTTCGAGGAGACGTACGGGCCTGCCAACTTCTATTTCCTCCACAGGGGCTGCCTCTTCATAGGCCTCAATGCATCCCATATCACCCCCGATATGGAGGGGACAAGGGCCTTCCTCCGCCGGGTCCTCTCCGCTCACCGCCAGGAGATGAGGAGGGTCTTCGTATTTATGCACGCCCCACCCCTTCCCTCCTTCCCGAAAGGGAGGAGGGATCCGGCTCTGGTAACCCTCTTTGAGGAATACAGGATCGATTACGTCTTCGCAGGACACTACCACGCATATGCCCGCAAGGAGGTGAGGGGGACCGTCTACCTCGTCAGCGGGGGGGGAGGAGCCCGCCTCAATCCCCCCAAGTATGGAAAAGTATGCGGGGCCTTCCACCACGCCATCATCATAACGGTGAGCCCTGAGGGGGTTTCTGAGGATATCCTGTTTGTAGAACGGGGCTGGGGGATTGGAAAGAAGATCCGGTATGCGGCCATGGTCGGCCTCCCCCGATGGGTAAAGGACCACAAATTCCTTTTCCCCTTCTTTAACTTGGCAGCTGCACTCCTTGTATTAGTTCTCCTCAGGAGATCAAAGGTAAGGGGTAAAGACATGGGTACTACAGGCTAAGATCTTAAGGAAGCTCAAGGAGCTGGGCTTGTGGTAACTGCTTCAGTGCTCGGTTTTCTACCGCCTCAAGGGAGGATTTCTCGGGC
>CBEVRB010000045.1:0-14163 GCA_965552155.1 uncultured bacterium
GGTAATAGATACCCCTTGACAAGAAGGGAAATTTAATTTAAAAAGAGCGAAGCTGTGAACTTTGGCACTTAGTCACTAAAAAAACAAAGGGAAGGAGGGGGAAGATGGCTTATGATCCCACAAAAATGGCTGATTGGCAGATAGCTGCCGAGGCCGAGAAGAATATGCCTACTCCTGAGGAGTGGAGGGATCGTTTGGGGCTGCAGAAGGACGAGATCATTCCGTACGGAAGGATATGTAAGCTCGACTTCATGAAGATCATTGAGCGTTTAAAGGACAAGCCCGATGGCAAATATATTGAGGTAACAGCCATCACGCCCACCCCTCTGGGAGAGGGCAAGACCACTACCACCATGGGCCTCCTCGAGGGGATAGCCAAGAGGGGGAAGAACGTAGGCGGCGCAATCCGTCAGCCCTCGGGCGGCCCCACCATGAACATAAAGGGTACGGCCGCTGGCGGGGGCAATGCCCTGCTCATCCCCATGACCGAGTTCTCCATGGGGCTCACGGGGGATATCAACGACATCACCAATGCTCATAATCTGGCGATGGTCGCCCTCACGGCCCGGATGCAGCACGAGTTCAACTATTCGGATGAGGAGCTGGCCAAGAGGAACCTGCGTCGCATCGATATAGACCCCCGCA
This sequence comes from uncultured bacterium, assembly GCA_965552155.1. Lineage (GTDB taxonomy): Bacteria > Desulfobacterota > B13-G15 > B13-G15 > B13-G15 > CAYRAR01. The sequence goes on from CBEVRB010000045.1 coordinate 646, forward strand.
GGGTGGAGATGAGGTGGGCTATAGACTTCTGTGCTCAGGCGTTGCGCCGGATCATCATCGGCCTCGGGGGCCGGATGGACGGCTTCATGATGGAGTCCGGCTTCCAGATAACTGTCAGCTCCGAGCTGATGGCCATCCTCTCCATCGCCATGGACCTGAAGGATCTGAGAAAACGGATCGGCGAGATAACGGTGGCCTATGACAAGAAAGGGAACCCTGTTACCGCGGAGGATCTCGAAGTAGCAGGCGCCATGTGCGCCTGGATGCGTAACACCATCAACCCCACCCTCTGCTGCACCGTGGAGTATCAGCCCTGCATGGTCCACGCCGGTCCCTTCGCCAACATCGCTGTGGGACAGTCTTCCATCATCGCTGACCGGGTCGGCTTGAAGATGTTCGATTATCACGTGACCGAGAGCGGATTCGGGGCGGACATCGGCTTTGAAAAGTTCTGGAACGTGAAATGCCGCCTGAGTGGCCTCCACCCCAACGTCTCGGTGATCGTCGCCACCATAAGGGCGCTGAAGATGCACGGTGGAGGACCCAGGGTTGCCCCAGGGCTCCCACTGCCTGAGGAGTATAAGAAGGAAAACCTGGAACTCCTGGAGAAGGGGATCGTTAACCTCATTCATCACATCAACATCGTGAAAAAGTCCGGAATCAAGCCCGTCGTCTGTATCAATGCCTTCCACACCGATACGAAGGATGAGATCGCTCTGGTGCGCCGTTATGCTGAGCAGGCAGGGGCCCGCTGTGCGGTGAGCGAACACTGGCTCAAAGGCGGAGACGGGGCCTTGGAACTGGCCGATGCGGTCCTTGATGCCTGCGAAGAAAAGGTCGACTTCAAATACCTTTACCCCTTGGAGATGCCCCTGAGAGAGCGGGTCGAGGTCATAGCCAAGGAGGTCTACGGAGCGGATGGTGTGGTCTGGACACCCGAAGCCGAGGAGAAGGCGAAGCGGTTCGAATCGGATCCCAAGTTCAGGGATTACTACACCATGATGGTCAAAACCCACCTGAGTCTCACTCACGATCCGAACGTGAAAGGGGTACCGAAGGGATGGGTACTGCCGGTGAGGGATATCCTCCTCTTCTCCGGCGCCAAGTTCCTCTGCCCCATGACCGGAACCATCAGCCTGATGCCCGGCACCTCTTCCAACCCCGCCTTCCGCAGGGTGGACGTAGACGTGGAGACCGGACAGGTGAAGGGTCTGTTCTGAGGGCTTCCCAACGCCGACTCGAGAGGGGGTCAAGCCTCTTGGCTTGACCCCCTATTTTTATAGGTAACTGTACAGCTTTCCTATATTTTTCAAAAAATTGTCCCTTGACTTTGTCCGCTCAGAGGAATAGAATTTAAGGGTAAACGAGATGAGGTGGGAGGCCTTCAACGAACTGGAGGAAAGGATAGAGAGGCTGACGAGGGGATTCCTTTCCCTTAAGGAGGAAAGGAACAACCTTTTGAACCTGCTCAAACAGAAAGAGGAGGAGATTTCCTCCCTCAAGGGAGAGCTGGAGGAGATGAGGGCGGAGAAGGAGGAGATAAGAAACCGCATCATCGGGTTGATCGAAAAGATCGAGAAGGCGGGGTTGATGGCCCAGGAGTGATGGCCAAAAGGTCGGTGGAAGTTCACATATACGGCCAGAAATACGTGATCAGGAGCGAGTCCTCTGAAGAATACGTGAGGGAGGTGGCCAGTTTAGTGGACAGGAAGATGAGGGAAGTTGCCCAGAGGGGCAGTTCGGTTTCCACTTTAAATGTGGCCGTCTTGGCGGCCTTAAATATAGCCGATGAGCTCTTAAAGAGTTCAAGGGACAACGAAGAGCTTCTTAAAAGGATAAAGGATCAGACGGAGAGGTTAGACACGATCTTGGGATCCGATGCGAAATAGAGGGCGAGGTGAAGAGGAAGGGTTTAAGCTCCTTCGGGAGTTAATCATTAAAGGTTTAAAGAGGGCCTTTTTAGGGGAAAGGGGAGACCTTCATTACGAGGAGGAAAGCAGGAGCTGGTAGAAGGTTTTCCCTTTCAACTCCTCATCACCTTCCCCCTCAATCCTACAAAGAAGAGGCCTCTCGTTGTCCCGTTAGGAGATGAGGTTGGAGTTCGCAGAAAGGGGGTGAGATGATGGAAGTCTGGTCGGTGGCAGCGTTGTTCCTTACCCTTGTGGCTGGTATCGGGATCGGCCTGCTGGGGAGCAAGAGGCTAAGACGCAAGAGGTTGGAAGAGGCCCAAAGGGAGGCAGTGCGCCTCCTGCAGGAGGCGGAAAAGAAGGCGGAGATCCTGAAGAAGGAGGCCCTCCTGCAGGCAAAGGAGGAGGTTTATCGATTAAAGACGGAATTTGAGAAGGAGATGGAGCGCAGGAGGGAGGAGGTTCAGCGACTGGAGAAGAGGCTTCAGCAGCGAGAGGCCAACATCGACAAGAAGGTGGACCTCCTGGACGCAAAGGAGGAGGAACTGACCAAGAAGGAGAGGGTGCTGGCGGAGAAGGAAAGGGATGTAGAGGAGAAGGAGAAGCTCTACCAGAAGCTCATAGAGGAGGAGAGAGGAAGGCTTGAGAAGATATCGGGGATATCCGCCGAGGAGGCCAAGAAGATGCTCATGGAGCAGATGGAGGAGGCAGCGAGGCATGATGCCGCCAGGCGAATAAAGGAGATAGAGGAAGAGCTGAGGGAGCAGGCCTCCAGGAAGGCGAAGGAGATCATAACCCTGGCCATCCAGCGTTACGCCGGGGAGTATGTGGCGGAAAAGACCGTCTCTTTGGTCAACCTCCCCAACGAGGAGATGAAGGGGAGGATCATAGGCAGGGAGGGGCGAAACATCAGGGCCCTGGAGGCGGCAACAGGGGTGGACCTGATCATAGACGATACCCCGGAGGCGGTGATCCTCTCCGCCTTCAACCCTATCCGGCGGGAGATCGCCAGGATCTCCCTGGAGAGGCTGATAAGTGATGGGAGGATACATCCGGCCAGGATAGAGGAGATCGTCTCTCAGGTGGAGCAGGAGGTGGAGGAGAGCATCAAGGAGGCAGGGGAACAGGCCGCCCTCGACGTGGGGATCCCGGACCTTCATCCCGAGCTGATAAAGTTGATCGGAAGGCTGAAGTATCGGACGAGCTTCGCCCAGAACGTCTATCAGCACTCCCTGGAGGTGGCCTTCCTCTGTGGGGTGATGGCCTCGGAGCTGAACCTCAACGTGAAGTTGGCCAAGAGGGCGGGGCTCCTGCACGACATCGGCAAGGCGGTGGATCATGAGGTGGAAGGCGGTCACGCAGCCATCGGTGCCGAGCTGGCGAGGAAATATGGTGAGCCAGAGGAGGTGGTGATGGCGATTGCGGCCCATCATGATGAACCGTCTCCAAATAACCTCCTGGCCGTATTGGTACAGGCAGCCGATGCCCTCTCTGGGGCACGTCCAGGGGCCCGCCGGGAGATGTACGAGACCTATATCAAGAGGCTCCAGGACCTGGAGAGGATAAGTTCCTCCTTCCCAGGGGTGGAGAAGGCGTACGCGATTCAGGCTGGCAGGGAGATACGGGTGATCGTCCAGAACGAGCGGGTGAGCGATGACGAGGCAGTGGTCCTAAGCAGGGAGATAGCCCGGAAGATAGAGAAAGAGCTCAACTACCCGGGGCAGATCAAGGTCACGGTGATACGGGAGCTCCGGGCGATAGACTACGCGAAATGAAGATCCTCTTCATAGGCGATATCGTGGGAAAGGGAGGGAGGCGGGCCGTTAGAGAGCTTCTCCCCTCTCTCAGGGAGAAGGAAGGGGTAGAATTTGTGATCGCCAACGCGGAGAACGCTGCTGGAGGTATGGGGGTCACCTCGGAGAAGGCAAAGGAGCTCCTGGAGATGGGGATAGATGTCCTCACCTCGGGGAATCATATCTGGAAGAAGAAGGAGATCCTCAGTTACATCGAGCGGGAGCCGCGGCTGCTCCGCCCTGCCAATTCCCCCTCCGGAGCCCCGGGACGGGGGAGCGGGGTCTTTCGGGCAAGGAACGGGATAAAGGTGGGGGTGTTAAACCTGGAGGGGCGGGTTTTCATGAAGGCCTTGGAATGTCCTTTCCGCACCGCCGAAGAGCATATCGATTATCTCAAGAAGGAGAGTCCCATCCTGGTGGTCGATTTCCACGCCGAGGCGACATCGGAGAAGATGGCCCTGGGCTGGTTCCTCGACGGGGAGGTGAGTGCGGTGATCGGCACCCATACCCATGTGCAGACGGCGGACGAGAGGATATTGCCCGCAGGGACCGCTTATATAACCGATGCAGGGATGACCGGGCCGATCAACTCCGTCATAGGGATCAAGAAAGAGCTGGCGATAGAGCGGTTCCTCACCCTTCTTCCTAACAGGTTTGAGCCCGCCAAGGGAGAGATCGAGCTTCAGGGGGTGATAGTGGAGATAGACAATGAGAGCGGGCTTGCCTTAAATATAAAGAGGATAAGGGAAAGGTTATAGGAGATGGGGGCATATGAGGTCTTAGAGGAGAGGGGATTCATAGAACAGGTGACGGATGAGGGAGGCCTTAGGAAGCTGTTGGAAAGGGAGAGGATAACCTGCTACATCGGATTCGATCCCACTGCCCGGAGCTTCCACGTGGGGAGCTTGGTCCCTATCATGGCTCTGGTCCACATGCAGCGTGAAGGGCACAGGCCGATAGCCCTGGTGGGAGGGGGGACGGGACTCATAGGGGATCCGAGCGGCAAGAAGGAGATGCGAAAGATCATGACCAAGGAGGAGGTGGAGGCGAATGCCGAGGCCCTCAAAGCCCAGCTCGCCCATTTCCTCGACTTTGAAGGAGAAAGGGCTCTCCTTTTAAACAACGCCGATTGGCTCATCAAGCTGAACTACATCGAGTTCTTGCGGGACATAGGCCGCCATTTCAGCGTGAACAGGATGCTCGCCGCCGAGACCTACCGGATGAGGCTCTCCACAGGGCTCAATTTCGTGGAGTTCAATTACATGCTCCTTCAGGCCTACGATTTCCTTTACCTCTATCAGAACTATGGATGTGTCCTTCAGATGGGTGGGAGGGATCAGTGGGGGAACATCTGTGCGGGGATAGATCTGATCCGCAGGGTTGAGGGGGGGGATGCCTATGGTCTCGTCTTTCCCCTGATCACCACCGCCTCCGGGGGAAAGATGGGCAAGACCGAAAAGGGGACGGTCTGGCTTGACCCTGAGCTCACCAGCCCTTACGAGTATTATCAGTACTGGATCAACACGGACGACAGGGACGTGGAGCGGTTCCTCGCCCTCTTTACCCTCTTGCCGATGGAGGAGGTCCGGAGGTATGGGAAGTTGAAGGGGGAGGAGCTTCGGGAAGCAAAGGAGGTACTGGCCTATGAGGTGACCAGGCTGACCCATGGGGAGGAGGCGGCGAGGAAGGCCCAGGAGGCCTCCCGGGCGATCTTCCGGGGTGAAGGGGGGGATCTGGAGGCGATGCCCACCAGCTACTTAGAGAGGTCCCGTCTGGAGGAAGGCATCCTCGCCTATGAGCTCTTCGTCCTCAGTGGCCTTGCCTCAAGTAGAAGTGAGGCAAGGAGGCTCATATCCCAGGGAGGGGGGTATCTGAACGGCAGAAGGGTGGAGAGTTTTGAACAGAAGGTAACCGTCGATGACTTGCAAGGGGGATCGATCATCCTCCGGGCAGGGAAAAAGAGGTACCACCGTTTGGTGGTGAAGTGATTAAAAAACTCCAAGGAGGGAGAGATGGAGGAGGGGAAGGTGAGGAGAAGTAATTGGGGCCTGATCTTTGCCCTTTTGGTTCTGGCAGCCAGCATCCTTTTTACCGGTATAAGGATATCGAAGACGATGGAAGCGGAATTTGACCAGCTAAGGGGTCAGGTGGTTCAAGAGATAGAGAGGGCGAAGGAGGATCTGAGGAGGGAGGCGATCTCGTTAATTTTTGCCTACCGGAGGGCGGCGAGGGAAGGGAGGACCTTGACCCTTAAGGACCTGCAAGAGGGAAATCGCTTCGCGCAGACGGCCTTAAAGGCCCCTCGGTGATCACCACAATAAGTGCACGTTTCCTAAGTGCACGTTCTTAAGCCCCGCCCTCTTCGCTTCATGGAGGCACCTGTAAGCGTATTCACGAGGGGTCGGGGGAAGGTCGGAGAGGAGGAAGTCGGGGTGAAAGGCCAGTAGGGTATAGGGGATGGAGGGGTCCAGCGAGGAGATGAAGCGGGCGAGCTGGGAGACCTCGTAATCGTCCACATAACCCGGGACGAGTAACGTGCTGGCGATGAGGAAGGGGGGATCGGGCCTCATCTTGTGATAGGTGGCAAGGGTGCGGAAGTTCTCGAGGCTTGAGCGATTGCTCACCCCGCAGAGGGCATAGCTCAATTCCTCGCTCCAGCACTTCAGGTCCACCTTTATACAGCCTCCGCTCTGCAAGGAAACCCGGGCCATCCCTTTCAGCAGAGGGGGAGAGGCTCCGCCGTTCGTCTCCCAGCATATCCGTAAGATCCTCCCCTCCTCCCTCCTCAGAACCTCTTTTGCGGTGAGGAGGGCATGGACCGCCTGAGGAGTGGGATCACCGCCGAAGAAACATATGCAGCTCGTACCCCTGTCCACTGCCTGGATCAGTTCTTCTATGTCACTTCCTCTCCCCCTTGCCCTTCTCCTGTATGTCCAGTTCTGACAGAAGATACAGTCAAAGTTGCAGGCCTCATAAAAGACGGCCAGATTTTTGTATCCATACTCAGGGCCAGGGGCATAGGAGTATCGAGGATACCCGCTCTCACTGCACCCGGGACAAACCCATGCTGCACAGCAATTGGTCGGAAGGGGATCGTGATACCAGGAGACAAACCCCCGTCTCATCCTACCGGTGGAAGGACGAACCCTCCCTTCTACGTTCTCATACACCCCACAGAAGCCCTTCTCTCCCTGGGGTATTTCACATTGGTGAAAACACAAGTGACATTTGGCATCTCCTCCCCTCGGCACCTCAGGAGGAAGTCCATCCCTCCTTCGTACCTCTCTGTGCAGGGAGAGGATCGCCTCCTCCTCTTCCCTAAACGCCTCCCTGATACAGTCGGCACAGAGGCCGATCCTTTCGCTTATAAAGGGCGAACCCTTCCCGCAACGACGACACCGCCCCATCTGGTCACATCCGAGAGAACAGCCGCAAAGGGCCACGGATGGAGGGGGTTGTGGAAAAACTGTGGAAAAATTGTCCCCTCACTGAGCCGCCCCTTCGCAAGTCCTTGAAAATAAAGGAAAAGCTGTAACATTCTGAAATCATTCAGAAAACTCCTGCCTACATTTTGGGCTTTTTCCCCTTCCGCTCATTTTCTCCAATTCTGATAGAAAGATCAGGGAAGTTTTGCTGCTTTTTTCCACAGCTTTTCCACAAAACCTGTGGACTTCAAAAGTCGGCCTTCTCTTCCTGTGGGAGGGAGCGGAGATGGCACGTGTCGTTCAGGCATTGGACGATCCATTTCGTCCCGTCGAAGCTAAAACAGCTGATGGCCGCGGTGTCATGAAGGACCTTCCAGAAGTGGGAGTTGTCCAACCCCAGGAGGAAACAGGTCAGCACCTTTAGGACCACCCGATGGCTCACCAGCGCAACCCCTTGATTGGGGTGAGCCTCCCTTATTTTCTGGAGCGCCCGAGCGACCCTCCTAAGGACCGCGTCGAGGTCCTCTCCGCCGGGGAACGCCACCCGGTGAGGCTCCCTTTCCCAGAGGTTATAGAGTTCGGGGTATCTTTCTTTGACCTCGAGACGGCTTAGTCCCTGCCATTCTCCGAAGTCGAGATCCCTCAATTCCTCCATTATGCAGAGGGGGACCTTGCACCTTGCAGCTATGGCCTCTGCTGTCTCCTTGGCCCGGGAAAGGGGACTCGAGTATACGACCTCGATCCCGCGCTCGCGGAGGGCCTCTGCCACCTTCTCCGCCTCTCTCCTGCCCACCTCATCTAAGGGGACGTCTACGGTACCGCGGAAGACCTCCTCCCTGTTCCAACGTGTGCGCCCATGCCTGATGAGGTAAAGTCTCACAGTCCCTCCCTCCCCGTGATGAGCCTCTCTATTTGTCCCCCCGTGTAGAAGGTTCCAGGCATTACGATCCCCGTTATCAGGTCAAAGGGGGTGGTCTCGAAGTAGCGATTTCTAACCTTTCCCAAAGGTATTCTCTCCCTCGTCACCTCATCAGAGGGTTTCTCTTCGATGCGAAAGTGAGGGGTCAGAGAGGGGGGAAGGACCTTATACCTTTCGGCAAGGACGTAAAAAGGGACTCCTTCCCTTTTGGCGCTTAGCGCCAAGGGATATGTCCCGACCTTGTTTACCACTCCCGTTGAGGTGACGGAATCCGCCCCCACGACTACGGCATCACAGTCTGCCACCAACCCCGGTGCTGCTGCGTCCACTATCAGCACCACCTGAACCCCCTTCCCGCCCAGCTCCTTTGCCATCCTTATCCCCTCGCAGAGGGGCCTCGATTCCGGGCAGATGACCTCCTCGGGTCTTATCAGCAGGAGGGCCTCAAGCACCGTGGTGCTGAAGGAGTGGGTCATCACCCTCCTCTTCCCTTTGATCACGGATGCGAACCGTAACGCCACTCCCTTCGCTCCTTCTCGAAGCTCCTTCAGAAAATCGGTGAGCAGGTTCTTCACCCTCTCCAGAACCTCCTCCGTTCCCTCCTTTTCCCTCAGTACCTGCTCGATCTCGTAACTCAATCGAAGGAAGGGGGCCATGGAGGGTTGAAGCTCCAGGAGCCTGGAGGCAAGCAGGAAGATCGCCTCCCGAAGGGGGCCCTCAGGCCCCTTCTCCAGCCAGTTGAGGAGGTACACACAGGTCTTTATTGCCAGCTCCCTTGCCCCGGAGCTCCTGTCCTCTCTGACCCTCTCGAGGACCTCTTCCAGGGGAGGGGGAAGTTCCTTCATCCCTTTATTTCGCTTCTTGTGAAGACCGCTTCAAGCTCATAGCCCTCCGCAGCCAAACGCTCCCTTCCTCCCTCCTCCCTGTCCACCAGGGCGAGGAGCTGGACCACCTGCAGGCCATGTTCCTCGGCGACCTTTATGGCCCGAAGGAGGGAACTTCCTGTCGTCACCACGTCCTCCACCAGCGCCACCTTCATCCCCTTCCGCAGGGCTTTATCTCCTTCGATCCAGAGGCCTTTTCCGTGTTTTTTGGGCTCCTTGCGGATGATGAAGGCCGGAAGGGGCGCCCCCTCGAGGTGGCTCACGAGGGCTATGGCAGTCACCATCGGGTCCGCCCCCAGGGTGGGGCCTCCTACCGCCTCTACCCCCTTCCCCCCGGCCTTTATCATCTGAAAGAGGACCTTCCCCACGAGATAGGCCCCTTCGGGGTCCAGGGTGGTCTGCTTGCCGTCGATGTAAAAGGTACTCCTGCGCCCCGAGGAGAGGATCACCTCCCTCTCCTCGTAGGAACGTCTCCTCAGAAGCTCAAGGAGCCGAGCCCTTTCTTTTCCCATCTCATTAAACCTCTTTGATGAAGAAGTCCAGCTGCATCCTCTGGGCCGGGGGAGGGACGGGGTAAGAGCCGGTGAAACAGGCGTAACAGAACTTCTCCTCATCCCCGGCCACACACCTCTTGAGCCCCTCAAGGCTGAGGTAGCCGAGGGAGTGGACGCGCAAAAACCTCCTTATCTCTTCCACCGAGAGGTTGGCCGCTATCAGCTCCTTGTGGGTAGGAGTATCTATCCCGTAAAAGCAGGGGCTGATGATGGGAGGGGAGCTTATCCGCACGTGGATCTTGGAGGCCCCGGCCCCCCTTATCATCCGCATGTTCTTGCGCACGGTGGTCCCCCTCACGATCGAGTCGTCCACTACCACTACCCTCTTTCCCTGAATGGCCCTCTGAACCGGGTTCAGCTTTATCTTCACCCCGAAGTGACGGATCGACTCCCTTGGCTCGATGAAGGTCCTTCCCACGTAATGGTTCCTGATTATCCCCAGCTCTAAGGGTATCCCGGACTGATGGGAAAAGCCTATCGCCGCCGGGAACCCGGAGTCAGGGGTGGGAACCACGATATCGGCATCGGCGGGGTGCTCGCGGGCGAGTTCCACCCCCAACTGGCGCCTCACCTGATAGACGCTGCGGCCGAAGATGAAGCTGTCGGGGCGGGCAAAATAGATGAACTCAAAGATGCAGTGTCTGGGCCTCACCCGGGGGAAGGGGAAGAAGGAGTGGACCCCGTCCCTGTCTATGACCAGGACCTCCCCCGGCTCAATTTCCCGAATGAACTCCGCCCCTATCAGGTCGAAGGCGCAGGTCTCAGAACCCACGACGAACCCCCTCTTCAGCTTTCCCAGCACGAGGGGCCTGAACCCATGGGGATCGCGGGCAGCGATGAGCTCCTTTTCGCTCAGGATCAGAAGCGAGTAAGCCCCCTCCACCTCGCTCAAGGCGGCGATTAGCCTCTCCACCGTGGAGGAGTTTTCCGAGGCCCGGGCGAAGAGGTGGATGATCACCTCGGTGTCCATGGTGGACTGGAAGATGGCCCCGTCCCCCTCCAGCTGACGCCTAAGCACCTGGGCATTGGTCAGGTTTCCGTTGTGGGCGATGGCCACCCCTCCCCGGGAGTAATCGAAGACGAAGGGTTGTGCGTTCTTCAGGTGGGAGGCCCCAGCAGTGGAGTAGCGTACGTGGCCTATAGCACTGTCTCCGGGCAGTTTCTTCAGCACCTCCCTGTCAAATATCTCCGCCACGAGCCCCATTGCCTTATGGGAGTAAAGGTTATGGCCGTCCGAGGAGACGATCCCGGCGCTCTCCTGGCCCCGGTGTTGCAGGGCGTAAAGGCCCAGATAGGTGAGGTTGGCTGCCTCAGGGTGGCCATATACCCCGAAGATCCCGCAGCCCTCTCTCCAAGGCCCATCGAGCATCCCTAAAAGAGTTCCCCCTGTTCGGGCTTAAGTCCCAGGTATTCGTAAGCCCTCTTGGTGGCCACCCTCCCCCGGGGGGTGCGATCTATGTAACCCATCTGGATGAGGAAGGGCTCGTATACCTCCTCTATCGTTCCCCTGTCCTCGCTTACAGCCGCTGAGAGAGTCTCTACCCCTACGGGTCCTCCCTTGAACTTTTCCACCAGGGTGCGGAGGATCTTTCGGTCCATCTTGTCCAGTCCCCACTGGTCTATCTCCATCAGGGAGAGGGCCTCAACGGCCGTTTCCCTCGTTATCACCCCATCCCTCCTCACCTGGGCGAAGTCCCTCACGCGCCGCAGGAGCCTGATCGCCACCCTGGGGGTACCCCGGGAACGAGAGGCGATCTCCTCGGCCCCCTCTTCCTCTATCCTCACTTTCAGGGAACGGGCAGCCCTCAGGACTATCTCCTTGAGCTCTTTGGAGGAGTAATAATCGAGACGCAGTACCACCCCGAACCTGTCCCTCAGGGGAGAGGAAAGGAGTCCCACCCGTGTGGTCGCCCCCACCAGGGTGAAGCGGGGGAGATCGAGCCTTATCGCCCTGGCGCTGGCTCCCTGCCCGATCACGATGTCGAACTTGAAGTCCTCCAGGGCAGGATAGAGGGCCTCCTCCACCGGACGGGGAAGGCGGTGGATCTCATCGACGAAGAAGACGTCCCGATCCTGAAGGTTGGTGAGGATGGCCGCCAGGTCCCCCGGCTTCTCTAAGGCGGGACCTGAGGAGACCTTTATGCCCACCCCCAACTCATGGGCTATAATATGGGCCAGGGTCGTCTTCCCCAGCCCCGGGGGGCCATAAAACAGGACGTGATCAAGGGCCTCCCCCCTCTCCTTGGCTGCGTCCACGTACACTCGCAGGTTCTCCTTTATCGACCCCTGTCCGATGTACTCATCAAACTTTTTGGGACGAAGCTCCTCTTCCCAGGGGGAAAGAAAGGGAATTTTCTCCAAAGCCACACCTTCGGATTCGTTTCTGGTGAAATTTTGACATAAAAAGGGCCTTTAAGCAAATGCCCAAAGGCCCACAAGGGGCGACAGTGCCTGTGTGTCCCCTTCGCCTTGGTTAAGATGCTTGACTTGTTTTTAGAGAATATGTTAGCAATGGCTCGCGATGAAGAGGTTATTCGTCTTTTTTCCCCTTGTCATTCTCCTCCTTGGGTGTGGTAAAGGGGAGACCGGTCTCCTCCCGGAGGAGGTGGATGGATTTCAGGCGGCCGGCAGCGCTCGACACTTTGTCGGGGAGAAGCTCTTCGATTATATGGATGGGGGGGCAGAGCTCTTTTTGGAATATGGGTTCGTTCAGCTCTGGGTCAGGGGGTATCGAGGAGGGAAGGGGGCGATCAGCGTAGAGGCCTACGAGATGAAGGACTCTCCTGCCGCTTTCGGGATCTGGACGGCGGAGGGGAAGGGGAAGAGGGTCCCCGTAGGGCAGGGTGGGAGGTGGGAAGGAGGGCTTTTGTCCTTCTGGAAGGGGAAGCATTACGTGCGGCTCCTCTCAGAGGGGGAAAGGGAAGAAGGTCTCCTTCCCCTAGGGGAAGCCATAGCCGAGAGAATCTCCGAGGAGGGCGAGCTGCCCCATATCCTTACGGGGGGGGAGCTGCCTCAAGCCCTCATCGAGGGAGGCGATTATCTCTTCTTTCGCGGCCCCATTGCCCTGAACAACTTCGTCTTCATCTCCCATAGGGATCCCCTTAAGCTGGCCGCTGGGGCGGAGGGGATAGCCTTCAGGTGGCCCTCGGGAGGGAAGGTAGTCGTGGTGAGTTACCCTGATCCCTCGGTCCTGGCCGATGTATTTCGATCACTTCCTTCTTCGGGTACCTTCAAAAAGGTGACGAGGCAAAAGAAGGGGGTCCTTTTTGGGAGGAGTAGGAGGGGACTGGCAATGGCAAGGTTTAAGGGCAAGACCCTCTTTTTGGCCTTGGATTTCCCTTCTGAGGATGAGCTCCTCCGGTTTATGAGGGATTTTCTCCCATGAGGGGAATTCGAGCGATAGCGTTCTCACTTTTGGGTGGTTTTTTTGGCCTCCTGGGGTGGCTCCTCTCAGTGGCCGTCCATCATAGGGCCTTGGGTTGGGTGCTGACGGGAATGGCGGTGGGGGCCCTCTCAAGGGGCAGGAGGGCTTCGGGAGCGGTCCTCGGAGGGGTGGCGGTACTTGTGGGTTTTTTGATCGGGGGGCTGATCCATTATCCCATGCTCGCCTGGCCCCTCCTGGGGGTGACCCTTGGCTCGATGGGGGGAAAGGGGGTCAAGGGTTCCGCCCTGGGCTTTTTGGCCGGGTTTCTCGGTGCCAATATCCTGCCCCTTTTCGTCTTCTTCCTCCTGCCCCTTTTGGGCCTTCCCACCACCTTTGATTGGGACGTGGAGGCTGGGGCGCTGATCCTCGCCTCCGGAGCGATAGCGGGGACATTCGCATGGATGGGAGGGGAGAGATAGGACGATGGTGACGAGGAGGGACTTTTTGAAGGCGGCCCTGATCCAGACGATCTCCCTTTCCCTCTGGCGTTGTGGAAGGAGGACCTTGGAGGCGAGGAAGGGCAATTTGGGGCTGTTTACGGAGGATGGAAGGCCTCTCCTGATCTCGGTGAAGGGGAGGAGACCTGAGGAGATGTTGGAGGCGGCTTTCGAT